>JABDGM010000003.1 GCA_013286045.1 Planctomycetota bacterium | reverse complement strand
TGATAATGTTGTTACCAACGAGCTGAGAATTGGCGGCGGCTGGGATATCGACGCGTGTGGTTACAACTTACGCCATCGGTTTGTAGTGGATGAAGCAGAGTGTCGATCAAAGCACGCTTCAACGTTGTATGAATTGCGGTACGTCATAACCCAGACGACCGGTGAAAGATCGGTCGTTAGTTTTCGAGTGAGGTTAGTATCGGATGACTGATATTGAGCAGATTCAATCGATTCGCACGCAAACGCTGTCGCAGTTGGCGGAGTTGCGCGCGTCGCCCAAGCCTACTTACTGGATTGATGGGCAGCGAGTCCATTGGCAGGAGTATGTCGACGCACTGCAACGTACGGTGGATTGGTGCGACCAAAAGCTCGGGGATGCGGAACCGTTTGAAGTTCGGTCGCAAGGAATTACGTGAGAGACAAAAATGCCAACACCTGCAACAGATTTTACCGTTTTCGATGGCCAGGAGCTGGTGGAATACACGCCAGCCGGCGGTATGGCAATTGAGAATGTGCCGGCTTTGCGGCGGTCGCTGACGAAGTCCGCGCAGCGGAATGTAGAAAGCTTCGTCGAGTTGCATGCGACGGATGTTGTGTTTCATTTGGACGCTGCGATGCTGGCGGCGGCTACATTAGCCGCTGCGGATACGCTGGTCGACGCGGCAGGCCAACACTACCAAGTGAAGTTTATTGAACGTCAGTCGTGGAATAGCGTCGCAGTCGCGGTTTGTCGGCCTGCGTAAGTTGACGTGCACATCATTGTGCACTAGCGGGCGGACTTCCTGCTGGCGAAGTTGAAGTGACGCGACCGTATAGGACGTTGACGAACTGTGAGAGCAGTTCCGCTTCGCCGCTTTCGAGGATGATGTTTACCTGCCGCCAAATATCGCGCTTTACATTCATCGACTCGGCGGTGGCAATGACGCCATCTGGCGTGAGCTGGCCGCCGGTTCCGAAACGGCTGAAAAGCTCATCGAAATCGCGTTGCGACCAGTTGCCGAACAAATCGGCGCGGGAGGCGATGACTTCCTCGACGAGCGTGTTGGTGGCCCGATCGAATTGATGCGGCGCATACCGCCCCGGCGGAAGAAACAGTTCATCCATTTCCACGCCAAGACCTTCGGCGAGCTTGTGCAGCGTGCGGGCGTGGGCGTTGGTCTTGCCGCGAAGGAGGCCGCGCAAAGTTCGCTCATCGAGTTCGGTCGCCGCCGAGATTTCCTCGAACGTGAGGCCGTCGCGGGCCATGATTCGGCGCAAGTTGATTGCGACGGTTGCTGCTGCTCGATGGACGAAGGACGTCGCGGCCAAGGTGATTCACTCGGTTAGGGCAATTAGGCAGCATGCGGAACGAATGTAGTATGTACAGACGTATACTTATAGTCTATTGAATTGTCAAGAGGTGGAAGTGGAACGTGGACCGTACGCAGCCTACAATAGCCAGCCTTGCTCGTTTTCTGCGAAAAAATTCGGAGATGAGGACGGGAAAATGGGGACTGGCGCGTATCGAAGTCTTTGTGCTTGCCTTGTGGTTCTATTGGCAGTCGGCGGCGGAAGAGTATTGGCGTGGAAGCCGGCCGACGGACCTTTGAAGACTCGGTGGACGGATGAGGTTTCGCCGGAAAAAGCGTTGCCGGAGTATCCGCGGCCGCAAATGGTGCGCAACAGATGGACCAATCTCAACGGATTGTGGCAATATGCGATTCGGCCGAAAAGCGAGGTAGAAACGCCCACTAAATGGGACGGCGAAATACTGGTGCCGTTTTGTGTTGAATCGGCCCTTAGTGGCGTGAAAAAGCCAGCAACGCCAGAAGAACGGCTGTGGTATCGGCGGGCTTTCCCTTCGTCTGCTTTGGCTGGTCAAAAGCGCTTACTGTTGCATTTTGGGGCGGTGGATTGGGAGTGCACGGCTTGGGTGAACGGCAAAGAGGTCGGGCATCATACGGGCGGCTATGATCCGTTCACGTTCGATGTTACCGATGCGCTGAAACCCACCGCCGGCGAAAACGAATTGATCGTGGCGGTGACCGATCCGACGAATACCGGAACCCAGCCACGAGGAAAACAGGTGCTCAGCCCAAAGGGGATTTTCTACACAGCCGTGACGGGCATCTGGCAGACAGTTTGGCTGGAGCCAGTGCCGAAAGCATATATCTCTTCGTTGAAGATTGCTCCCGATATCGATCGCGAGTTGGTCACGATAACGGCCGAAGGTGCCGACGAGCGATTTCGCGTCACGGTCTACGAACCGGAGCTGCAAGGCAAGCTGATGTCGACGACAAAAATTGGCAAGCGCGACGCTCCGGTTGAAGTTCCGATACCCAATCCACATTTGTGGTCACCTGACGATCCAAAGTGTTATGCGGTGGAGGTTGAATTGCTCGATCCTGATAATGCAACGACCGACCGGGTTAGTAGCTACTTCGGTATGCGCAAGATCGAAGTTAAGAAGGATGCCGACGGGCTTAACCGGTTGTGTCTCAATAACAAGGTGCTCTTCGAGTATGGGCCGCTTGACCAAGGATGGTGGCCAGATGGGCTGTACACGGCGCCGACGGATGCTGCGCTCAAATACGACATTGAAATGACGAAGCGATTCGGCATGAACATGATCCGCAAGCATGTGAAGGTGGAGCCTGCAAGGTGGTACTACTGGTGCGATCAGCTGGGTGTATTGGTGTGGCAAGATATGCCTTCCGGCGACGTCGACAAATCTGCCGAGGGAAAAGCCAACTATCGAAAAGAGCTGAAGTCATTGATCGATGGGCTGCGAAACGTGCCATCGATCGTTATGTGGGTGCCGTTCAACGAGGGCTGGGGGCAACACGATACGGCGGAAGTCGTGGATTGGATTGCGCACTACGACCCGACGCGGGTCGTCAACGAAGCGAGCGGCTGGACTGACAAAGGCAGCGGCGACGTCGCCGATATGCATAACTATCCAGGCCCAGGGATGCGCGAACCGGAATCGAAGCGCGTGTGCGTCCTTGGTGAATTCGGCGGCCTCGGAATGCCGGTGAGTGGGCACACTTGGCAGGCGGAGAAGAATTGGGGCTACGTGTCGTTCGATAGCGCCGACAAGTTGACGGACGCTTACGTTGATTTGCTCACGATGATGCGTCCGCTGATTGGGCAAGGTTTGTCTGCCGCCGTGTATACGCAGACGACCGACGTCGAAGTGGAAGTCAACGGCCTGATGACCTACGACCGCGAGCGCGTGAAGATGAACGAAGCGCGGATGGTGGAAGCCGCGAAGAAGTTATTTGAGACGCCACCGAAAATGACGGTGCTCGCGGCAACGAGCGAAACCAAGCCGCAAACGTGGCGATATATCATGACCAAACCCAAATCACATTGGGCGGAGGCTGGCTTCGACGACAGTAAGTGGAGATCAGGCCCAGGTGGGTTTGGTACGGAGGAAACGCCTCGTGCGGTGGTACGCAGTGGTTGGGATACGTCCGATATATGGTTGCGGCGAACGTTTAAGATCGATTCCTTGCCGGAGAATGGGCAGCTCATGCTCACGGCCCATCATGACGACGACGCGGAAGTGTACCTCAACGGCAGGCTCGTGCGCTCGCTGGCCGGATTCACGCGGCATTACGTTCCAAGTTGGTTGGACGACGAGTCGCGAAATGCGCTGCACGTCGGCGAAAATACGATCGCAGTGCACTGCCACCAAACGACGGGCGGGCAATATATCGACGTGGGATTGTCGGACGTAATCAAAGCAAAACCACCGCGCCCGTAAACGCGGCTGGAAATCGACCAAGGAATTTGAATAAAACCGATTCCAAGGCGCCCTCACCCAGAGGGAGAGGGGGTCTCGCTAGATTTCCTAGGACAGCGCCATTTCTTCGTGGCCCTCGCCGAGGACCGATGTTCCCGGCCGTTCCACCGGATAGAACAGGTCGATGATGCCGTGCACCAGGCCAATCGTTTCGGGATCCGAGGATCCGAAGCGAGTCGCGAGCGGCGCGAACAGCCAGCGGCCTTCCGGCCAGCGAACTTCCATTGCTTTCGCGCAATCTTCCAGCAACTGGTAGACGCGGGCGCGAGTCACGCCGATCGTTTCCGCCTGCTGCTTTACGCTGGGCGAGTTTTCGTCCAGGCATAGGCGCGCCGAGGCGAGTCCCGCCACTTGCTCGCCGAGATCGATTCTGACCTGTTGAATCAATGGCTTAACAATGTGCTTGTGAAGTTCATCGACGGGCGGCAGATCGGGTTGCGCGACGACGTCCATAAGCCAACGGGAGATCGGCGGCACGAAGCGCGGCACGATCACGACATCAATATTTTCCTGCAGTGTGGCAGTAGCGAGCGCCTCATGGACCGTGCAGAAAACTTCGAGGATAGCGTGCAGACGTTTTTCGCCATGGGTCTTCAAGGAGCGGATATCAGCCAGCGAGCGGTCGGCGTATTCCTCCAACCGAGAATGCCAAATCACGGTGGGCAAGGTTTGCAGTGTGGGTGCGAGGCGGCCGAGTTTCTCAGGACCCAACCCATATCGATTGACGGTTTCGCACCACTGCGACCAAAGCGACTCTGAAACGATCGATGCGTCGAAGCCACCCGTCGGCGTCGGCTGCTTCGTGCGTTTCGTTTCTTGATTGCTCAGACCAAACGGTGCATCGGGGGCAGCAGCTTTCGACGCTCGCTTCAAGAGGTCGAAGAAACCCATGATTTTCTTGTGACCGACGCCGGGCGTGGACATTAAGTCGTCAAACGGCTGCGCTAACAGATCGCGCAACGTTCGATCAAGAAAGGCGATCGGGAGACGGCGATCAGTCGGCAGCACCCAGTAGGAGAGTGACTTATCGAGTCGACCGTCGTCCGGCTTTTCAATCAGGGATTTGCGAAGGCGTTCGTAAGTGCCAATCAGGCGGTAACGATCATTTGAGATGGCTTTTCGCGCCATAAAATTCTTGCTCCATGGTTATTGGTTTATCCTCCTGACATCAACCAGTTGCAGACCATGAGAAGCACGCTGTTTCCTGCGGCTTAACGACTACCGGCGAATACAAAGTTCGCAAATCCAAGTTGGCGCTCGGTCCCATTTCTCTGCTACGCAACGATGCGGTTTTCTGTTCCCCAAAACGGGTGCTGGCATCCGGGGGTATTCCCCACCATAGCGGGGTGTACCACGACATAATTCTTCGCTTTTGCTATCAGACCGTCAACCGCACCCAAACTAGTTCCAGAGGCGGGAAAAAGGGTGATAATGTCACGCTACGGCCGTATTTATCGATAGAAATCGACACGTAATGCACATTTTTGGCTTTGTCTTTGGACACTTTGCCGGGTCAAAGATAGTCGCAAAAAAACGGTTTTTGTATAAATCGGCTGACATATCGATGGACAATCATGCGCGTGTTGCAGTTTTTGGCTTTCGGCAGAATTAGAACTCGAACTCTTCTCCATCCTTCGCCAGACACATATTCGGGAACACTTGCTTCATTAATTGCACTTCGGCGTCAATATCCCGCACGGGATCCAAGTGGACCAATACGAGTTGTCGCGGCTGAACCTCGCTCGCAAGTAAGGCAACGGCCGATAAGGCGCTGTGTCCAGTTTTGGCGGCCATGTTTTGCGAGTCGTCGGCAAAGTACGCTTCGTGCAATAACAAGTCGACGCCTCGGATCGCGTCGGCGTACGGAGAATTCGTGGTTGCGGTCGTATCAGTAACGTACGCGAGAGATCGATCGGGCCAATCAAGTCGGAATCCGATCGACCCACCAGGATGAGCGAGGGGGAAGTAGGTCAACCTTCCTGTGGGATGCAATGCGCGTGGTCCGTCGAGAGGCTTAAACTTAAATGTGGGTGCGACGGGAAAAATTGCGTCGGCAAAGAGGTGATCTTGTACGGCGTTCAACTTCGCCGCTTCGCCGTGGATCGTAGTTTGCGCCAGCACCTCCGGCGGCAAAATATTGATCAAGTACGTCAGACCGGCGATGTGATCGAGATGTGCGTGCGTGAGAAAAATATCCAGGTGATCGGTTTGCAGGTAGTCACCAAGACGGTACATCCCGGTGCCAGCGTCGAGCACGACACCTATTTCCGGCAGCATGACGCACGCGGTCTGCCGGTGCGGAGTGGGATAGTAACCGCCAGTTCCAAGAAGAACGAGCTTCATGGGGGCGCTAACGCTCCGATAACGCACTATAATCCTGCCGGCGGAGCGGCCGCCGATCGAGCCTAAATCTATCAGGGCCTCGTGACTGTAGCAACGTAGTTACCAAGGCGGGGATCGACTTCTATGCGGATGCTGAGTAATTGGCTAAGGACCGGCGCGTGGTGGATCGCCGCTGCGCTATGCGTACTGGGTTGCAGCGAGAAGACGACGCCGGTCGTTACCGTTTACACGGCACTCGACGAAGAGTTTTCAAAGCCGATTTTTGAGGAATTCACGAAGGCCACGCAAATTGAAGTGAGGTCGAAGTATGACGCGGAATCGACGAAAACCGTTGGCCTTACGGAGGCGATCTTAGCCGAGCGACAGCGGCCGCGTTGTGACTTGTTTTGGAATAATGAAATCCTCAATACGCTGCGGCTGGAGCGGGCTGGGCAGCTGAGACCTTTCACCCCGCCGGGTGTGGATGCTTTTCCGGCAAAAGACCGATCGCCCCAAGGGCTGTGGTACGGGTTCGCGGCACGTGCTCGCGTGCTTATCGTCAACACGAACCAGGTTCCTGAAGAACGCCGGCCGAAATCGATTATGGATCTGACCGATCCGCAATGGGGTGATCGATGCGGAATGGCTAAGCCACTGTTTGGCACCACCGCAACACAAGCTGCGTGTTTGTTCGCAGCTTGGGGAGACGATAAGGCCAAAGATTTTTTTCGAGCTGTGAAGCGCAATGCCAAGATAAAGGCCGGCAATCGACAAGTGGCGGAAGCCGTGGGTGCCAACTCGATGGCGTTTGGATTGACGGATACAGATGATGCGATGGTCGAACTGGAAAAGGGTTCGCCCGTGGCAATCGTCTATCCAGATCAGGGGCCGCAGCAAATCGGCACCTTGTTTATTCCCAACACGCTCGCATTGATTAAGGGCGCGCCGCATGAGAAGGAGGCGGAGAAGCTGATGGAGTATTTGCTTTCCGCCGATGTCGAAGCGCGACTCGCTGCGGGGCCAAGTGCTCAAATTCCGCTGCGGCCAGGCGTGGCGGCGTCAAAAAAAGTGAAGACGCCTGAAGAAGTGCGAGCGATGGACGTGGATTGGGCTGCGGCTGCGGCGAAATGGGATTCCACGGCGGAATTCTTGAAAAACGAATTCACGGCGCCGTAAGGCGTCCGTTGCCGGTCGCGAGTTTTTAACATTTTCTGAGCCCGGCGTTATAATCAGTGGCGCACTTCTAGTCCCCGTCGCCTTCTTACAGCGGAGGTCCGTCACTATGGCTCTTCAAGATACCGAGACGGTTGAGAACGTGAGGCCGGCTCTGGCGGCTGCCAAGTATTTCGTCAGCGCGAGCAGTTCGCTGTCGTTCGAGTTCGGAGCCGCGAGCCATATCGGTTTGCGGCGTAGCGAAAATCAGGACCATTACATCGTGCTGCGAAGAACGCGGACGCAGCAATTGTTACTCACCAACATGCCGACGGAGAGCTTGAGCTTGCCCTCGGATGAGACATTTGCGATAGCCGTGGCAGACGGTATGGGAGGCAGCGGTCGCGGCGGTTTGGCGAGCCAAATTGCGCTTCGCGCTGGGTGGGACCTTGCAGGCCGCACAACAAGTTGGGTAATGCAGCTCGAGGATTTGGATACGAATGAGCTGACAGAGCGTATTGAAGGCTTCGCTTATTTGCTTCAACAGGCTTTCGTGGATGAGCATTTGTCGAATCCGGATTTCGGCGAAAGCGGAACGACGTTTACTTCGGCCTACTTTGTGAACACCTTCGCGGCGGTGACCCAAATTGGCGATTCTCCCTGCTTTCTCTGGCGGGACGGCACGATGCGGCGCGTCTCGGCGGACCACACGGTTGAGCAGGAATTCATTGCTGCAGGCGTCGCGCCGGAGATCGCCGGCAAGTTCAGCCACATGCTAACTCGATGCCTCGGACATGGGTCACAAAATGCTCGACCGGACGTGCATTTCATTCGACTCGCTCCAAAGGATCAATTGTTGATTTGCTCAGATGGGCTCACAGATATGGTCAACGAGCCTGGCATTGCCCAGTGTTTGGATGAATCGCCTGAAGCCCAGGCTGCCTGTGATCGACTGATCAAGTTGGCGCTCGAAGCGGGTGGCAAAGATAACGTCACCGCGGTCTTAGCGCGCGCTAAATAGCGGTGAAGCTAAAGCTACAATGCCCGACGATGGCGCTTCGGCGCTCGGCGGCCAGGCGGCAGTGGACGCGGCGCTTTCGGGACACTGTCCTCTGTTTCGGCTGACGTGGCGGGTTCCGCGTCTGAGCCGCTGGGTCGCGTTGCCGTCGCCACGGTCGTAAAGCCCTCGATGTCATCGCGTTTGAGCAAGCGATTGATCAGCATCTCGATCCGTGTCAATTCGCCGCCTTCTTCGGTCGTAACGAACGTGTAGGCAATGCCCTCGCGGCCCATGCGGCCGGTGCGGCCGACGCGGTGTACGTAATCATCCGACGACTGAGGTATATCGAAGTTGACGATGTGCGAGATGCCGCTTACATCGATCCCGCGACCGACGACATCGGTCGCCACCAGGATGAGCACCTCGCCGGCACGGAAAGCTTTCATGACTCGATCGCGGCCGCCTTGCTGCATATCGCCGTGCATCATGTCAGTGCCAGGAAAGTGCTTTGCAAGGCGACGATGAATTTTCTCGACACCGCGCTTCGTGCGACAGAAAATGATGGCCTGTTCCGGTTTGTCGCGTTTAACGAGTTCGACCAATAGATCAAACTTCTGATCTTGTTCGACCGTGAAATAGAACTGCTCGATTGTGTCGACGGCTTTGGTCTTCGGTGAGAAGTCCATGACCTCGGGCTCGCGCATGTACGTGCGGGCGAGTCGTTCGACCGGCGGCGCTACTGTCGCGCTGAGCAATAAAGTTTGGCGCTCTTTTGGACAGCGGCGCAGAATTTTTTCGATGTCGGGACGGAAACCGATGTCGAGCATACGGTCGGCTTCATCGAGCACGACGATTTGAATTGAGCGTAGGTCGAGTGCCCCCCGGCCGATGAGATCGATTACGCGACCGGGTGTGCCGATGATGACGTCTGCGCCACGTTCGAGCTTGGCGACCTGGCCACGAATTGGCTTGCCGCCGTAGATCGGCACGCTGCTGAGTTTGAAGCCGTGGGCCAGCTTTTCGAATTCGTCTTTTACCTGCACCGCTAGTTCGCGCGTGGGAACCAGAACAAGTGCGCGCGGGGCGTGGTTTTTTTCGCCGCGTTTGAGCAATTCGATGATAGGAATCGCGAAGGCGGCCGTTTTGCCAGTGCCGGTGCGAGCCTGGCCGAGAACGTCGATACCTTCGAGAGCCCGAGGAATGATGCCGGCTTGGACGGGCGTTGGCTCTTCGTAGTTCGCCCGTTCGAGCGATGCCAACATCGGGTCGGATAGCCCCAGCTTGCTAAATCCAGAAGAGGTCGGGGGCTTCGGGCGTTCTTTCTTTTCCGTAGGGGGCACAGTCGAAGAATGAAAGGATGAATGCGGATTAGGTGCTAGCGTTGCAGAATATCGGCAACGAGGCGGGAGGGACAAGGCAGGCTGCCAAAAATACTGCTAATTCAAGTATAGCAGAGCAGGGGCACGGCTGGCGGACCAAAAAAACAAACCGGTTGGGCGGGCCCTAAGGCACACCGATCAACCGGTTTTTGTCTTTGTTTCAAGTCCCAAAGAGCCGACGAATAGCCGACTCGGCAGCTGGATTACAGCTGGGGAGCGGCCGAAGGGGCCTTGGTGGCCGACTTCTTGGTCGACTTCTTAGCGGCCGACTTCTTGGCAGCGCGAGCCTTCGGCGACTTCTTCGCAGCGCTCTTCTTGCCAGCGGCCTTCTTCTTGGTCGACTTCTTAGCGGCTTTCTTAGCAGCCTTTTTCTTTGCCATCGTAAGTGGCTCCTTCCGTTGTAGCGCCCGCAGTCATCACAGTTGGTCAATCCCCCAGGGGCGCCGAGAATCGGGGAGAGACATCCTCAGAACAAAAGTTTCGATAAGCACCGCCGAGTGGCATTTAATCGGACGGTGAATTTTATATTTGAGTCGGTGGTCGGTGTGGCTTGAAAAGGTCGAACCCAGCATTGACGCGCGCATTGAAGCAAGTTAGCGGGGAGCGCGTCAAGGCGGATCAGGGCAGATTCGCGAATATTATTGGTCGCGGAGCGGCGATTGTTTTCTCACAAACGCGCCGAAGATGACGAATTTACAACGCAGCTATTATCGGCGAATCTCAATTCGAACTGGATTCGATTCGCGAATTTAAAGTCGCGCAAAGACCCGTTCACTATTTGCTATGTTGCTCGGCCCAGTGGCAAAGCAGCGAGAATTGCCGAGAAAAATCGTGTTCGGCGAGACCTAACGGGCGTTTGAAAAAACTTCCCAATTGCGACAGCACGCCAACTTCATTTTTGCGTCGCGCGAGTTCGACAAACCGCACCAAGTCTAAAACAAGGGGCGCAGCGAGCAGCGAATCGCATCCTTGCCAGGTGAGCTGGAGCGTCATCGGCGTGCCCAAAAAACCTTTGAAATGGATGTGATCCCAAGCAGTTTTCCAATCGCCGAGGCTGCGGATGTACTCGATCGACACCAAGGTTTGCGGGTCGTAACCGAGGATGCTTTTTACAAGTTGGTCTTTGGTTTTAACTTTGGATGCTTTGTTGGCCGGGTCGTCGAGTACCAAACCATCAAGGTTGCCAAATATGTTGTGTCCGACCCAGCTAAGTACCTGCAAATTGCGGGCGGCGAACATGGGTGCCAGCACGCTTTTGAGCAGTGTTTCGCCAGTTTTTCCATCCTGGCCTGCGTGGCATGTCCCGCGAGTTTCCGCCAGTTCCTGAATCGCGGCCGGATTGGCGCCTAGTGAAGGCGTGAAGTTGATGAACGGCATGCCCAAATCGAGTGCCGCGATCGCATACAGCGAGCTTGCAGGAAGCGATTTCAAGGAACCATCTTTGAGGCGAGCATCGAAGTCATTCCAGCGGTCGGAGAGCCGCAAGTTCTCATCGGAAGGCTCGGTGGACGCGACATTTACCACTACAACGCGTTCGACGTCTGTGGCCGTCTGAAAGCCTCGTAAGTCGTTTTGCAGACGATCGATCGTTTCCGCATGGCTTTCGTGCGAAAACTTTTGCATGTTGGGGCATGCAAGACTGCCAATGGTTGGGCCGCAATTGGCAAGCGTGCCGCCGCGGATTCGCGAATCGGCGGCCGCGAGCTCAGACTGGCACGCGTCGACGAGTGCGGCGTCGAACACGTGGCTCTCGGTGTGAAGGCGGCTCAGAGATTCACTCAGCGACCCGCTACGGATTTCATGTCCGCCGACCACGAAAGATTGCCATGGCACCAGGTCGACGCTCGCAAATTGTGGCAGGCTGCTAACGAGTCCCACGGAATCGGTGAGACCTTTTTGCAGTGCCAGAAGCCCGAGCGTCGCCGTCGCCGCCACGCCGCCCCGCGCACCAATAAACCAGACGCCAATACGGGGTGAGGACATAGCAGGTAGGCCGGGCGAGGAAGGATGCCGCGCTAGAGAGAAGCGCCTGGGTGAAGGAATCAACAGGCACTTGGAACCGAACTCGGCGGCTTCTATGATTGTCCCACGGGAAGAGATAGGGCGTCAAGTTTCGCAGTTCTTGTCGCGCATCCAAAACTCGGCCAGCCATTCGAAGACAATTCACCACGCGATTTCAGGAAAAGCCGTCGATGTTCGAAGCCATCCATTCCGCTCCGCCGGACGCCATTTTGGGACTGAGCGAGGCGTTCCGGCAGGATCCCAATCCAAAGAAGATTAACTTGAGCGTCGGTGTTTACCAGGATAACACGGGCAAGACGCCGATCCTCGAGTCGGTTCACAAGGCGGGGCAGTTGGTGCTCGAGCGGCAGAAATCGATGTCTTATTTACCGATTCCCGGCTCGCCGGCGTATGCGGCCGCTGTGCAACAGTTGATGTTTAGCAAAGGTCATGAGATTGAAACGTCGGGTCGCGCCGCTACTTCGCATACCCCTGGTGGCACGGGCGCTTTGCGTGTCGCTGCCGATTTTATTCACCAGCAGATGCCGAAGGCGACGGTTTGGCTAACGCAACCGACATGGCCGAACCATCCGCAAATCTTTGCGGCGGCTGGCGTGCCGACTAAGAACTTTCCGTATTTCGACGTGAAGACGAATGGTCTCGCGCTCGATGAAGCGGTGGCCGCCATTCAGAAGATGCCCGCGGGCGACGTGGTGATGTTGCACGGCTGCTGCCACAACCCGACCGGAATCGACCCTTCGCCCGAACAATGGAAGAAGCTGGCCGACGTGATTCATGATCGCGGCCTGTTGCCACTGCTCGATTTTGCCTACCAAGGATTTGCGGAAGGTATCGAGGAAGATACGACTGGGCTTAAGGCCTTCCTGCGGCCCGGGGCGGAGCTAATCGTTTGCAGCTCGTTCTCGAAAAACTTTGGTTTGTACTGCGAGCGAGTTGGTGCGCTCACGGTCGTTGCCAAAGACAAGAACGCTGCCAATGCGGTACAAAGCCAAGTGAAGGTCTGCATTCGCTCGAACTATTCGAACCCACCCGCTCACGGGGCCGAATTGGTAATCGCGGTGCTTGGCGAACCAGACTTGCGTAAGTTGTGGGAAAAAGAGGTTGGCCAAATGCGCGACCGCATCAACGGGATGCGGCAACTATTGGTAAAGACTTTGAAAGCCAAGGGCGTGCCGGGCGACTATTCGTTTATCACGCGGCAGCGAGGCATGTTTTCGTTCTCTGGCCTCACTCCCCCGCAAGTGGAGGCGCTCAAAACGAAGCACGCGATTTATGTTGTCGGCTCGGGCCGCATCAACGTTGCCGGAATCACCGATCAAAACATCGGACCGTTGTGCGATGCGATCGCCGACGTGGTAAAAGCGTAACGTGGCGACGACTTCTGCAATAATCGCCTGCGAAAAAGTCGGCTACCGTCAGCAGCACCTCGATATCCTGACGGATATCGACTGGCGGCTCGAGCGTGGCCAGCATTGGGCGGTGCTTGGCCCAAACGGCTCGGGCAAGACGACGCTTCTCAAAATTGCGTGCGGCTACTTGTGGCCTACAAGCGGCCGCGTGCTCCGGCTCGGCGAGGAACTGATCGATCTCATCGAGTTGCGACGGAGCATTGGCTGGATTTCGTCGAGCATGATCGCCGATGTCCCGCCGTCGGATACCGCGCTGGAAACCGTGGTCAGCGGCCGCCTGGGGCAGGTCGGTTTGAAGCGTTTCCCTGAATACGGACCAACGGACGCCGATTTCGAAGATGCGCGAGGGGAGCTCACTCGACTCGCCTGCGATTCGCTCGTAGACAAGCAGTTCGGCATCTTGTCGCAAGGCGAGCGGCAGCAGGTGCTCATTGCCCGCGCGAGAATGGCGAGACCTTTGTTGATGGTGCTCGATGAACCATGCGCCGGCATGGACCCTGGTGTGCGAGAACGTTTTTTAGCGTGGTTGAATGAGCGTCTAACCGCGCCGGAAACACCGACGGTGGTACTTGTCACGCATCATATCGAAGAAATAGTTCCTGGCATTCAGAACGTACTTGTATTAAGCGAAGGGCGCGTTCGGGCCGTCGGGCACCCGCGCGACGTGATTACGCGTCCGACGATTGAAGCCGTCTACAAGACGGGCCTGGCAAAAATCGAGACAAGCGGCGGGCGTTTGTGGCCCATTTGGGGCAAATAGGCCGTCTCAGCCGGGTTTGAAACGTCGAGCGCTAGTTGATGTTCCTTCCAGCCAATCCGTGCGCGCGATCTATTCCGACTGCATCGGGTCTATTGGTTAGGGTGACACTGCGTGGCAAACTCAACCGGCGCCGTAAACTATGCCGATCTGAGTGGATATGCTAGGCTCACCGCGAGACGATGGCCGTCAGCGGGACCGCTAAGCTGATATTGAAAGCCAAGTTGTGAAAATCCTGTTCACTACAAGCGAAGCGGTTCCCTTCTGCAAGACGGGTGGCCTCGGAGATGTGTGCGGCAGCTTGCCGCTCGAATTAGCGAGGCTTGGGCACCAGCCGGTCGTCATCCTGCCGGCGTTTCGCCAGGCGCTCAATTGCGGTCGGCCGGTCGAACCGACGGGGATTCGTTTCGAAGTGCCAATCGGCCGCAAAATGGTGCCTGGTACCTTCCTTCGCAGCTCGCTTCCTGGCGGCGACGTGCCGGTGTACCTTGTCCACCAGCCGCAGTACTACGACCGGGCCGAGCTCTACCGCGAAAACGGACAAGACTACAAAGACAACTGCGAACGATTCGTTTTCTTTTGCCGTGCGGCGCTCGAGGCGATTCCGTTGCTCGGTTTGGGCACCGAACTCGTCCACTGCCACGATTGGACTTCAGGGCTTGTGCCTGCGTATCTGAAGACCGAGCTCGCAGGCGTGCCGCCATTCGACTCCCTCCGCAGCCTGATGACGATTCACAACATCGCGTACCAGGGCAATTTTTGGCACTGGGACATGGAACTGACGGGCATCGATTGGAAGTACTTCAATTGGCGGCAGATGGAGTTCTATGGAAATCTGAGCTTTCTGAAGACGGGCATCTCGTTCGCGGATGCGCTCAACACGGTCAGTCCGCGTTACGCCCAAGAAATTCAAAGCGCGCCGCTCGGTTGCGGATTGGAAGGGATTCTTCAACAGCGTCACGATGACTTGTTCGGCATCATGAACGGCGTCGATTACAGCGAGTGGAATCCTGAAATCGATTCGCACCTTAATGGCAACAACTACGGCGCGAATAACCTTGCCGCTGGCAAGCAAGCGTGCAAGGCCGCTCTGCAGCGCGAGATGGGTTTGCCAGAAGTGGCAGATCAGCCGCTCATCGCATTAATTGGCCGACTCGCCGACCAGAAGGGTTTCGACCTGGTCGCCCAATTGATTCCGCAGTGGGTGGCGAATTCGAATGCGCAGTGGGTTATTCTCGGCACTGGTGAGTATCATTACCACGAGCTGTTTTGGCGGCTAGCCGAGCAGAATCCTGAAAAGGTGGCGGTGAAACTCGGCTTTGCGAACGACCTTGCGCACCGCATCGAAGCCGGCGCAGATATGTTTCTGATGCCGAGCCGATACGAACCGTGCGGGCTGAACCAGCTTTATAGTTTGAAATACGGCACGGTGCCGGTAGTGCATGCGACTGGTGGATTGGCGGATTCGATTACAAATTTGACTGATGACTCGCTGGCCGCCGGCAAGGCGAATGGTTTCAGTTTCGATACTTACGATGTGACGGCACTTGCCGATGCGTTGCATCGCGCTTGCCACACGTATGTGAATAATCGCCCGGTATGGGACCAGTTAGTTCGCACGGGCATGCAGCAAGATTGGTCGTGGACGCACAGCGCGCACGAGTACCTGCAACTCTACAGTCGGACTTTGTCTGGCGCGACGAACGCGGCCCGTGGTTGAAGATGCCCGAGTTGCGAACAGATTGGTTAACTGGCCGCAGTGTCCTAGTCGCCGAGAACCGAGCGCTTCGCCCCAACGAGTTTGCTGAAGGTTCTTTCGCGGTTTTGAGCGCTTCAATTGCGCCATTGGGAAGAACCTTATCGACGTGCCCTTTCTGCGCGGGCAACGAGTCGTGCACGCCTCCAGCGGTTTACGAACAATGCGACGGCGACGGCAATTGGCGACTTCGCGTGGTGCCGAATGCATTTCCGGCAGTATTTAATTTGAGCGGCGCCGGGAATGCCAACGGTACAGATACCGCTGCCTTTCCTGCGGTCGGCTTAAGCGAGAAGTGGCAGCTGAATATTCCCATCCCGGGAGTGCACGAAGTCATTATTGAAAGCCCGTTTCATGCCGAGCGCATGACAGAAGTTTCGCAGCCCCAGCTGTATGAAATCATTCGGGCTTATGCAACGCGTCTTCGACATTGGCGTGAGCGCGAGTCGCTGTGCTATGGGCTCGTCTTTAAGAATCAAGGATCGAAGGCGGGTGCATCACTTACGCATGTTCACAGCCAGCTAATTGCGTTGCCGTTTATTCCGCCGTCGGTAGAAGCGGAAATTCGCAGGGCCGCACACTTCTTCGAAACGGATGAGAAATGTGCCTATTGCGATTTGATCGACCAGGAACGCACGCTTGGCTCGCGGATAGTCTTTGACGCCGATGGATTCGTCGCTTTTTGTCCGTTCGCAAGCCTGCAACCCCATGAAGTCTGGTTAATGCCGTGCGAACACCGGGCCTCCTTCGAACTCGCTTCCACGTCCGATCTCAAGCAATTGGCGGTCATATTACATCGACTGCTGGCAAAGCTCGAATCGGTAATACCTCACCTGCAGTACAACCTGCTTCTGCGAACTGCGCCATGGGCAGATAACTATGACGCTGCATACCATTGGCGGATCGAGTTGTTGCCGCGCGTGAATTCGCTGGCCGGATTGGAGATGGCAGCCGGTGTCCACATCAATCCGGTGCCGCCGGAGAAGGCGGCGTTACAATTGCGCTCTGCCTAAATCCTCTAGTCTCGCGGCCTCAACCCTGACGATTCGGTAATCTGCACGGCTCAGGCGATGCCAGACACCGGTCCGAATTGTCGCGAACCTGCGCGTTTCTCGAATTCTGCCGGTCGCGCCACAAGGTCCGCGTAGACGCATCGTGCGGGCTTGGGGTAGGATCGGTAGTTCCTACAAGCGTAAACTGCTGCCGACGATGCCGCGTATCTGCGGCGACTGATCGGAGCGCGGATATTTTCCACTATGAGTCCGAATCTGCGGCTAGTCATCGTCCTGCACAACCATCAGCCGATCGGCAATTTCGACGGCGTATTCGAGGGTGCCTACCAAGACAGCTACAAGGCATTTTTAGACGTCTTCGAACAATATTCGGGGATATCCGTCGCCCTTCACACGAGCGGTTCGCTCATGGAGTGGCTCGCCGCGAAGCACCCTGAGTATTTGGACCGATTGGCCGCCCTCGTCGCGGCAGGGCGAATCGAAATCGTGGGTGGCGCGTACTACGAAGCGATTCTACCGATGATTCCGTCGCGCGATCGAATTGGGCAAATCACCCGCTACGCCGAGTGGCTGGCCGACCGCTTCGGCACGCCGGTGAGCGGCATGTGGATGCCGGAACGCGTGTGGGAGCAGACGCTTACGAGCGACTTGGCCAAGGCCGGCGTGCGTTACACGCTGCTCGACGACTTCCACTTTAAGAATGCCGGGCTTAGCGAAGAAGAACTGCACGGCTATTACATCACCGAAGACGATGGCAATATCATCTCGGTGTTTCCAGGTAGCGAGCGGTTGCGATATACGATTCCCTTCCAGGAGCCGGAAGCAACGATCGACTATTTGCGGCCGATCGCTGAACAGCAGCCCGGCGCGGTTGTCGTATTTGGCGATGATGGCGAAAAGTTCGGCAGCTGGCCTGGCACGAAAGAGCACGTGTACGATCACGGTTGGCTCCGCCGGTTTTTCGACACGCTTCTCGAAAACCGAAGTTGGTTGAGTTTGGTGACACCGACCGAAGCGCTCGACCAAGTGCCGCCGATTGGCAAGATCTACATCCCCGAAGGAAGCTATCGCGAGATGACCGAGTGGGCGCTGCCTACGGAACGTCTTAAGCAGTTCGTCCAATTTAAGCACCATGCCGAACATGAAAACCGTTGGCAAGAAATTGCGCCGTTCGTTCGCGGCGGCTACTGGCGCAACTTCAAGGTGAAGTATCCCGAAACCAACGAAATGTACGCCCGCATGCAAATGGTCAGCCAGCGCGTACATGACCTCTCCCAAACCGGCTCAAACGGTCACGCACGGACTGGTCGCTTCAGCGACCAGTCGCTCCTGGATCAGGCCCGCGCCGAACTCTACCGCGGCCAATGCAACTGCGGCTACTGGCACGGTGCCTTCGGCGGCGCCTACTTACCGCATCTGCGAAATGCTGTCTTCCAGCACTTAATCTCGGCAGATAACTTGCTCGACGCCGCCCAAGGCCGAGGCCTTGCGGAAGGGGACCAACCCTGGGTCGAGCTGACAAGTGAAGACTACAACTTCGATGCGCGACCTGAAGTGCGCTTGGCAAGTAATCGACTTGTAGCGCTAGTAGCACCATCGCATGGCGGACATTTATACGAACTCGACGCGCGCGCGATTTGCCACAATTTGCTGGCTACGCTGACGCGGCGTGAAGAGGCGTATCACGATTCGGTTCGCGCTGGAGAGCGCGATTCAGGCGCGGACGTCGCGAGCATTCACGATCGTGTGGTATTCAAACAAAAGGACCTCGATCAGCGCCTGCAATTCGATCATTACCGCCGAAAAAGCCTCATCGATCATTTCTACAATCCGAACGTCACCGCCGAGTCGGTCGCGAATGGCCAGTACGAAGAGCTTGGCGATTTTGTCGCCGGCCCGTTTGAGGCGCGGCTGCGTCGTAATCCGAACCGGATGCAGGTGCAACTCACGCGGAATGGCTTTGTGGCTGGTCGTCCGGTGAAAGTCACGAAAGGTTTGACGCTTGAAGCTGGCGGTCAGTCGCTGGAGATTGCATATCTGCTCGAAGGATTGCCGCCGGGCGAGCAGGTGCACTTTGGTGTCGAGTTCAACTTCGCCGGTTTGCCAGCCGGTTGCGACGACCGTTTCTTCCATGACTCGCATCGCAACGCATTGGGGCAGCTTGGTACGAAGCTCGATCTGAAGTCCGTCGATTATGTGGCGCTGTTCGACGATTGGCTGGGCATCGACATCGAGCTCACCAGCGATCAACCGATGGACGTTTGGACTTATCCAATTGAAACCGTCAGCCAATCAGAGGCCGGTTTTGAACTGGTCCACCAATCGGTCGTCGTCGAACCGCATTGGATTATCGAAGCCGAACACAACGGCAGCTGGAGCACGACATTAACGCTCGCGATCGATACGTCGCTGGCGGAGAAACGCCGGCCATTGAAAGAAGCGGCTGTCACCGCGTAACGGGCTGATGCCGTATCACGTGGTTTTACGGCCGGTCGCGAAAAAACTCTCCCAATCTACCGCGCGATCGAAGCCGCCCGCATGTTCGACAAGTGCCAATAGCCGCGGGACGCACCGACGCGCGAGCTCATCGGGATTGCTGTCGACACTTGGGTCATCAGTAAGGGACTTCGGCGAATTCAACACGACCCCCGCAATATTCAACCCTTCGCCATAGGTGGTCGCGGCAATCAATGTTTGTAGTGTGGCATTGATTGTGCCCAACTCGTTCGCCGCTACGACAACCAGCGGGTAGCCAAACGCAGCGGCCAAATCCGCGTTGTAATCTTCGTCGCTAATGGGCGACATCAAGCCGCCGGCTCCTTCAACGAGGACGACGTCGCTACTTTCACGCCAGCACTCAATGCCATCGCGCAGTAGTTTCGCATCAACCCGGCGGCCTTCAAGTCGTGCCGCCAAGTGCGGCGCGACGGGCGCAACAAACTTCTGCGGGCAAACTTCCTCCAGCGTTCCGGGTTTACCGGCTGCCGTCCAGAGCGATATCGCGTCGGGCGAAATCAACGTACCGTCTCGCCATTCACAGCCACTGGCTACTGGTTTATAGACACCAACACGCAGTCCGGAAGCGCAAAGCGTGCGAGCGATAAGTGCTGCCACGTAGGTCTTTCCGACACCGGTCCCGGTACCTGCGATGAAGAGTCCTCGCGCCATGTTCATCTTGCCGCGACGCGAAGCGAGGCGGGCATTCCGATTACCCGAACCTCAGATCCCGAGAAACTCTTCCGCCGCCTCGCGCATTGCGACCGTGTCGGGCATGACACCGGTCCACGCCTGGAGTGCCAGCGCCGTCTGTTCGACATACAGCGAAAGCCCATCAATGATACGGCAGCCTTTTTGTGCGGCCTGTGCCGTAAGCCAAGTGCGTCCAACATTGTATGCGACTTCGGCTACGACCAATTTCGGACCAAGCGAATTGACATCGATCGGCAACTTTGCCTCCGGTTTTGTTGATCCGAGCGAAGTGGCATTCACAAGGACTGCCGTTTCGGAGGTCACGATCTTAGATTCCGTGCCGAGCGGCACATAGGAAGCAGTTGCTGAAGACTGTTGTTGAATCGCTTCCACAAGCTGGGGGCCAATCGTTGCGTTCCGGCTGGCGATCGTAATGGGCGTCGAGCCCACAGCTGCTAGAGCCATTGCAATGGATTGCGCCATTCGACCCGACCCAATGATTGTCGCCGCCTTGGCGACCGGATCGAATTGCTGGCGTATCAATTTCGCAAATGCAGTAACCACAGTGTTGTCGCCAACGAGCTTCTCTCCCACGGAATTAATGCAGTTGATCGATCCGCTCTTTTGTGCCGACTCTGTAGATTCATCAACATGTTCTGCAACCACCGTCTGAAAAGGCTCGCCAATTTTGACGCCACGAAAGCCCAGCGCGCGAATGCCCCGCATCGCGTCGCCAAGGTGGTCTGGTTCGACTTCGAACGTCATGAACCGCCAGTCAATGCTGTTGCGGTCCAACGCCTGTTCGACGAGATATTGAGTCGGATTTCCAGCTGCAGGATTGGCAATCAGGCAGCACTTTTCGATGAGCGAATCACTGCGCACAACAAGTTCTCGATATCACGACAATGATGATGGCTCGGCGACCCGACTCGCTCAGTTTCGTCAAAGCGACTATTCTGACGCTTCACCGTCCACGGTGCAACGCCGTTATTATGGTCGATGACGCACCAAACGGGTCATAGCCGTTGATTTTTCGCGACCCGCTTCGTCACCTTTCGCGCTAATCGACGTGCACTATGAACCAACGCCGTCCACTGATTTTCTGGTTGCTTCTTGCCGCGACGATTTGCATCGATGCGGTCGCTTTTTCGCCTGCTCGCTGGTCTTCGACGGTAGCGAATGTGGAGGTTGATGACTTCCATCCAGCCATTTGCGATGCGCTCATTGCGAGCCAACTCGGCATCGTCTGCATTTGGGCAGTATTGGGCACCAGCAGGCTGCTTTGGTCGCCGGTACTATCGGCGTTGCTTGCGGCCGTCATAGTGGCTTCGCTTTGCGAAGCATCGACAGATGGTTTCCTATCGGCCTGCCGCATGTTCTTCAGCCTTTATGGATTGGAAACCGCTTGCTTGCTAACTGGGCTTTGGTTCATGCGTGGATTGCATTACTGGCGTCAGCGAACGGGCGGCACGGGCTGGCGATTCTCTGTCGCACAGCTTTTACTCGTGATGACTGCGGCAGCCGTGCTTGCCACCACATTGCGGACGGGCCCATTCGCCGACGAAGGGAAATGGTCGAACATCGCCTTCGCGCTTAGTGTCGTCGCGATGTCTCTGGCGAGCGCTGTTTTTTGGAGCTTCGCATCGCATTGGCTGCTTCGATTCGCGACGACGCTTGGCGTCGCTCTGGTGCTCGGCTCGCTATTCTCTTACTTCTCGCCAGATCTCGGGCCGCCTGGCGCATACGTCATCGGCAGTCATTTCCTTGTGCAAGCGATAGTCCTTTCGGCCTGGCTAGGCTGGGGACTGATATTGCCTGAGCGAGTTAGCGGCCAGAACTTCGATGATTGCCGACAAGCGCAATTAGAAAATTGACGAGGATCGGCAAAATGCCTGGTTCGGGCACGCTTTGTAATTGAGACAACGACGCGCCTGCGGCAGCGGATGTCGAATGCGCTCGCCAGATCACGTAGTCGGCCGAATCGACGATGCCATCTCGATTGCCATCAGCCGATAGGTTGTTTGTGCCGAATGCGCCACGCCACACGGCGTAGTCGCTTGCATCCACGTGACCGTCGCCGTTGTAGTCGCCTGGTTCAGCAGGCGTCAGTGAGGTGATGAACGAATCCTGGCTGCTAAATCCGTAGTCTGCCATGTAGGCAAGCCGCCCGCCATTCGGCCCGGCAAACGCCTGGAACGGCTGCGACCCAGCTGCGAAGGCAATTGCCGTGGCAAATTGCGACGACGTGCCTTTCGTATCGAATAGCTCCTCCGCCGGTGGCGAGCCTACTACACGGTAGAGCCCGCCAACGCCCGTCGTGTAGAGATCATTGCCTACGATTGCGACGCCGGCGCTGGATGTCATTCCACTAAGAATCGGTTGCGGGGAGCCGATGGTGAGCGAATCGCCCGCGCCGGCCATGGGAAGCCGTTGCAGCCGACCGGCAAAATTCGTTGTATCGGAGTCTTGAACAATAAGATTGCTGTTTGCGTCAAACGCCAATCCTGCTCCAAAGCCGAGTGAACCGAGTGCAGTGGCCGCGTTGCCATTACTACGATCAACCTGTAAAACGGCGCCGTCACTTCCGAAAGGTGAAGTCGAGACGAAAATCTCGCCCGTTGTTCGAACAGCCACATCCGCGACGCCAGCTAAACCCGTGGCGAGCGTTTCGCGAGCGCCCGATTTGCTGACTGTATAGAGTTCCCCGTCGGCCGTGTTGTCGGTCACGAGCAATTGGTCGCCAGTCGGATCATAGGTCATCCCGCCTACAAAAAAATTACTCGGATCGGCGCCCGAAACAGGATAGCTTCCGATGGGCGAACCTGCGGCATTGAATACGCGCAAGGTCGCCTCGTTGCTCATGAACGCCGGCTGCTCCAGCGCATAAAGTGTCCCGTGAGAGTCGAACGCCAGCCCAACGGGAGGTGCGTCTAGCGAAATTGTCGTCTTCACAAATCCTGGCGGCGCGCTCGCCTGAGTCTCGTTCGCGAGCCGGCACAAAATGCAGCAGAAAATAAAAACCCATGAGTATCTAATTCGCATCAATTTCTCCTTCGTGTCGTTTCTCATTCATCGAATGTCGCTAATCATCTCGCCGCCGGCGCGCGTACAGATAGATTTCAACACCGTGACGTCGGTCGTTTGAGACATCAACGTCGATCCACCATCGCACCACAGCACCATCGCACCACCCGGATGGTCGCTCCAGATCTCGTTGTTTTGCTGCGCATTGATCAGATTGCTTACGTCGTAAATGTTCTCGCCATTGATCCATTCGCCATCCATGGTCCACCCGCGGCCCGCGTCTTCCGCCAACGCGAGCGTGAATGACGTGCCGTCGGTGATGTCTGTAAACTTCACGGCATGGTCGTAAAGAAAAACGCCGTTTGCCGCAGGTGAGACCTGCGCGGCGCCGTAGATGCCGCTGTAGTCAATCGCAGCGGCAACGTACGGAGTCGTGCCGGTTGCGTCGTTCACCAAGGCGCCGGCGCGGCCGACCGCCAATCGCGCGGTGCTTGGGCATAGGTAGACTTTGAGAACAGTCGCCGCGGCGGTTGCATTAACTGCGCTGTCATACGGAACGCTGTAGTCTATCTGCTTCCATAACGATGCTTCTTCCAGATGCGGCAAGATATCGGCGGACCACGCGAACTGTCGGCCGTTAGGATTCGTTTTGGCCACGCGCTTGTCCGTGCACCCTACCGGGAGGCACCTACGCACATCGTGAAACAAGTGCAGCGCGACGCCAATTTGCCGTAAATTGTTCTGGCATTCGGCCCGACGCGCCGCTTCGCGTGCAGCTTGCACCGCTGGAAGCAAGGTCGCGACCATCATCCCGATGACGGCAATCACGACCAATAGCTCAACGAGCGACATGGCCGCGCGGCCGAGCGCGCATTGTGGGTGCCGAAAACGCATGGCAATCGAAAGACCATCCAGCGCAAGGTCGCACGATCGGTGGAAACTTGCACAGTTCTATATCAAACGCTCGCAGCGGCTGTCCCTCGCAGCCAACTACATGCCAAGCGTTGGTAGGTCTTCTGACTCTCGAGCGCTCGCCAAGCTGCCTTCTCATTCGCCGTGGCGAATAATGGCTTTTTCAGAATGCTTTGCGATTTTGCTCGATTACAGCGGCGGGGCCGTCCCGGAATTGCACCGGATTCCCTGTTTGTCGGCAGCCAGAATCAGACTGCCAACCACCAACACACGTCGAACCAACGCAATCTATCGCGTCGTCCTGGCGAAGTAAAGCGCGAAGCGAAAAATAGTCTCAAACTGCGTAGTGAGTGTCAGTTACGACGATCATCGCCATCACACGCAGCGATTCCTGGCGATGCGAATTCGGCATCCATGTGCGTCGGCAATTGCCAAACGTGCGATCCTTCACGATCGGTGAAGTACAGCGTCGACTCCGACCGCTCGAGCGGATTTCCGTCCGCCCACAGTGAGTAAAACTGCGGATTCGCATCCACGGGCCGCCGGGCGTACGTGTGATTGAACTCGCTGTTGTGGGTGAGTTGTTTCGTCTTCGTCCAATTGGCACCTTCGTCACTGCTCGTCCACATCACCATCTCGCCGCCAGTGCCGTTTGGCTGCGGGCCCGGCTCGGTGGGCGCTATGATCCGCCACTGGTCGCTTTCGATATACAGCGAACCAAAGTCGTAGTTGTGATCGCTGTTCGTAAACGAATGGCGCACCCAATGGTCGCCCAACCAGTGGGCGGTGAACCACTCGCGCGTTCCCGACGCCGGCCCCGGCATGAAGCCTGCGCTCGTCAGATATAAAATCACCGGGCGGCCCGCGTCGTCGAAATTGATGTCCTTCAAATACACGAGGCGATGTTCCGATTCGTAATCGAAAACCATCGCATCATTGTGTTTATTTGTAAGTGGAATCGTGACTGCGTCGCCCGCGGCAGTCCGCCACGATTTGCCCATGTCGGAAGTTTCCAAATAATACAAGTTCGTGCGCGCGTTCAGTCCGCCTTTCATCGGATGGTAGTTAAACGCCGTGCACACACGACCGCCGTGCCGATTGCTGATCTGATAGTGCCCCATTTCGACGGCCGCCAGCAGAGAGGGAGCGGACCATTCGCGGCCATCCTTGCTCGCCATCCAATTGAGTTGACGCCGCCCTTCCTTGTAGCGCGTGTGCAGGAATAAGAATCCCTCGCCCGGAATATACCAGGGCTCGCTGTACGAAAAATTGGTTCGCGTTACTTGCTCGAATTCGTCAATCGAATACGGCTTCACACTCCGGAAGATGTACGAATTGTTCGCGGGTCCGTGAGTGCTGCAAAACACCCATAGGTGTCCTGAGTCGTCCACTTGCAGCACCGGATTCTCGTGCGCGTCATCGGTCTTTTTGATCATGACGATTCGCGGCCGCGGAACTTGACCAGTCGCGTGATTAAAATACGAAATCATTTCCGCCAGCTCTTTTGGTTTGCCGGTCGAGCCTCCGTAGCAGAAGAAAGTTTTGTTGGCGGCTGCGCTGTAGATCGCGATCGGTTCCTGCTGCTGCGGATAGGTGGCGAACCCGCCGCTGTACTTATATTTAAAATCGTCGCCCGTAGACTGATTCATGTACCAGATGCCGCGGTAGCCATCGGCTTGCTCCGCAGGAGCGGCGCGGGTAGCGTCGGCCACGATCGCTGCAAAGATCAAGGCAAGAAATAGTGGTAGGGCGCTTCGCATTTCGGTACTTGGTCGTGTAATCGGTCGCTCGCTGGTGAGCGCCGAGTATAAACAAAAAAGCAGCGACGTGTCGAAGCGCCGCTGCCTTTAAGTTGCGAAGTCGAGGGAAGTTAGTGCGATCTAATAAAGCCGATTACCGTCGTCGCTGACACATAGACCAAGGCGACCAGGCAACTTATCCCGATAGCCCACCAGGCAAACTTGGCGGCAGCCAACGAAATGCCAAATCCAGTGAACAACGCAACGTATGCCGCTAGGCACAGCGGACACTTGGGCAATGCCGCAAGAACAACGCTGGGAACAATCCAGCTCAATGCTCGCCGAACTACCGATGTCCACTTAGAATCTGAATCTTCGCTTTTTAATGCACGAGAGCGGCAACATTCGTTTCTCATGACTGAACCCCTCCCGCGGCAATCCGACCGCGATGCCGTGAGTCTACTCCTTGCTAAAACGCTCTCAATTCTTCCGATGGAACGAACACTGGTTCTTTGCCAGCGGCACGTCGGGCAACCGTCGCTCCGCCGATATGGCCAGCCTGGTGGCAGGCGATCACCATGATTGCCGGTCCGACCGTCTCAAATGCTGGTCCAAAACCAGGAATCGGGCGCTTCGTGGGGCGATCCAGCCCCTCTTCGCCAACTTCGTCCAAGAATGCAAGTGTTTCCTTGCGTAAGCGCCGGTAAGTCTCTAGCACTTCTTCATAAGGTGGATAGGCCGAGGGGTCGGTCTTAGGTTCACTGCCCCAATCGAACAAGGGTTTCCAATGTTCGACAGGGTTGGGAACTCCACGCAGTATCTTCTGCAATCGACCTTCGATCACGGTGATATGCCCGGCTACCCACATTGCATGATTGCCTCCCCAAGGACCCGGTTGAACCAGCGGATCGGTCTTCATATCCTCCAGCATCTGCATGCCTCGATCGCCGAACCCAAGCGCCAGCCGAATTGCATCGATTGCTTTCATCGTTGAACCTTATTTGAAGATTGCAGAACGTTTTAGGTTACTTTTCGCGACAACACGAACTACTATCCGCGGTGCTGGTCTGATACTCATCGTGCCGCTGCATCCAGAAACCACTTTCATTTCGTCCAAGCGGTGCACGATCAAGCCACTGGTAGATGCTCCACAAACCATCGAGGCCGCGCGCGAAGGCAGAATACGTGTGGTATACGACGCCGTCTTCAAGCACGAACGCACTCATACCGGGAGCTTCGCGCGTGAAAGTTGCCCAATCTGTGCCCGCAGTCGCCGCGATCTCGGATTCCATCTTGGGAGCTTCCGCGGCGGCCTTCGCCGAGAAGCCGCTAGTGCGATAGTTGTAAACGGCGTTACCCGACTTCTGTTGCTCCTCTGTGAATGCGACATTGAAGTCGTAGTTGAAGTCGCTCTTGAACGATGACGCCCACGGAAATGTCCATCCCAAACGGCGCTTATATGCCGTTAGCTTCTCGAGCGGTGCCCGAGAGACCGCCCACAGCATCACATCATGGTTAGCAAGGTGCACGGCAACAGGATTGAAGCCATCCGCGATCGCCGAACAATGCGGGCAGCCGGCTGCGTAATCGGGACCAAACATGAAATGGTAGATGAGCAACTGCGATCGCCCGCAGAACAGATCGGCGAGGGATGCATCCCCTTTTTCGGTATCGAAGCAATACTCCTTTTCGATTCGTACCCACGGCAGTTCCTGGCGGTGCCGCGCGATCTCATCGCTTCGACGCGTCAGCTCTTTTTCTTCGACCAGTAGTTTCGTGCGAGCGTCTGTCCACTCTTTGCGTGAAACAACTCGGTGGCTCGTCATGCTCATGCTCCTTAGCCAGTTTTTAATAATCGAATTTGTGCGATGATTCCGGTGAATCCACCATTTTGCAGCAATTTCTGCACCACCGCAGGCCGCGCGCCGCTAGGACAAATTTTCGCGCTGTCGGTCGTTCATTTTTAACTTCGCGAGGGTGTTTTTCTCTTTCGCTTAGCCTTCGGCGCTTTTGCCGGCGGAGTAGGGGGATGGGTTCCTGCCGCCCGTTCGGCCGCCTCCTTGACCCGCAGCAGCGTGCTCGCCCAGTTCCCTTCGAAGCCGCTGACCCACCGTTCGTAAATCATCCGAATCGGCACCGCATTGAGCGAGTTGATGCGCTGTCGGCCTTCCTCGCGGGTCAGCACGAGCGCCGCCTGCCGCAGCACATCGAGGTGCTTCATCACGGCAAACCGCGACAGGTGGGGAAACTGCTCAACAATCGCCGTCGTCGGTTTTGGACCTGAGCGTAGAAAGTCGAGAATCGTCCGGCGAGTCTCGTCAGCGAGCGCTTTCCAGATTGGATCGAGGTCTTCGGCCATAGTGATTTCGACAAACTGTGGAAATTGGATCGAAAGCTGGGCGATCTCGACTCCTTACTTCTCAGCGCTTTCCTTGATCTTCTGCATGATCTTGCCCCAGCCCTGAGTTAGCCCTTCGCGATGCTTCGGGTCGATCATGCCGATCGCCTGATGGCGTAGCGTCATGAGTGTGCCGCCGCTGATTTGTGCTAACCGCATCTGTAAGAAGCCCGCCACGGCGTACGACATCATCATAGGGCCGGTAATTTCGAGCAGCGTGGGCGGCTTGATGACTTGCACAAAGCCCCACAAATGTCCCTGGCCGTGGCCCAGGTCACGGAACCATCTCCCGCCCGGCCACTCTTCCAAAACAAGGTCCATCGCCTTACCGTCGCCGCCCATGATGTGGCTGATCTGCTCGATCATGTTGCGATACACGTCGCCGACCGGTGCCTTGATTTCAAGCTCCTGATTAATGTCGAATGTCAAATCTTCGAGGGGTGCGGTGGCCGTGGTCATAGGTTTCTCCGTGCAGTAAAAAAATTAGGGCAGGGCACGCCGCGTCGCGGCATTTGTTTGTGTGACCAAATAATAACGTGACTAAATAGTAACGTCAATGGCCGACGGAGAAATTTTCATTAACTGCCGGCTCTACAGATCAAGGTTCAGTGTTGGTAATCTGTTTGGCGGCCGAGGTTTCGGCGAAAAACGAGGCTAACGATGCGTATCGATATCATCCTGTTCGATGGTTTTGACGAACTGGACGCCCTCGGGCCGTTTGAAGTCTTCCAAAATGCCGCATTGAATGGAGCGGACTTCATTGTGCGTCTTGTCGCACCGGCGGGAGCAAGCGAGGTGGTCGGCGCGCATGGCTTGCGAGTTAAGGCCGAAGCTGCTCTTAGATCGAAGCCAAGTCCAGAGTTGATCTTAGTTCCGGGAGGCGGTTGGAATGATCGCCGAGCGCAAGGAGCAAGAGCGGAAACTGAGCGCGGCGATATTCCAGCGTATTTGGCCGAGTTGCATCAGAGCGGGGTCACGATCGCAGCCGTGTGTACCGGGGCAATGATCGTTGCCGCGACCGGCTTGCT
Organism: Planctomycetota bacterium; assembly: GCA_013286045.1. GTDB lineage: Bacteria > Planctomycetota > Planctomycetia > Pirellulales > Lacipirellulaceae > JABDGM01. Next base: position 62,320 of record JABDGM010000003.1, on the reverse strand, counting down.
GCGTGGGCGACCTGCGATCACGCACCGCGGTGCCATTGAGGATCTGCGCGCGGCGGGCGCCGAGATTGTTCAAGAACGCGTCGTTGACGACGGTCAGTTGATCACCGCCGGCGGCGTCACGTCTGGCTTGGACCTCGCGCTTTGGCTCGTGGAGAGGTATGCAAGCAAAGAAATCGCCGGACGTGTTGCAGGCGAAATGGAGCACGAGCGCGTCGGCAGCGTATGGCGGAGAGAGGCATAGAGGCCCAACAAAAAAGACCGGGGCGTGCGGGAACGCCCCGGTTTTCAACTCGTATTCTTCCTCAAAATATCACTATGTAATTGCAGAATCTCGCAACCGATTTCGAATCGACAGCATTACGAAAAGAAATGCCATCGGAATCAGTAACGCCAAAACAGCATTAGCCAATGCGAGTATTGCGGCTGCCTGTCCGTAGTCGGCAAGTGGCGTCAAATAGGCCATAACGATTTGGCTGCCGAATTTCGTCATGGCCGAGACAAGGAAAAGAAGTACGCCCGCAATTCCGACCCATTTGCCATAAGGTTGTGTCAGGACGCGATCAATCGATCTCTGCCCGTTAGGAGCTACAGACACCCGATACAGCCAAATTGCGACTCCCAGCCATAGAAGCGTTGTGATCGCAACAGACGAATATCCAATTACCGATCCATTGCCGCCGGCTGAAGCCGCCAATATTCCCCCAAAACTGGTTGCGGCACCGATGAAGAAGCGGCACATTTCAAAAAGCAGAACACCAGAAACCATCCAAAACAGCTGGTAAACCTTGATGCGTCCGCTATTCACTTTGGCGAATTCTTCCTCCAGAGCACATGCCGGCCCAATTCTATGCGTTGCCACGAGAAAAGCCTCTTCATCATCGAGCCCTTTTGCCGTCAGCGAGGCAATCGAATCGCGAACGTGCTGCGCTAACTCTTCGATATCGCAGTCACGCATTGATGTCGTAGGGCCAAAACGCTTAGTCCATTCTTGTAGATGCTGTTCTAGCTGAAACATGGTTCGGTTCCCCATAACTGGCTGAGGGTTTTGTGGACAGAGTTCCATTGATCGCGGTGAACAGTTAAGGATCGCTTGCCAGATGCGCTCAAGCGGTAATACTTGCGACGTCGCCCATTGTCCGTTTGCTTCCAGAACGAGCGAATCAATTCTTCCTTTTCCAAACGGTGAAGCACAGGGTAGAGCATTCCTTCACTCCACTCGATCTGCCCGCCGGATGCCTCCTTCACTCGCTGAATGATCGAGTATCCGTAGTCGTCGCCTTTCGCCAGGATCGCCAACACGAGCGGCCGAGAAGACGCTGCTGCCAGTTCTTTAGGAATCATGGCCAAAGCCCCGGGTTAATACCTAACTGATCTAGGCAATATACCTAGTGGCGCTAGGTATAGCAAGCGGATCGCCAGTTAATTCGCGACGATACGCCGGCGCAACAAAAAGAGACCGGGGCGTGCGGGAACGCCCCGGTCTCTGGTAGAAGGCAAACGAGTTGCCTTGATTTGTTAGTCCAAGAACCCAATCAATTCGCCGCTGCGGCTGGGTTGCTGCAGCTTGCGAACGGCCTTGGCTTCGATCTGGCGAATACGCTCGCGGGTGACCTTAAAAATGTGGCCCACTTCTTCCAGCGTGTAGCTGTAGCCGTCGCCCAAGCCGTAGCGGAGCTTGATAATCTCGCGCTCGCGGTAGCTAAGCGTCTTCAGCACCTTTGAGATCTGACCACGCAGCATTTCCTGAGCGGCGCCGATCGCCGGGCTCTCGGCACCCGAATCGGGTAGCAAATCGCCGAAGTGGCTATCTTCACTGTTGCCGACCGGCCGATCGAGGCTGATTGGGTAGCGGCTCATTGCCAACACGCGGCGGGCTTCTTCGATCGTGCAATCGGCCGCGCGGGCCGTTTCTTCAATCGAGGGCTCGCGGCCCAATCGCTGCAACAGCTGCCGCGATACATTTCGCACCCGGCTCATGGTTTCGACCATGTGGACCGGAATACGAATCGTGCGGCTTTGGTCGGCCACAGCCCGGGTGATCGCCTGGCGAATCCACCACGTAGCGTACGTGCAGAACTTGAAACCGCGGCGATATTCGAACTTGTCGACCGCCCGCATCAAGCCGGCATTGCCTTCCTGAATCAAATCCAGGAACGACAAACCACGGTTGCGGTACTTCTTGGCGATCGAAACCACGAGCCGCAAGTTGCCTTCCGAAAGTCCACGTTTCGCTCGCTGATACTCGCTGTACACCTTCTTGAGGTCTTTGATGCGATTCCGCAAGCTAGAAGGTGTTTCCTGCAAAGCACGCAAAATATTGCGTCGTTCAATCAACAAAGGCTTACGTTCAGCAGGAGACTTCTTGTCCCGCTTCATCTGTTCGATTTGCGTGCCGAGCTGATCGATCCGGGCGCTGAATTGCTCGAGCTGACCGATCATCGGTTCGATCCGCTGAGTCCGCAGGCCGAGTTCTTCCACCAGAAGCACCGCACGACAACGCCGGCGGCTCAATCGCTTCCAAGCGGCCTTCCGCTCGTTCGGCTTATGCGACTTGCTGGTCGCAACGCGGTAGTCTTCCGCATTCCGTTCCAACAGGCGATCAAGTGTCGCAAGATTATGCGGTAGCCGGCCCAGGATTTGATCCTTTTCCAGCCGATCGGTCACAGAAACCTGCACCGTCCGGTCAAACGGCAATTCGCCGCGATGCACTCGGTGCAATACTTTTACCGCGCTGCGAATCACATAGTCGCAACACAGCAGCTTACGGCGAAACGCCGCGCGGGTGATTTCAATCTTGCGTGCGAGGTGAATTTCCTCTTTCCGCGTCAGCAGCGGAATCTCACCCATTTGAGTGAGGTACATGCGAACCGGATCGTCTGACCACGACTCGCTGTCACCAGCTTCTAGCAGACCCTCGGCATCCGCGTCCTGGCCATCGGCATCCGACGCTTCGGCGTCATCGGTTTCGGCCAGGCTATCTGTCTCGTCTTCGTCATCCAACGGCTTGTCGTCCAAATCCGGGGCGACATCGGCGACGACCGCTACTTCATCCTCTAGGTCATGATCCAATAAAGAATCGTACAAAATTCACACTCCTACCAGTTGAATAGTCCAACGAGAAACCTAGTAACGAGCGAACAGACACTCGTAAAAACTGCCGGCTTCAATTGCTCCAATCACCGGGTGGCAGGCGCCTTGGTAGGTAAGAGCCCCCTGCGACACACGCATGTGATCGAGCCGAACGTCGGTCGGCAGTTAAAACTCCTCCAGCAAAATTCTCTATCTCAATCCAATTTCAGTAAAGCGAATGACTAATTCTAACACCGACTAGTTCACTGTCCGGCTTGTCGCGGTATTTGGTAAAAGATTACTTCGAGACAAACTCTTCCAGCTGACGGTGATGTTTACCTGATCGATACATCCTCATGGAATCAATTTCTTAAGCTCCGCGAATCGGCCACTCCTACTTGCATTTCAAATAAATAGAGCGACAACCGAATCGAGGTCCGGCTAGCGGATTCGGATGGCGGCGGACATACACCAAATTCGTCCAGCCCTCCTTCGCTTCCCTCGACCGCCGGCGGTCGTACCGATGGTCTAGTCAGAGCGCTCGCGCCCCATGCGCAGTCATTCCGCATGGCCTCCCCCTGGCGCCGCGTCCATGGACACTGTGAATGCTGCCCTAGCTCGGGAGGTGAAGCCTTTCAATTCTAAGCGGCCCAATTATCGAGTCCATAGGCAGGGGCGAAAAAAACATTACGATTACTATTGATGGTAGCATCCGAACGATCTCTACCACTTTACTCGCGATTCAGATCATTGAAGATCGCTGCGATTACGCGCGAGGCCACGCAAAAAAGCGCGGCCGGCGACATCGCTTCGTTCCAACCTATTGTCCAATAAAGACTTGCGACGAAGCGATTCTCGCCAACACCATGTCCGAATACTTACTTCCTTGTACATGCGGGAAACTGGTGCCAGTCGAAGTCGGCCAAGCAGGTGGCCAAGTTGAGTGCGCCTGTGGCGCCCGGCTCGACGTTCCGACGCTCCGCCAACTTCGCCATTTGCAGCGAGCGCCGGTCGTCAATGTCCAGCAAGCGGCGGCCTGGGGCCCCCGCCAGGGAATCGTGGCTGCAAGTCTGATCGCCGCCCTCGCATTACTAGGTTGGAGCGGCTGGATCTGGCGAAATGAACCCGCCGTACCAAAGTTCGACCCGGCTTCGCGGCTGAAAGCTGTCGAGCAGCAAATCAAAACGCCCTTGGGAGCGTGGGAGTCATGGATCGGCTATTACCGTCCCTTGGCCGAACGAGGAATTCCCGTCTTTCAGGTTGCCAATGCCGCTCAAATTGAAACGAGGAAGGGTGAAATCAGTTTCTTACGCTACATGCTTTGGGCAATGGCGGGCTGTTTTGGAATTATTGCCGCCTGTGCGGCTTTCTGGCCTAACCCCGTGCCACAAACGCAACGACGATAAAAGTCGCCGTGCTGGCGGGCCAGCAACGACAGTGTTCCTATTTCTGCGCGTAGCGATTTATCGAGATCTTGTTCTTGATCTCCTCTTTGATCCGCCGCAGAACCGATTGTTTATCGGTATTCTCCAGAATTTGCGTCACCACCCGCTTCGGACCCTGCTGGCCCCAACTGGCGCCATGTTCGAAGTAGTATCTTGCCGCTTGTCCCACAATATACGACCCATATCCGGCTGCGGCCCCTTGGGGCAGGGCGGTGAGCAACGTTCCCCAGCCGCCCGTAACGGCTTTGAAAAACGACGAAGTGTAGCTGACCGCCGCCTCGCTAAGCATTACCCAACCGGCAGCCTTTAGGATCGACGTAATGAGCTCGCGTGCGTTCGCCGTCGTGATTTCGATCCCGTAAACATTTCCCAACGTCACCACCATTACGGCGTCGACTGCCGTTCCACCCAGCACGTCGGCAATTGCCAGCGGATTCGACGCTACGCCCAGCGCCTTCATCACGGCGAAACTCCAGATCGTGGCAGTGGCCTTTTCATTGCGCATCCGTACGCGCATCGCGCCCATGCGATCGCTTTTATCTGCCGCGTACATTGCCGCGTTTAGGGCTACCAATGCCTTACCCTCGACCGCCAGCACTTCCAATACGCGTTCACGAAGTGCCCCAACATCTGGCGTCGGCTTTCGCCACTCTTGCCGAGCCGTTCCATCGGCAGACTCAACGAAGTATTCGAGCTGTCGCGGATCCGCGGTCGTCGGCACCACATTCTGCGAATCAACGATTCCTGCCAGCCTTGGCCCCGTGAACACCGACATCAAGTCCGACAAATCGTTCGGCGAGTATAGGTCCGCCTTGTTAAGCACCAAAATGATCGGCTTATGAGTTGCCGCGATTTCGAGGAGCGCGGAATACTCTACGTCGTTTAAATCGGAATCGACGACAAACAAGACCAAGTCGGCCCGTGCCGCCGCCTCGTGGGCCATCAAAGCTCGCTGCGCACCGTCAACTTCATTAAGACCAGGCGTATCGATCAGCACTACTTGCGAATCGGCCAGGCCCGGCACGCAATATCCGGCACCCTTCCAACTCAGGTTCCACACATCCTTCGTCCAACCACCGCGTACGTTAACGTCTGCAACCGCTTCGCCCACCAGGGCGTTGATCAGCGCACTTTTTCCCGTGCTGATTTCGCCAAACACTACGATCTCAACTTTGCCGGCAGCCAACTTCTCAGCCATGGCGTGCAACTGATCGAGGTCTCGTTGCAGAGCCGCTCGCTCGTCAGGGCTGCAACCGCGAAACGTTGCGATCGCGCTGCGGACCGAGTTCATCGCCGCTTCATAGTCGCGATCTAATCCAATCACCGGCGATGCTGCGCTGCGCGCGGGAATCACCTGGCGCGAATCCTCATTCTGCCCATCGGTGAACATCAGTCTTGCCTCTGAGTGAGGCGATCGCGGCCCATTTGGATGAGTTTCTTAAGTTGTTCGGGTCGCGTAATGTCGGCCCACTCGTGCCGTGCGAGCTCTGCCAAACCGCCCGGCGGAGGCTGCATCTCACGACGAAAGTATTGGCAGAATATGCGGCCAATCCACCGCGTTACGACAGCTTGCACCAAACCTTGCACCACGCCGCCCGCAATCGTGCCGATGCCTGGGACTGTCTTGAGCACCGATCCGATTGCCGCCCCCAAGGCCGGCGCCGCGGCGGTCGCGCCGACCATCGCTACCAGATTCTTTCCGAGTTGAGCGAGCAACGTGACGATCGTGTCCGCATCAATCTTCTGCCCATATACATTCGCGAGGTCGAGCACCATCTTGACCGTAATCACACTTCCGCCCGCCAAGTCTAACAGCGGAAATGGGTTAACTGCCGCCGCCCCCCCGGCCGCCCACATGTACTTGCTGATGAGTTCGTCGGCCCTTTCATCCAACGCCGCCAACACCCGTTCTTTCGCCTCATCCACTAGCCCCCGCGATTGCAACAGCAAGTTGCCGAGCAGCAGTTGTCGCCCGTCGCGCTCCACAATTGACATCATCCGCTTCGCGAGCGGTCCAATGTCTGGTTCAACCGCCACCTCTTCTTGCTGCTCCGATCCATCGGAAAGCACGTGCACCCGCCGCCGCTTCGTCGGTCGACTGCGGACAGCCACAACGTCTGCCGGACGCACCGCCGGCGCAATCTGCTCCGATAGTTGCTTCAGCAATTCGTCTCGCTGCGGCGCGTCGTACCAATCTTCCTTGTTAAGGCAGACGACAATCCGCTTGCCCATCGCGGCCAGCGCTTCCAGCAACTCCGATTCATACGATTTCAGTGGCCCATCCACGACAAACAGCACAAGATCCGCATTCTTGGCCGCCTCCGCGGCCTCCGCCGCGCGCGACTCGCCACGCACTTCACCCAGACCGGGCGTATCAATCAGTACCACTTTGTCTCCCGCTGGCCAGGGAATTTCGCTGCGCGTCGTCGTCGTACCCCCGACAACATTCGTTCGGAACACATCGCGCCCGGCGAGCGCATTCAATAGCGAAGACTTTCCGCTCGAAATCGTGCCGAACGCCACGATTTCAATCCGTTGCGACTCACGCTTCGCTTCCAGCTCCGCGACGGCAGCAGCAATCTCCGCTTTGAGCTCCGGCGTTACGCGCCATGCATTTGCGAAGTCGCGACCCGCGGCCAGATTGTCGCTGAATTCGCTTTCTTGCTCTCTGCTCGACATCTCGCCGGGATCCAAATTCCGCCGCGCTCGGGATGCCGATTTCTGTCGCGTGTTCTTCCAGATGTTCAGCAAGATCGCGAGCAACAGCGACGCTAACAATAAACTCCCAAAACCAACTATGCCGGCATAAACGTACGCTATCCACGGGCTAATCTGATACGCGTGATGATACTGCTCGATGATTCCCGTCGGCAGTGTAATGAGAACGTACCCAATGACTGCCAGCAAAATGATGAGAAAAACGCCGGTGGTAGTTCGAGACTGCGACATGCGGCTATTATAGGTCACTCGCCGAACCCTCTCCAATGACCTATCGATCACCAAGTTTAGCCGCGACGCGCAGCGCAGCGCTCAGGCCACCCATTATGAAAGCCGCCTACATCAAACAAACCGGCCCTCCCGAAAATATCATCGTCGGCGAGCTTCCCACTCCGGAACCCACCTCAAGCCAGTTGCTGGTTCGCGTAAAAGCCGCCGCACTCAATCCGGTAGATACCTACATTCGCGCCGGCACGGTCCCGATGAACATCCCACTGCCGTTCGTGGTAGGTTGCGATCTTGCAGGCGTCGTCGAGAAAGTCGGCCCCACCGCCAAACGATTCAAAGTAGGCGACCGCGTGTGGGGATCGAACCAAGGGCTCCTTGGTCGACAAGGCACATTCGCCGAATTCGCCGCCGTCGACGAAAGTTGGCTCTACTTGATTCCCCCGGGCGTGAGTGACGAAACTGCAGCCGCGTGTGCGCTCGTCAGCCTGACGGCGCATCTCGGTCTTGTACGCGACGCAAAGTTACAGTCCGGCGAAACGCTTTTTGTGAACGGCGGCACTGGCGGAATCGGTTCGATGGTCGTTCAAATGTCTAAGGCGCTTGGCGCCCGCGTCGTCACAACCGCCGGCACCGACGAAAAAGTCAAACTCTGCCACGATTTGGGCGCCGATGTCGCCATCAACTACAAAACCGAAGATGTTGGCGCGCGAATTAAGGAAGCCGCGCCAAACGGCATCAACGTATGGTGGGAAACATTGCGGGAACCAAACTTCGAACTCGCCTTTCCGTTACTTGCCCCGCGTGGCCGCTTTATTCTGATGGCAGGCCGCGATGCCAAGCCGGTTTTCCCCGTCGGCACTTTCTACGTGAAGGGGTGTAGCCTCTATGGCTTCGCGGTATTCAACGCCACACCCGAAGAACTGCGCGCGGGAGCCGATGACATCAACCGCTGGTTGGCCGCGGGCAAACTCAAGCCTCGCATCGATCGAGTCATGCCGCTCGATCAGGCCGCCGAAGCCCACCGCCTGCAAGAAGAGAGCACCGTCGCAAAATCCGGAGCGCTCGCTGGTAAGATTGTGATCAAACCCTAGTGGGCCTGGCGGCTGACATCTCAGTGGCCTCGGTGTTCACTGTGGCGAAATGAGATTGCCGTTATGCTCCAACGTATCCTCGAACCCGAAGTGATGGACTCCGCCGAGGACGCCGCTGAATACGACGCAATGGACCACACGGCGGTGAACGAAATCTTCGTCACCGACCTGCTCGCTGCCATGACGGACTGGTCGCTTCAGCGACCAGTAAACACCCACGCCCCGCTACAAATTCTCGACCTCGGCGCCGGCACCGCGCAAATCGCCATCGAACTAGCCCGCCATTTCCAGAATGCGCGGATCACTGCAGTCGACGCCGCCAAGAACATGCTCATGCTCGCAGAAAAAAACGTCACCGCGGCGGGTGTCGCAAACTGCATCACGCTGATCCTCGCAGATGCCAAGCAATTGCCGTTCGATTTAGACACTTTTGACGTCGTCATCAGCAACAGTAGCTTCCACCACATTCCCGAGCCCGTAACCGTCATCGCAGAAGCCGTGCGAACTACGAAGCCAGGCGGGCTCTTGTTTCATCGCGACCTCGCTCGCCCGCACGATGAACCCGCACTTCGGCGGCTGGCCGCAACGTACGCCGGAGATGCCACCCAATATCAGCGCCGACTTTTCACGGAATCACTCCAAGCGGCGCTGACCGTTAAAGAAATGAGCGATCTTGTCGCACGCTATGCATTCGATCGGGAATCACTTCGCATGACATCCGATCGCCATTGGACCTGGACCGCATCTAAATCGGAGCGTTAGCAGATCTCGGCCGAAGGACGGGCTAAACCATTCCCCATCGCTTACGCAAATACCACTCGCCGCCTAGCAATCCGACAAACGCCAGGAAAAACGGCCACGTATCCCAATAGGTAACTTTGGCCGTCACCTCTTCTTTCAACTCCGGCGGCTTCGCCGCCAACCGCTTTAGCAAATCCGGCAATTCCTCCGCGGCCATCGCGGCCCCGCCGGCCGGCTTCGTCATTTCCGCCAACTGAGCCATTAACGTCGGCTCTGCCGCCGGGCGATCGAGTTCCAGATCCTGGTTCGGCACCAGGAACCGAGCCTCCGCGGTCCCCAATTCTGTGCCACCGTCTTTTGCTTTCACAACAATCCGATAATCGCCCGGTTTCGATGTCTCGCGAAACGTGGCCGCAATGCCATCCGAGGTTTTAGCCGGTCGTACCGCCTCGCTGTGACCCTCAGGCGTTTGAACAGAAATGTCGAACTGCGCGTTCGGCATCGGCTCGCCTTGCGGACTGTCGGCGCCAACACTGAATTCCACATGCGAGCCCCGCATCACGCGACGCCCCGCTAATTTGATCCAGACTTTTCCCTCAGTGTGCTCGTCCTTTTTTGCGAGCCACAACACTACTTGCCGCCAAAATCGCCGATGGGCCTCGCCGAATCCACTCATCTGCCAACGCCACGTGGAGTCTCCTGCCAATGCCAACACCCGGCCTTCACCAGCTTGACCCGCGACAACTAGCGGGTGCTTCTGCGGATCATCGGCCTCAGCGAGCACCTGCGAGTTCGGTTTCAATTCGCTTCGTTCGATCCGATTCGCGCCATCCAATGGCGGCAATTGGTTCCATACATTGCCGGTATTTGTCTTCGCTGCGCCCGGGCCGGCTGCTCCCGAACCTTCCAACTGCATCACCGGATGCCGCTCGCCTAGCGGCGCTGCCGGCCGAATGTGAAGCGGGCCCGCAATCTGCACGTCTTGCCGCAGCGGCTCGTTAAAATCTTGCCTTTGAGCGGGCCCAATTTCGATTGGCAACACGTCCGCGAGCGGCGTGCCACGGTAACCGCCCGGCCCAAAACTGTGGTAGCCGCCCGTCATGAGAAGGCCCATCCCGTGCTGCACGCGATCCGCGATCGCTTTCCAACTTCCCTCGCTCAGTCCCTGTTCATCGACATTGTCAACGATCGTCACATCGGGTTCCGGTGTCGACGAATGTCCGCCACCTTTTCCGTGACCAATTAAATCCGTGATATCCGCCCCCATCGGTTGGTAATTAACCAGCCGCCGCGCCACGACAATATCTGGCGACTGCGCAAGCGATGCCCGCACGAACCGTTGTTCCTGTCCCGGTCCGCCGCTCACACGCTGCGTACCAACTAGATACAACACATTGATTCCGCCCGGACGTACAGTAACAAACGTGCTGACTTCATTATTTGTTGTGATGAGTTCCCCTTCTCGCGGCTCAACGCGGACCGTCACCTTATATTCGCCCGGCTTCTGCGGGGTGTAGTGCAGGACCACAGGCGTGGCCCCGCCTTCAATCCCGGTATCAACCTGGGTCGTATCGACTGCCTCCATTCCTTTTGCGGTTTCCCACAACAGCTGCACTTTCACGCGCTGATTGGCGTAGCCTAACGCAGTGAGCCGAGCACGGACTTCCGTCGGAGTTTCCGTGAAGATGGTTTCGTTCGTCACCAGGTCACTCATGCTCAGATCGGCCCGCTCGCGCCCGCCTGATTTACCGAACGTGAACGTATACAGCGGAATGTTCTCCGCCGTTAAGCGGCGCGCCGCCACCTGCGGCGGCATATCGCGAGGCGGCGCCGCACGCTGCGCCCCATCGCTCAACAGCAGCACGCCCATCACGTGTTTGCTCGGCTCTCGATCGAGCGCATCGCCGATCGCTGCGCCAATTGCCGACTCTTCGCCATCGGCACTCGCGGCCAGCGTCAGCTTCCCATCCTGTAAATCGACCTTCTTGGTTTCGCCGCCAAACTCATAGGCCGTAACATTCCATTTGGCCGCCAATTTTCCCAGGTCCTTCGATGCCGCATCCAGCAGCAGCTTCATCGCATCCCAACGCGGCTTATCGCCAAGCGAGTCGGCCACCTGCATGCTGCGCGAACCATCGACAAGCAGAATCAGCGATCCCGGCACCGGTTCCGTTTTCGTGTACACGAATGACGGTCGCAGCAGGGCGAAAAACATCAAGAGAATGACCAGTAGCCGCAAGGCGATGAGCGCAGCCCATTGCCGCTTGATCAATCGAACATGCCGCGGCCGCACCAACAGAAGCCCAAGCAGCACCGCCGTCACAATGAGCACGGTCGGCCAGCCAACCACTGGCTGCAGGCGTATTTCGAATCCGTTCATGGCGAAGTCGACGGCGCGCCTCCCACGAGGTTCGCAGCCGTCTTGGGCTCCGTTCGCCCTGTCGCCCCTACCGATTCGTAGAACCGATTAGCAAGCAACTGTTCCGCCGCCAACGCTAACGCCACGGCGAGAATCAATGCCGGGAAAAGCTCGTGACCCACTCGGCCAACTCCGACCCGCACTTCGATTTCTTCACGCGTTCTCGCCGTCCTCGTACGTTCGCTTCCCAAGCTTTTAACGAGCTCAGGTACCGCGACCCGCCCCAATTGAGTCTCATCCGTCGGCAAATTCACGCTAAAGCCGCGATCCAGCTTTTCCTGGTCGCCGCCCGCACGAACTCGATAATTCCCCAACTCCTCGGTCGAAGCGATCGATAGATCGTGTTGCCCCGCCGCCAGCGTTTGCCGCATCGCACTCGCATCTGGGAGCTGCAGCACGTAACTAGAAACCTGCTCGTCCGGTGTCAGCGGCAACACGACCGTTTGGCCTGCTAAATAATTCAATTGCGCCTGACCCGCTCCGGTTAGATAGCGTGCGATGCCGTTCGCCAATGCGATGAATGGCCAAGGATCTGGTGCCGTCGGCAACAAATTCCAAGCATCCGCCGAAGCGTAGTCGGACATCGACGTCGTGAACATCACCACGCGGCCCGAACCAATTTGCCGCTCAACAATCGCTGGTTTGCCATTGGCAAACGTGGAGATGACTTCGGCCGGCTCTGCCCCGGGCTCGAGTTCCCAGTATTTGAACACCGGAAACTCCGACCACGGCGCGCTGTCCGTAACCGAGGCCAAGTCGCGCAGCGCTGGATGTTCGACTGCAACCGGTCGCAAGTATGTGGTATCGTGCGATTGCCATTTCAACTTCGCCGGCAGCAATCGCTGGGCGTCGGCGCCGTCCATCTCTTCGCGCCGCGCATTGCGACCCAGCGAAATTCCCACGCCGCCGCCCGCTTCCGCGAATTCGGCCAGCGCGTCCCACGCAGTTTTCGCGAGCGGCGGCGGATTCACCAAAAATACCGCCGAATAGTCCGCCAACTTCAGCCGCCCCATGTCGGAATACGTCCGCACCTCGCATGAGAATTCCGACTGCGCGCTTCCCGCTGCCGCCGTCGGAGCTAGCGCTTCGCGCAGAAAGATCGTGTCATCCGCTTTCTCACCCAGCAGCAAAACTTTGCTCGGCGGGCGAACATCGATCGTGAAGTACCGCGTGTCGTCGCAGCTCAGCGGATCACTCCCCACGATCCGCACAAACCCCTGATGTGGTCCCGGCTCCAACCCCGAAAGCGAAAACTCAACGGGGGCTGATTCTGCACTGTTCGACACCACCTCCTGACCGCGCTTCTCGAACTTATTGGCGCGATCGCTCAAATACAGTTCCACGGTCGTTTCCGGTTCCTTGCTCGCAGCACCCGTTCGCGTTAGATCGGCAGTGAGTTGCAGCTTGCCCGTCGTCGCCACCCGCTGGCTCGAAAGACGCAGCGGCCCCAACCCCCGCTCCTGCGGGTCGAGCACTCCAACGTCTATCAAGTACACGTTCGCGCCAGGCAACGAGTCGAGCGATTTTGTAAATTCGCTCACGGCAGTAGCAGACCAAGCCTCGGCCGAGAGATCCGTAAACACATAGACTTCACCGCGAAAGTCTTTTTTGCTCGCCAGCCATCGCGTCGCATCTCGCAGCGTGTCCTCCATCGGTCGGACGGCGGCACTAGGCTCCAGCCGCTCAATTCGCATCTCCGCCGCGTCGCGGTTCAAATCCTGCCCACGCTGCCTTCCACCGCGATCGACTACCGTGATCGGCGCATCAGCGGGCAATTGCTTCACCACCCACCCCGCCAGCTCCTTAGCTTTCTGCCAGCGTGTCTGGCTTTCCTGCTCGTACTGCATCCGCAGCGAATTATCGAATACGAGGGCCGTCGCGACCGCCGCGCCTTCCTTGCCCGCTCCGGCTGAGCCGCGCAACGTCGGGCGTGCCAAGGCCAGCGCAAGCAAAGCAATGATCGCGCATCGCAACGCCAAGAGCAGCAACTGCCGCAACCGCAGCCGATGCTGATTCATCAACCGCCGTTGTTGCACAAACCGCAGCGCCGGAAACGTAAGCAGCTTCGTCTCCCGCCGCATGATGAGATGCAGCACGATCGGCAACGCCACGAGCGCCGCGCCGCCGATCAATGCTGGTGTGACAAAACCCATCTCAAAAACATCCCGGAACAATTAACCACGGAGGCACGGAGGGCACGGAGAGGAAATTAAGCACGCAAAAAGCGAGATTCAAAATGCAGAACCTGCAGTGAGCACTTCGCATCACTCATTTTTGCAATTCCCATTTCATGTTTCTCCGTGATTTCCGTGTCTCCGTGGTTAATCTGCCTTTATCCTCGCGACTGCCGCATCACCAAATACTCCGTCAGCGCCCGATCAAACGGCATGCTCGTATCCAGCGGCACGTAATCGATCCCGCTCTGAAAGCATTCGCGGCGATAAGTTTCGCGGAACTGCTCAATCTCTTGCAGGTAGTCGCGTCGATAACTGTCGGCATCTACCTCCAGCCGTGTATGAGTCTCCGGCTCTTCGAACTCAACCATACCGGAAAACGGAAATGCGACCTCCGCCTCGTCCAGAATATGGAACAAAATCACGTCGTGCCCGCCGTGCCGCAGCCGTCGCATCGCCGTGATGATCGGCTCCGGATCGGCCAGCAAATCGCTGAAGACCATAATCAGGCTGGCATGCTTCAGCATCGCCGCCAGCTGTACGAGGCTCCGCCCCACGTCCGTCGTCCCACTTGGTTTTATTCGCGCAAGTAGCGACAGAATATTTCCAATCTGTTGCCGCTTGCTCTTCGGCGCGAGGTGGTGCGTAATGCTCTCTCCAAACGTCACCACCCCGACGGGATCGCTCTGGTGGATCATCAAATAGGAAAGTGCGGCCGCCAAGCAAATCGCGTAATCGAGCTTCGTCAGCTCCTGGCGATACGTGTACGCCATCGACTCGCTCAAATCCATCGCCAAGTAGCCGGTGATGTTCGTCTCGGCTTCAAACTTTTTGACGTAATACTTGTCCGTCTTGGCGTAGACCAGCCAATCGATATCGTGCGGGTTGTCGCCGGGTGTATACCTGCGATGTTCGCTGAACTCGACCGAAAACCCGTGAAACGGGCTCGCATGTAAACCATGCAGAAACCCGCGCACGATGAACTGCGCGCGCAAGTCCAACCGCGAAATCTGCCGAATCACTTCCGGCTTAAGGTATTTCTCTACGGTCGACATAGCGCGCACTATTTAGAAACGAGGCACGGAGAACATAGAGATTAAGAATTCCTTCTCCGTGTTCTCCGTGCCTCCGTGGTCAACAATTGTCTTGTCAGCCCGCAAACTTCGGAATCGCCGGCACAGGAATCTCTTTGAGCAACCGCGCAATCACATCTTCGGTTGTCATGCCTTCCGCTTGCGCTTGAAAGTTCGTGCTGATCCGATGCCGCAACACTGGCACAGCAACTTTCTGCACGTCATCAATCGAGACGCTGAACCGCCCGTCCATCGCCGCGAGCGCCTTCCCGCCGTTGATAAGAAACTGCCCGGCCCGCGGACCCGCACCCCAATCAACCAGGTCCTGGACGAACTTCGGCGCCGACACATCCTTCGGCCGCGTCGCTCGAATCAGCGCCGCAGCGTACTTTATGATGTGCTCACTCACCGCCACCGAAGCGACCAGCTTCTGCAAATTGAGAATCGCGCGCTCCGAAAGCACTTTGCTAACTTCTGGTTTTTCCTGCCGCGTCGTTGCTGCGAGAATCTGCTCCTCTTCCGACGCGCTCGGATAATCAACCTTGATATTGAACATGAACCGATCCAATTGTGCTTCCGGCAGCGGGTACGTGCCTTCTTGTTCGATCGGGTTCTGCGTCGCGATGGTGAAAAACGGATTCGGCAACGAGTAGGTCGATTGCCCCGCCGTCACTTCGCGCTCTTGCATCGCCTGCAGAAGTGCGGCCTGCGTCTTCGGCGGCGTACGGTTGATTTCGTCCGCGAGAAGAATGTTCGTAAATATCGGCCCTTCGACAAATCGAAAATTCCGCCGCCCTTGATCGTCCTCTTCCAGCACGCTCGTGCCCGTGATGTCGCTCGGCATGAGATCCGGCGTGAACTGAATCCGCTTGAACTGCAGATCTAGAATCTGCGCAAGCGTGCTCACGATCAACGTTTTCGCGAGCCCCGGCACACCGACGAGCAGACAATGCCCGCGCGTAAAAATCGCCGCGAAAATCTGCTCGATCACGAGGTCCTGACCAATGATCACCTTCTGCAGCTCGCGCTGCATGATGACGCGATGATTGCGAAACTCCTGCAAGACGTCGCCCAAATTACGCGTCTTGCCGGCTTGCGGCGTCGGCGGTGTCGTTGTGGCCATGAAATTCGTCCGTGGTCCGTTGTCAGACGTCCGTCGCAATTCACCAGTCGCGGCTATTTCGAGCTGACGGATCACTGACCACGGACAACGGACAGTGAGTCCACTCGCATTCTATAGGTGCCATACACAAGCGACAATCACTCGGTGCCGCCGAGCGTTGCCGCCTCAACCTCTGAATCGTAAACTACTTACAGACAGTTTGCTGGCTCGCCCGCGAAGGATATCGGATGAGGCTCCCTGCCGCGCTATTTTGTGTTGCGATCTTGCCGATCGTAGCAGTTGTATCGCCGGCCGAAGCCTTGGCTCAAAAGCCAGCCGAACAGCCAATCGACGCGACCCAAGTGATGTCCGCGATTGATCACGGCATCGCCTATCTCAAACGCCAGCAAGGACCTCGCGGATCCTGGAATGAACTCCCCGGTTACGACGGCGGCGTCACCGCGCTCTGCACCCTCGCCCTGATTAATTCCGGCGTGCCGGCCGACGACCCCGTCGTTAGCAAAGCGGTTGACCATCTTCGCAGCCTGGATCTCGATAAAACGTACACGATTTCACTACAGACGATGGTCCTCTGCGCTGCCGATCCCAAAAAGGACCTGCTCATCATCCGCCGCAACGTGAAGTGGCTAGAAGAGCACCAAATTAAAGAAGGTCAACGCAAAGGCGCTTGGTCCTATCCCGGCCCCGGCGGCGATAACAGCAATTCGCAATTCGCCGTGCTCGCGCTCTACGATGCCCAACACGCAGGGGTCGACGTCAGCCGCGACACTTGGACGCTCGCTGCCAACTATTGGCGCTCCACGCAAAACGACGACGGCTCTTGGGGTTACGTCCCCGGCGACTCCGGCACGGGCAGCATGACATGCGCCGGCATCGGCGGACTCGCCGTCTCCACCGCCGCGCTCGAATCGGGCGACGCGTCTGTCGAGGACGGTAAAGTCGTTTGCTGCCGCCCTCACGAAGTCGATGACAAACTCGACCGCGCCGTCGATTGGCTAGCGACGCATTTCTCCGTGAACCACAACCCGCGCCCCGCCGGCGGTGGGCAAGCCTGCCTCTACTACTATCTCTACGGTCTGGAGCGCGCCGGCCGCCTCACCGGTCGCCGATTCATTGGCGAGCACGATTGGTACCGCGAGGGCGCCGAACTTCTCATCCGCGAACAGGATTCACTCTCTCATTTTTGGAAAGGCTCCTGGTACGCCGAAACTAAGGAGTGGATCAGCACGCCGATGGCGCTGCTGTTCTTATCAAAGGGGCGCCGCCCGATCGTCATGGCGAAACTCAAGTACGGTGACAACGACATCTGGAATCAACACCGCCGCGACGCCGCCCATCTCACCGAATACACCGAAGACGCTTGGAATCTCGGTCTTACCTGGCAAGTCATGGATCCGACGAAAGCCAGCGTCGAAGACTTGCTGCAAGCGCCGGTTCTCTACATCAGCGGCAGCCAAGCGCCCAATCTGCTGCCCCAAGCTCAGAAGTTGCGCGACTACGTCGACCGCGGTGGATTCATCTTCGCCGAGGCCTGCTGTAAAGATTCGAGCCGATTCGATTCCGGCATGCGTCAACTGCTCACGGCCGTCTTCCCCGAGCCCGAATACAAATTGCAACCTATACCGCCCGGCCATCCGGTGTGGCGCATGCAAGATATGGTGCGACCCGACTCGCCCTACGTCGGGCACCTCTACGGCGTCGAGTACGGCTGCCGCACGTGCGTCGTCTACTGCGATCAAGATCTGTCGTGCTTCTGGGAACTAGCTCGCCCCGGCCAATGGAGCCACTACCCGGCCGACGTCGTCCAGCACATCACCGATGCCCTCGCGATCGGAGTCAATGTGCTCACGTACGCCACTAACCGTGAACCCAAAGGCAAAGAGCAGAGCTTCGAGACGCCGCTCGCCGCCGACGCTGTCAACGACAAAACTTCCCGCGGCGTCATCGAAATCGCGAAGCTCCGACACGGCGGCGGCTGCAACGATGCGCCCGGCGCGCTACTCAATCTGCTCCGCACCGCGTCGCAAGGCGAGTTGAAGCTCCAAGTTCGTGCTGCCCCCGATCTGATCAACATCTCCGATCCCAGCCTGTTTCGATATCACCTTGCCTTTATGCACGGCCGGTACGATTTCCACCTCACCGACGCCGAGCGCACGCACCTCAAGGAATACCTTGAACGCGGCGGAACCGTGCTCGCCGATTCGATCTGTGCCAGCAAGCCGTTCGCCACGGCCTTGCGCCGCGAAATTTCAGCAGCACTTCCGGGACACGCTTTCGAACGAATTCCAGCGACCGATCCGATCTTTACGAATGCCTTTGGCGGTTACGATATCCGCAACGTCTCGCTCCGCGACCCCGCCGCCGCCAACGGCGACAATCAACCCGTCGCGGCTCGCATTCGACAGGTGACGCCCGAAATCGAAGGCATTCAGCTTGATCACCGCTGGGCCGTAATCTTCTCGCCTTACGACATTAGCTGCGCCCTGGAAAGCCATGAGGCTGTCGGTTGCCGCGGCTACATTCAGCAAGACGCCGCCCGCATCGGCCTCAACGTACTGCTCTACACACTAAACCAGTAGCACCGTTAGCACCGGCGCATTTCGAGATCCAACCGCGAGTCGCGCGCCCGCACACTTTGCTGCACTGCTATCGCGCGATCCAACTCGTTGCCATCGATCATGTTGCGCGAGTCGCTAGCGACGTTAACCGCGATTGACCGCTGGCGCGCCGCGCTCTTATAATCCGCCGCATTTTTCGTTGTGGCATTTCCTAATCGTTTGCGTCGCTTTGTGTTACGCACAACGAGCCGATTGCCGCGCGATAAATACGCGCTCGCCATGCGTGCGCACTTTTCAGGCAAGGATGCCAGTCTGATCTCGTCTCGTAAATCCATCGCGATGAGCGGGTGCCTTCGAGCACCCCGACGCAATCTCCGCGCCCGCCGTGCGCGCCGATCGCTGCTGCCATTTGCAATTTGCATTCTGCAATTTGCACTTTGCAATCTCTCGTCGGCTCAACCGCCGCCTTCCGGAGGAATGACGAGGCTACCTTCCACCGACCCCGCGCCCGTTCAAATGGCGCAGCTTCCGGCCGTCCCCTTCGCGCCGCCACAAACCGTGCCTGCGCCAATGCCCACACGGCCGCCGATTTCCGCATTCCGCAAGATTCAAGTCTTCCCTCGGTCCGAAGGCATGGGCCCGTCCGCCGAATCATTCACGATGCCCGACGGCCAAAAAGTCACCGTCATCAGCGGCGGCGTGAACGTCGTTATCCAAGGTCTATCCAATGACAAGCTCCCGTCCACACTCGGCCCGTTGGGCGACGTCGATATCGAAACCGACCGCGTCGTGATCTGGGGTCTTGATACTGGCAGTGGTCTCGCCGGCACAACTCAATCGGCCGATACGCCCCTTGAAATCTACATGGAAGGCAACATCGTCTTCCGCCAAGGCGATCGCACCGAGCTAGCCGATCGCATGTTCTACGACGTCCGCCGCCAGATTGGCCTCCAGATCAACGGTGAATTGATCGCCCCCGTGCCCGCAATTCACAACTTGAATTCCGTGGGCTTGGTCCGCCTTCGCGCGTCAGTCATCCGCCAACTCGACGACTCTCACTTCGCCGCCCAAAACGGACTCGTCACCACCAGCCGCCTGGAAGACCCGAGCTACGCGTTCACCGCCAACGAAATCCAGTTCGAAGACCTTCAAAATCCTGTCGTCGATCCTGTCACCGGCGCTCCAGCCGTTGATCCAATCACCGGCCAACCGCTCGTCGCCCACCGCCGCCTCGCCCAAGGTACGGACAACTACGTTTACATCGGCGACGTGCCCGTCTTCTACTATCCTTCGTTGCAACTCGACCTGGACGATCCGCACTATTACATCGAAAGCTTCCGCTTCAAACACGACGGTGTATTTGGCTACCAAACACTCTTTAAGTTCGACACCTTCCAACTCCTCGGCATGCAGCGGCCCCAGGGCGTGAAGTGGGACGCCGACATCGACTACTTGAGCGAGCGCGGTCTCGGCATCGGCACCGGCGTCCAATACAATCGCGACTCCTTCTTTTCAATCGACGGTCCCACCAGCGGCCGGTTCGATGCCTTTTTCATTCAAGACCACGGCGTCGATAACCTCGGCCGTGAACGCCGCGACATCGATCCCGAAAAAGACTCCCGCTTCCGCGTCTTCTGGAATCACCGCCAACAAATCAAGGGTGGCCTGCTCGACGATTGGGTCGTGCAAGGCGAAGTCGGCTGGCTCAGCGACCGCACGTTCGACGAAGAGTATTACAAAAACGATTGGGACGACAATAAGGACCAGACCACGGGCGTGCGCCTCAAACGCACGTACGACAACCAGGCGATCTCGATCGAGGCCAACGGTCGAATCAACGACTTCTTTACAGAAACGCAATGGCTGCCGCGGCTCGACCACTTCTGGCTCGGCGAACCACTGCTCGACGACAACATAACTTGGTACGAGCACTCCAACGTGGCCTACGCCAACATCGGCGTCGCCACCAACCCGACCAATCCAACTTTGCTATCGCAGTTCTCGCGCTTCCCGTGGGAAGACGATTCAAATGGCAATCCCATCTCCGGTCAGGGCGGGCGCTTCGTCACTCGCAATGAGCTCGATTACCCGATTGATCTCGCACCCTTCAAAGTCGTTCCATTCGTGCTCGGCGAACTCTACCACGCTGGCGAAGATATCAATGGCAACCCGGTCGATCGCGCGTACATCAACACCGGCGTCCGAGCCAGCATTCCATTCTGGTATGCCGACCCATCGATCCAAGAACCGCTGTTCAACCTCAATGGCCTCGCCCACAAGGTTGTCTTCGACGCTCAGTTCTCCTACGCCGACTCTACCCAAGACCTAAGCCGCTTCCCTGAATACGATGAACTCGAGGACACCTCGATCGAAGAGTTCCAGCGCCGACTGTTCTTCGATCCATTCGGTGGCATCCTGCCGAACAATTACTACATTCCTGGTGCCCCCGGTACGCCATCGACCATCAACCCAAAATTCGATCCGCGCTATTACGCGCTTCGTTACGGCCTGCAAGATTGGGTCACCTCGCCCTCCAGCGAAGTTGCAGACGATCTGACCGCCGTGCGCCTCGGAATGCACCACCGCCTGCAAACCCGACACGGCGGCCCCGGCGACGAACACGTCGTCGACTGGATGACCTTCGATGCCGACGCCACCATCTTCCCGAACGCCAACCGCGATGACTTCGGCTCCAGCGTCGGCCTCATCAACTACGACTGGCATTGGTACCTGGGCGATCGCTTCTCAATCCTAAGCGACGGATACGCCGACACGTTCGGCGACGGCTTGAAAACTGCCAGCCTTGGCATGCTCATCACCCGCCCAAAAACCGGCAACTTTTACCTCGGCTTCCGCGCCGCCACCGGCCTGTTCGAGGCCGACGTACTTACCGCGGCTGTCAATTATCGCATGACCGAAAAGTGGATTGGCTCCGCCAGTTCCTCCCTCGACTTCGGCCCCACCGGCAACATCGGCCAGGCGTTCTCCTTCACCCGCATCGGCGAATCGTTGCTGATGACGGTTGGCGCCAACGTCGACGCCTCCAAGGGCACTGTCGGCGCTCATTTCCTGATTGAACCGCGCTTCCTGCCGAAACTTCAAACGACCGCTCACACCGGTATCGAAATCGACCCCGTCGGCGTCAACGGCCTCGAATAACGCGCACGCCTCCCGCAACGTCCTCGTTTAGCCGCAACGCGCAGCGGTGCGCGCCCCCCGGCCGCCTCCCGCTCCGACCCCACAAATTCCTTTACCCAGCCCCCACCGTCAACTATCCTAAACGTCACTGAACTTCACTTGCACCGAGGGGGGATCGCTAATGACTGCCAACCAAGTTCGTTCTTTAACCTTCTTGGCGACAATCGCCACGTGCCTCGCAATTGCGTTCTCAAGCCAGGCCGCAGTCGTCATCAACGAAATCGACGCCAACCAAACCGGCTCGACCGACCTGCAAGAATTCGTCGAGCTCAGCGGTCCTGCCAATCTTAGCCTCAACGGTTACGTCGTTGTCTTTATCAATGGCGCCACCGATGCCTCCTATCTGTCGTTTGACTTGGATGGCTATCAACTCGGCAACACGGGATTCTTCCTCTTGGGCAATCCGGGAGTGGTTCCCACGCCGGACGTCCTCTTTCCGACCACGACGCTCCAAAACGGCGCCGACGCCGTAGCCCTCTACTTGGGCAATGCCACCGATTTTCCCCTGGGCACACCGGCCACCACGACGAATCTCGTTGACGCCATCGTTTACGGTGGCAGCAACAACCCGCCAGATACAACTTTGCTTGCGTCTCTCGGTCAGTCCACTCAGTACATCGACACCGACACCACATCCATCAGCCGCGTACCCAATGGTACCGGCCCCTTCACGGAAAACACGTCGCCCACGCCGATGAACTCAGGCATCCCACAAGTCCCTGAGCCGTCAAGCATCCTGCTGGGAATGACGCTCGTTGGCCTTTTGTTCGCGTCCTCGCGCCGCCTGCGTTAGTCGAGGCGGGAGCAGCGGCGCAACGAATAGTTCCGTGCGAACGCACCGATACTGAAAGCCAACGAAGAGAGTGCGCTGGACGCGGGCTCCGGAAGAACTTAACCGCCGGGCTTCTGCCGGTGGATCTGCTTCGAAGCCTCCTCCGCGGCCCGCTTCACTGCCGGGTTCGAATCCTGCATCGCTGCCTGAAGCGCCGGCAACGCGCTGCTCGCTTCCGGCCCGATCCGCCCTAAATCGTGTTCCG
This sequence comes from Planctomycetota bacterium, assembly GCA_013286045.1. GTDB lineage: Bacteria > Planctomycetota > Planctomycetia > Pirellulales > Lacipirellulaceae > JABDGM01. The sequence continues at coordinate 39,446 of JABDGM010000003.1, read as the reverse complement.
CCAACACCCGCACCTGCGGCAACGGATGCGACACTAGCTCGCAGAGCGTCGGCACAGCCCAAACCGCGCTCGGTCCCAGCGAGCCGACTTCCCGCAGCGTGCCCCCATCCCCCTCGCGCATCGAGCTGACGAGCGTCGGCATGAAACTGCGATCCTGCGGATCGATTCGCGCCATCGCCAATGCTGCGGCCAAACGCACGCGAGGTTCCGCGTCCTGCAACGCGAGTTTCAATGCCCCCAAACTTGATTTCGCGTCCGACCCAGTTTTCCCGAGCGCCTCAATTGAGAAGTATCTGACCTCCGCATCGCTATCAGCGACGCACTTCGTGAGCGCCGCCACCACACGGTCGTCCGCAATTGATCGTTCCGCGAGAGCGCGCACGGCGGTCCGCCGCACAGGTGCTTCACTGTCGCCAAGTTCCGCCACGAGCTTGCTCGCCGCATCGCCGCCGCAACCGCAAACGATGACGCACAAAGCAACGTACGACCTGCGGACCAAGAGATTAATCGACATCCTGGACTACCTCGCCACCAGCGCGCGTGCACAGCGCGACATACACCGTAGAGCTAATCTTGTCCGACAAGAAATGTACCGACCCATCGCCGAACAGATGATAAACGCCTCCCACATGCATACTCGATGGCCCATACTCGCAATCAACATCGCCATCGTTGTAGTAAGGTTTGTAATTGAGCGCACTCACTGGCGTACCAAAGACCGGGCTTCCGTCGCCATAGGGCAGGGCGGTGTACGCCGCAGTCCGCCCATCGATCCACACCCGCATCCGCTCCTCGCGGCTCTCCGAAATGAACATCGTTTTTGATAGCCCATCCGTCACGTCGACTGGCCGTACCTTCGACACCGGATAAATCACTCCCTCCGGCTTCAGCCCGACGGAGTACAGGTGATCCACATCAGTCGCACCAATCGATACATAATTGCCAATCGCATATTTGCCGGGCGGGTAGTGCGAGTCGGCCGTCAGCGCCGCTCCCGTGTACGAAGGGCACCGATAAATCGCCAACGGAATTGCCGCGGCAGGTTGATTCGTCGCCGCCATCGACGAAACCGTGAAGTCAACTTTGTCTGCCAGCCCGCCTTCTTCAAAGTAAGGCAAAATCACGCTCGCCCAACTCTGATTGCGCAGCACGCCACCGTCGTCCCACACTAGCAACGTATCGGTATTACTTGGCGGGTAGATGTTCTTCGAAAGCTGATAACCGGCAATCGCCAGTCCGATTTGCTTGGTGTTATTGGCGCACGACGTTCGCCGCGCTGCCTCCCGCGCATGCTGCACCGCAGGCAATAACAGCGCGACGAGCGTGCCGATGATCGCGATCACGACCAGCAGCTCGACAAGAGTAAACGCCGTTTCCCTCCGGGTTCGACGGCAAGAAAAGCAACTCGCGTGCTCTGTACAATTCAATTGCACTCGATTCCCCTCTTCCGAAGGATCACTGAATTGCCCCCGCAACTCGGTGATCGAGCACTTTCACGTTAGCGGATGGCCGCAAAATCCGGTAGCAGTACGCTCGTACGCCAGGAACGAGAATGGCCAAACGCCTTACTCACCCAGCGTGCCGGACTCTACGACAGGCGCTAAAAACAACCGCTAAGATACAAAGTGCCACCGCGGCTGGTTCCGGCACGCTCCCCGAAGAGTCACTTCCACCCAACGAAGCGCCTCCCACCGCAACCTGCCCAAAATGCGTCCGCCACACGTTGTAATCATCCGGAATACGCGACGGACTCTGCCCCTCGCGCCACAAGATATAGTCGCCCCCATCCACTACGCCGTCGCCATTGAAATCGCCCGGCAGACGAAACAAGTCGAGCACCCGCTGGGCAAGAATCGCGTGCACCGCGGTCGTGGGATGCACATCATCCCAGAACAAATACTGGTTCGGATTCGACACCTCGCGGCTCGTATCGTAGGAAGTCGTCCCTGTAGTTAATCCCGGCGCCGCCGAGCTCGTAACGTTCGTCAGATCGAACCCGGCTGGATTCGCGAGCACCTGTTCAAACAATCCAAACATGTCGAATCGATAGATCTTGATTTGCGGGTTCGCAGATTGCAGCCCATCAAGCATCGTTCCCAACCCCGCGTTAAACTGCTGCGATAGCGCGTTGTACTGCACGATCGTCGAAGCATTGCCGTTATACTTCGGCGTGTCCCCAAGCGGCGGCAAATTAAACACCAAGAATTGACGCGCCCCGCTCGAAATCAGCCGATTGATGCTGGTCTGCAAACTGGTAATCGGCACACTGACATTCGTTTGCCCGTTGAAAAGATCATTCGCGCCCGCGAACACGTCATACAGCGTATCGGCAACGCCGTTGTGCGTAGAAAGATACTTGGTTACTTGCTCATCGACATCATTGATGAACAGTCCTTGCCCGCCCTTGGTTCCCGTAGTTTGCGCGCCGCCGAAGGCGTAGTCATTACCTCCGGCCGTGCTTCGCGTAAGCACCGGCAACCCAAGACCCGTCGCCAGCGATTCCGCATAGATCGGCCCGTTCGAAAAGCGACCGTTCGAATAATAACGTCCAGGGTTCGTCCCGAAGGAAGCGTACGAAATATTACCCACATCGCTCAGGCTGTCGCCGAATACGATCAGGTTGCTAAAGGGCGCTGCATTTGCCTGGCCAACGTAAAAAACAACGAAGGCCAGCGCCGCCCGTACGATTCGATTCAGTTGATAGGTTCGATTCACCCTGACAGCATAGCAACTTATGTCGTAGTCGGCTGGTCCGACAGAATAGTAACTGACCTTGGGTCTCGGACGGCATTCTTTACATCAAGAACAGCCACACCGTCAGCCCAAGAATCGGCAGCAAGATCAGGAAGCTGTAGATCATGTAGCCAAAGAAGCTCGGCATCTTTACGCCGGAGGATTCCGCGATCGAGCGGACCATAAAATTCGGGCCATTGCCGATGTACGTCATCGCGCCCATGAACACCGAGCCCAAACTAATGGCGACAAGAATCAACGAGTTAACGCCAGCCACCGTCGCGACGCGCGAATCATCCGGTAGCGATTGCGCTGCCTTGAAGAAGACGAGGTAGGTGGGCGCATTGTCGAGCACGCCCGAAAGCCCGCCGCACGCCCAGAAGAAGTGAACCGGCGATGTAAGCCCCAACTCATGACCCTTTACCGCCAGAATTTGCAACGCCGGCTGCATGCAAATGAAAATACCCACGAACAAAGCCGCAACCTCGATGATCGCGCCGTACGTAAACAAATTCGCATCCCGAATCTCGCGGCTCCCCAACCACAACGACAAACCGACCAGGCACAGTTGCACCACTTCTCGCAAATACATCCAGGGATGCCAATCAGTGCCCGGGAACGACTTGCCAGGGTCAAGCAGCGCCACCGCGAGCACCACTCCCATCAGCACCGGCGCATTCACGTGCCATCCGGCGATGCGGATTCGATGGGTGACCCGCGTATCGCGCTCGATGTCGGACTTCACTTCGCGGCGATAGAACCATAGCCCATCGAGCAGCAGGTATGTAACGATCAATAAGCCATTCACGAACAACCACGCAGGCCATAGCCGCAGCGTCCACATGAACGGCACGCCTTCGAGATACCCCAGAAACAAAGGGGGATCGCCGATTGGCAGCAGACATCCGCCGCAATTGCACACGATGAATACGAACAACACCACCGTGTGAGCCACGTGCTTCCGTTCCCGGTTCGTTTCCAATAGCGGGCGAATGAGCAGCATCGCCGCCCCCGTCGTTCCGATAAGACTCGCGAGCAAACTTCCAATACCCATGAACGCCGCGTTTGTCGTCGGCCGCGCCCGCAAGTCGCCCGTAATCCGAATGCCGCCGCTGATCGTATACAAGCTGAAGAGCAACACGATGAACGGCACGAATTCCTGAAGCAGCGCGTTCGCTAAAACGGTGGTCGCCAAGCCTGTCTGAATTCCGCCTTCCGCGGGCGCGACCACATGGTGGACCGGCCAATGGCCTTCAACAGCTGCACCGTGCAAGAACGCATAATAAGCGATTGTCACCCCTGCTAAGCCACCGGCGACCATGAACCGGTTAAGATTCGATTCCCACCAGTGCGACGTGTGCGGCAGAAGCGGCAAGACCGCGATTCCCACCAGCAGCAGAATGAAGGGAAGTACCGTCCAAAATGGCGGCGCTTCAACTCCGACGGGCGTATGCCGCGCTTCAGCCGCCGCGTGCGAAGCGGCGACAATTTCCCTCGTGCCGGCCTGCGGCCAACCAACGCCGAGCGCAATCACATACCCAAAGATGATTGCGAGCAGCCCCGCGGGAACTATGAATTGCTGATTTGGCGCCACAGACTACTTGTAAGCGCCGCCAAATAAAACGGGCAAGAGCGCATCCACGCTCTTGCCCGTCATTTGAGCACAAAATCGTAAGATCGCTTGGATCTAGATCGCGTCCGCGCCCGTTTCGCCGGTGCGAATACGAACGGTTTCGGCGAGCTGTGTCACGAAAATCTTACCGTCGCCAATCTGCCCCGTTTGAGCAGCCTTCACAATGGCCGCAACGGCCACTTGCGACTTCGAATCATCGACAACGACCTCAAGCTTCACCTTTGGCACGAAGTCGACGCGGTATTCCGTCCCGCGATACATCTCCGTGTGGCCCTTCTGCCGGCCGAAGCCGCGGACCTCGGTGATTGTCATGCCGGTAATGCCTTTTTCGATGAGGGCGTTCTTCACGTCCTCCAACTTGAAATGGCGAACGATTGCTTCAATCTTTTTCATATGCCTGGCTCCACAGGATTCGTTTCAATAGTAACTTAACAGTGAATTCGTTCACATTGAACAGCCGTCCGGCGTGGCGGACGACGAATTCACAATCCCGTTGCCAGCGGGAGCCGCAAGAGCGGTTCCCACGGGAGCCCACGCGCTCCTGTTATAACTGTTTTTACTAGAGCGGCAATTCCGCTCCGCCAATTTCTGGCGGCGCGAATTAGTGCCCTCCCTGTGACATGTGCCCGCCAGGCATCGCCGACGGCGAAACAAGATACTCGGGGTACGCCGGGATACCATGCTCGTGCAGGTCCAAGCCGTACTCTTCGACTTCCTTCGACACACGCAGCATGCCCATCGCGTTGATGATTGCGAACATCACCATCGCCAAGACAAACGTAGATAGCGTGATCATCGCGCTGCCTATCGCTTGAGCCACAAGCACCGTGGTGCCGCCACCGTAGAACAAACCGGTGAGTGGGCTATCCGTCGAGCCGCTAATCGGACCCGACGCGTTGAACTGACCGCAAGCGAACAGCCCAAGCGAGAGCGTACCCCAGATACCGTTGATGCAGTGCACCGGCACAGCACCAACCGGATCATCGATCCGCAAGAATTCCAACAGGTCGGCTCCAAGAATAACGAGCACGCCCGCCACGGCACCCAGCGCGAGTGCGCCCGCCGGGCTGACCCAGTAGCAGGGGCAAGTAATTGCCACCAAACCGGCGAGGAAGCCGTTCACCGTGTAGCTGACGTCCCACTTGCCGGTCTTGAAGTAACCCCAAAACGCGGCGAGCAAACCAGCCGAGCTTGCAGCCAGCGTCGTGTTCGCGGCCACGCGGCCCGCACCGGCCATGTCCATGATTGAGAGCGTGCTGCCCGGGTTAAACCCGTACCAGCCGAACCACAGGATCAAACCACCGACGGCAGCGATCGTGAGATCGTGCGGCATCATCGGCCCGCCGCCATCACGCTTGAATTTGCGACCAAGCCGCGGTCCCAAGACGATGGCACCCGCCAAGGCGATGGCACCACCGATCGTATGAACCACGGTCGAACCGGCGAAGTCGTGGAAGCTCGTACCAACCCACGGCAAGAAGTTGCCGTCGCTGCCCATCGTGGCGAGTACGCCATCTGGACCCCAAGCCCAGTGGCCAACGATTGGATAAATGAAACCCGACACGCATACGCTGTAGATCAAGTCGCCCCAGAAACTGGTGCGGCCAATCATAGCACCCGAGCAAATCGTCGAGGCACAATCGGCGAACGCGAATTGGAACAACCAGTAAGCCAAAAACGCAATGCCCGTGCCTTCATAGGTATCTGGCGCGTTATGCAACAGAAACCAATCCGTAATCGTCTTGCCATCTGCGCCGAGTCCACCCCAGCCGATCCAGGGATTACCATGACCAAACATGAACGCAAACCCCCATGCGTAAAACAACACGCCGCACAAACAAGTGTCGACGATGCACTCCATCAGCACGTTCACCGTTTCACGCGAGCGGCAGAAGCCGGCTTCGAGCATCGTGAAACCCACTTGCATGCCGAACACGAGGAACGCCGCGAGCAGCACCCACAACGTGTTAACGGGGTTTACGATGTCACGCGCTTTCACGGCATCGTATGGATCGGGTGCCGCCGCAGGTGCTCCAGCGGCCGGGGCAGCTGGGGTTTCGCCCGCAGCAGGCGGCGCTGCCGCCGGAGCGGCCGGCGTTTCTTGCGCTACAGCGGTTTGGCTCCCCATCATGCGGGGCGCAAGTTCAAACGCAAACATCACACCGAAAACGGCCGCAATGCCGAGCAGTTTGCCCGCCAACACTAATCCGCCGTGGCGACGCCACTCTGGGTCCTTTAACCGTTCGCAAAGTCGGCCGACCTTGTCGGTAAACGACATCCTCGGTTCGCGCGGCAAGAAGCGCGCTGAGTCACTTGCTTTACCAAACCACATAATCTTTCTCCGCGTCAGAAGGGTTTTTGGCGCACCGACATCTGCACAATGCCAGCGCGATAAGCGTCTAAAAGGAAGCCGACCCACCCCGTGGAATCAGCCGGAACGAACCGCCGAACGGCGTTTCGATTGAAACCGACAATTTCCAGAAGGAAGGAAATCGCCATACAGGCGTAAGTTGGCGTCCCGCCAGACGCAGCGCGTCACGCAAAGCAACTGGCGTGCCGCAAGGTGCTAGCAACCCTACATAAACGCCGCACCGCCGATTTTTATGCTTTTTTGATATCCGGCGCTCAGACGCCTTCGGACACCCCGCTTAATTCGCAGGCAAGAACTGCCAAGAAACCGGGCGACCGCCCGCCGCTTGCGGTTTAGCGAAACCAGCCGAACGTCCGTCCCGCTCAGTCCAACCAATCCTGATTCGCCAACCGAGCCGGCACATACTCTTCCGTAACAAAGCTCAGCCCCTTCGAAATCAAAGATTCGACTTCCAGCTTGAAGTCGTTCTTGATCATCTTCTCGATCTCCCGTTGCCACTCGCGTTTCTTCGCGAACCACGGGTAGGCCGCCACCTGCTTCGCCCGCTTGCGATCGGTATCATTCAGCGTGATTTTCACGCTGTCTGCAAGATCGCACCGCTCTAAATCAATGCTTCGCAGACCAAGATACTTCGCCTCGGGAATCGCCATCCGCTGCGATTCAAACGCCAGATTAATCGAGCCCTGCTTGATGACGCTATAGATGTAGTATCCCCACGGATCGTTATCGAGCACGCAGTACAGCGGCAACTTCAATTCATTGTGCAGTCGGAACAGCATCCGCCGAACGCCACGCGGCGGCTGCCCACTGCCGTGCGTAAGGATGCAGTTGTGCGTCTCCCAAAAGCGATCCTCATTGAACCGCTGCCAAACCGTGCCTTTTTCAACATGCAGAATAAACTTGGCCTTGCACTTACTCGCGTCGAATTGAATCACTTCAGGTTCGCATATCGATGGGATCGCATACCCGCCCGAGCCCATCCGCGCGCAGTTGATTTCATCGCCCTTGTCCGTAAAAGTGATGTTCCCGACCATCGCACCGCGATTCTCTGCGTAGAGATGTAGCTCTTCGCGGATCGCATCGAGCAACACTTCAGTATCTTCAATGATCGTGTCGCACTCATCCTGATCATCGAAAGTGTTCTCTTTGGCGCCTTCGATCGTGTGCTTGAGCATGTAGAACAAACCCCGGAGGCTCGTCGACTTGCCTTGCATGATCAGCTTCTTACACCCGCTCGCTACGAGCATCGTCCGCATGTAAGCCTTCGCCTGCGAAAGATCAAACAGCTGCCGTCGGTTCTTCGCATTCCCCATCTCGAGGATCTTCTTACGTGGCGAATAGTGCACGTTCGCCAGCGTGCGCGAGGGAATCTCTACGTAAGGATCTTTCCGATTCTTGGCAGCGCTAACCACGCGATCCGCGAGCCCAACGAGCGATTCGTTCGTCTTCTTGTCGCGAGCCGAAAGCTTCACCGGGGCGGATTTCTTTGCGGCGGAATCTTCAGTCTTCTTCTTGGCCATGCAATTCTTTCAGTTCTTCAATAGGTGCGGCCCAAAACACAGCGGCTCAGTTTCTTATTTAGTTTTTTGCGTCTTCGCGCCTTTGCGAGATTTTTCTTTCGCCGGCTCCGATGCTTCTACAGGCGGCGCTTCTTCGACAGTCGTCGTCGCCCGGTTGAGCGCCGCCGCCGCATGCAGCGGGTCGACGATCAACACCGACGCGTCTTTCGCCAACTCAGCCTCTTCTGGTGAAACCTTCCGTCCGCGGTCATCCATCTTCATGTCCGCGTCGGCAGTCACTTTCCTGGCTACCTTCACGAGCTCCTCGTACAAACTGCTCGCCTCGGCGCCGTTTATTTCGCTCACCGCTCCCGATACTTCCTTTAGATACCTTAAGAAAATCTCACGCCGATCCGTTTGCTGTTTCACTCGAAGCCGACGATTTAAGTACATGCCGAGTTTGCGCCCCGCCGTCTGCAAACCGAGCCGTATTTCCTTTTGAATCTCCGGATAACTGGCAATCGCTTCTTTCGATTCGCTCGTAAACGGCACCCACACGCTCGCGATGTGTACCATCACGCTCACCGGTCCACGTGGCAAACCGCCGCGCGATTGCTGCAAGCCATAACTTCGCCAATTTGTTTGCATCACGGTCTGCGTAATCGCGCATGCCGCCTGTTGGAATTGCAGCGGCACGCGATTGGCATATCTCATGACTTCCATCGTCTGGCCTTCCGCAACGTTTACGCTCTGCATTGCGTTGAGCAGCCGCTCGCGTTCCTTCGGCTTCAGCATTTTGGGCGTTTGCCGCGTGCCCAGGTCCGCCGCCTTGAGAATTCGATCCGCAGCGTCCGAACCCAGCCCATTGAACGTGCTGATAAGAAACTGCCGCACCGTGCGAGCATCCGTTTCTTCCAGCAAATCCAACAGCAAGTCTTTAGTTACATTCTGCGTCGCCGCCGCACCACCGTACGCCAATCCCACTTCAATCACAAACGGGTTCCCACGATAAACGGCCGGCGGTCGCGTCGCCGCCGAGTAAAACTCGCCCGGCACGACTTGATGCAGCCCCTTGAGAATCAAGTCCTCACCAATTGGGCAAATACAATCCGTCGCCGGCGGGGGAATCTTCGTTCCCTGGATGGCGTGAAACAACGCCTCCGCTTCCACACGCCCCATTTTCTTCGCCCACCCACGCGGCGAAATTTTCGCAGTTTGGCAAATTCGCCGCGCAATGCCCGACGACACCCGCGAAAAATTGTTCGTTAAAAACTGCGTGATCGAAACGCCCTCAGCCTCCGTCAGCAGCGCCGCCAATCGTCCTAACTCCACGCCGTACGGATGCGGCAAAATTTCTTTCGGTTCCGGCGGAAGCTTTGCTGCCGAACGCTGAAAGAAGAAGCTATCCTTCGCCGGATCCGCGCTATCCGGGTCGCGATAGTGCAGGGCGATGTGCGGATTCGCAATCGCCGTCTGCATCAAATACTCATCCACACTGCCGCGCCCGCGAGTGAACTTCGCCTGCAGTTCAATCGTCACCCGCGTGCCGTGCGGCTCATCTACCCACTCGATGCCATGCTTCTCGCGGTAAGCCTTCCCCTTTTCGCCGGGCGGAATATCTTCGCCTTCCCCTTTGCCGTTGAGAATCTTCGCTTCGTTCCGCTTCGTATCGATCTGAATTTCGAAGTAGTGCGCCGGCTTCTTGGCGTCAATCTTCGAAACGATCTTCACCGGCTTGCCAGTCGTTTGCACGCCGTACATACCGGCTGCGCTAATGCCGATACCTTGCTGCCCGCGGCTCTGCCGCAGTCGATGAAACTTCGACCCATACAGCAGCTTGCCGAAGATGAGTGGAATCTGCTTTTTAACAATGCCGGGTCCATTGTCCTGAATCCCAACCTTGTAGTGGTCCGCGCCAATCGCTTCGATATGAACCCAAATCTCCGGCAGAATCCCCGCTTCTTCACAAGCATCGAGCGAGTTATCGACGGCCTCTTTCACCGTCGTCAGCAGCGCCTTCCGCGGATTATCGAAGCCTAGCAGATGCCGATTCTTGGCAAAGAATTCGCTAACGCTGATATCGCGCTGCTTCGCCGCCATCGACTGGGCCGTGGCCCGTCGCCTCGGCGTCGCACGCGATTCCGCCTTACCGTTTGCCTCGGCTTCAACTTCCTCAGCGTCGTCTTCCTCCTCCAGCTCTTCTTCTTCCGCACCCTCTTCGTCGCCGTTCGCGCTCGGCGCAGGTGCGCGGCCCGGCCGCCGCGTCCCCTTCTTGCCGCCCGCTTTACCGTTATTCGTTACCGAGGTTTCCCGCTTCGTCGGTTTCTTCGTTTGCTTAACTGCCAACCCACATCTCCCTGCGACCTCGCGCGAACGCGGCCGCCATATCGCTGATGTTAATCTGTGACGATCGTGCCGATTATACCCGCGGAAAAGCCCTCAACGAAGACACATTTTGCCACGCTGCGGCCCCCACAATACATGCATCGCGAATATCCGCTACACAAAGATTCACCCCTTCCTCCGGTCCTGGCCGACACCATTCATAGACCTTGCCACCGGCGGTCACGACCCAACTCGCCTGCCGCCTACAAATCAATTCAGTGTCGCTGCCCGTCCCGCTGGGCCGCAAACTTCTCGTCCCGCGAGAGGCACACTCGTCCGTTGGAGGTAATCCGATGCGGTTTACGGCATTCAAAATCAGCCTCGCCGTTCTGGCGCTCACCCTCGTCTCGTTCGCTGCGTCAAAGTCCTCAGCCCAATGGTTGTACGAACCGTACCAGCAACCCGGCTGGGATGGCAAACGACACATTAGCTACCAGCAACAAAAAGACCTGTTCTACAACTACTACGCTCAACCGGGCCCGTACAACGGCGCCGCCGCCGGCATGTACCTTTGCCCCCGCCCAGTGCCGCCGCTCGGTGGCCAAACGTGGGTCACCTACCAACCCTTCATGCCGCACGAATTCATGTACAAGCATGAACGCTCGTACTACACCTACAACCCCGGCGCCGGCTGGCGACGCACCAACGTCCGCTACGGTACCTGCGGCCTTCGACTCGAAGACTGCATCATGGATATGAAGTTCCCAATGTCCAACAACATCTGGGGCCTCCACAACGACTTCTACTATCCCGGCCTCCGTTGGTAACAACGAGCGCCTCCCGCCACACACTTCCCGCCAAGTTCACCGCTCACTCACCCTACCGCTTGCGGTTTAGCTAAACCGGAGACACCCCATGCTACGCCGTCTCACCCTACCGATCATCGCCGCGATCATCGCCGGCGGCGGCCTCACCGCCACGGCACCCATCGCATCCGCCTTAGATTGTTGGACGCCCACCGTTTGCGATGTCGGCTACATGACGCCGACTTACCGCGCCCGCTACTACAACTGGAACCGCAACTACGCCTACACCAACTACGGCGCCCCCACGGCGCTAGTCGTCCCGCCGACAGCCCAGCTTCAAACCAACTGGGGCTGGGGCGTAGCTAGCTCGCGCATCTCGCGCATCGACCACCAGTACCAGCGCAACTACCCAGGCAACGGCCCCTTCGGCGGCCCCTACCGCCCGACCCCGCTCTGGCCTAGCGACACAGTCGAGTTCGGCGTCTACCCCGTCCGCGCGCCGTGGTAAGTCTCGCGCAGCAAAATCACACCTTGCGATCCCCTCGCATTGCCCCCGTCGAAAGCCGGGGGTTTTTCGTTTCCCCACATCAACACTTAGGCGATTCGAACTACTGGACCTCGAATCAATGACTCGGTAACGCGGTAAACTATCGCCAACTCTTTAAGGTTGTCAGACCGAGGTACGTGTTTCCATCGCCTAACGCGGTGCGCCCGCTTTGAAATCGCTTCAGACGCTCGCTCGCCACATTTTTTTGATCTGCAGTTGCAGCCTTGATGGCTTGTTCTTGCCATTCAACAGCGTTTTTGAAATCACCTGTTTCGGCGTAAACGCTTGCGAGAAGTGACAGACGGTTGCAGTCAGTCATCCCTTTTTGTTCGCAGAGCCTTTGTGCCAATTGCAATGCCCTAGTCGTGTCACGCAGGTCCGGCTTTGGGCACGTCGCTAAGATCACGCACTGCGCAGCAACTGCTGCGTCATTACCTGGATCTAAACTGAGCGCCTTATCGAAGTCTGCAAGCGACTTATCAAACTCCAAGTTACCGGCATGCGCGCTACCACGAAACATGTAACAGTTCGAGTTTTTGTCATCGAGTTGAACCGCTTTGTCAGCGTCAGCGACCGCATTTGTCCAATCGCCTAGTGTTTGGTGACACGCACTTCGAAATCCATAAGCTTCCGGACGAGTTGGATCTAGATCTATGCAATGATTTATATCCACAATTGCCAATTTGGCATTTTCGAGTTGGTACCATACGCCCGCTCTAATTATCCAGGCTTCCATGCATTTGGCGTCTATATCAAGCGCTAGTGTGCAATCCGATATTGCGTGATTGTGATCGTTAGTTGCAACAAAACATTGAGCCCGACACAGATAGGCCATAATAAGAGCATGTTCATTAGGGTGTAACTTAAGGGCATCATCGCAATCTCTTATAGCTCCTGCGTAATCGCGCAGTTCGGATTTTGCCGCCGCCCGTTCGCACAAAAACTCTGGGTTGGGCTTACCCTTAAGGGCTTCCGTTAAAAGAGAAATCGCCGTTTCATACTCTTCGTGCTCAAAGGCCTTTTCTGCACGTGCCGACAACGAGTCTGATTCGCCGTCCGTGTTTGCCTCGCATTTGCCATGAGAAGTGCACACAGCAACTGCCACGAGCGCACAGATGAAGATGCGATTCACAGTAATTTGGCTGTAATAACCAGTCATTGCCACTTGATGTATTCCTTATCAATAAGTCTGACATCACCGCCGCAGCGTCTCCGTATCTACATACCCATACTGCCCCCCACTCTCGCGCGCCATCCGCATCAAAAAATTATCTTCCATCGGTCTGGGCTCGTCCCCAAACTCAATTGCACAAATGGCCGCATGCAGCCGGCGATTCCACTGCGAGATCTCCATCAACTCTTGTACCGAGAGCGGATCATCCGCATCTGTCAGAAAGAAGATGACATCTGGCTGACACTTCAGCGCTTCCTCGAGCGCCACCATCCGATCCGTCCCGCCGTCGGCCGTAATCCCGCCGACAAAATTCGCAGCCAACTGCTTATTGCGATCTGTCGCAAGCACATTCCGATTCGGTCCGTCATCTCCTGAAAACGATTGCGTCTTGGTGTTGAAAAAGATGATGTGAAACTGCTGCCCGTTGCCGAGCGATTGCATGCTCTGCACCAGTTGCCGCTTCGCTGCCGAAAGCGGCGCGCCTTCCATACTTGCCGACCGGTCGAACAAATACAAAAACTTCTTCCCGCGCCCTTCGACCCCGAACACCGTGACCTTCGCTTCGCCCGTCGCGCCCTGTGTACCATTGCGCCCATGCCCCGACGATGCCGGCCGCGCATTCGTCGCTTGAGTCGCGCTAGCTTGTACTACTTCCGCGGCCGCCGCACTCTGCGCTGCACCGCCACTCACCTCAGGCGTGGGCAACTCCGGCACGGGCGGAGCCAACAGCTCCGGCGCTTGCAGCGCCTCCAGCTTTCTCAGATGCTCGCCATCCCCGTTATCACCATTGCGCAGCTCCCCCTCATCGCCCGAATGATTGAGCACAATCCCCATCGAGTGCGAGCTACCGTCGCCCGCCCCGCGCGGCCACGTCTGCATCGAAACGCCCAGCGCCGCGAGCGCAGCCAGATGCAGCAATAGCGAAACACCCCACGCCGAGAATAAGAATCGCCGCATCGGCGCTATACTTCCTGCATTTTCGCCCCCAAAAACCGCGCGATTCTAGCGCCCCCACAAATCGCGGTCAACGCGAGCATTTCGCCTGCGGTTTTACGCTTCGCCCCGCACGTTTCCCCACTTATAATTCCATTCCCTCGTGCCAGCACTTCCTCACGACTCGACCCACAACCGGCCACTCCCTTGCCTCTCCAAATCATCCAATACCCCCACCCGACGCTTCGCCACCGCTCGAAGCCCCTCCGCCGCGTCGATGCCGAGCTGCGCAAGCTCGTCGAAGAAATGTTCGACCTCATGTACGAACACGAAGGCGTCGGTCTCGCCGCCAACCAGGTCGACTTGCCCTACCGCCTCTTCATCGCTAACCCCGAAGGCAACCCCGACGCGAGAGAATCCGAGGGCGTCTTCATCAATCCCGTCCTCAGCGCCGGCCGCGGCCTCGCCGAAGACGAAGAAGGCTGCCTCAGCATCCCCGGCCTCCGCGCCCCCGTCACGCGCAACACCTCGATTAAGATCCAAGCCTACGATCTCGACGGCAACGAAATCTCCGGCGAAGTGACCGACTTCATGGCCCGCATCGTCCAACACGAAACCGACCATCTCGATGGCACGCTCTTCATCGATCGCCTCGGCCCCGCCCAAGCCCTCGACCTCCGCGATCAACTCGAAGAGTTCGAATTCGCGTTCCAAAGCAAACTAGAAACCGGCGAACTCCCCAACGCCGACGACATGGCAAAGCGCCTCCGCGAACTAGAACAGCTGCGGACTTAGCGAGTCGTTATGCGCGTAATCATGCTAGGCACCGGCCCCTTCGCAGTCCCCACACTCGAAGCCCTCTCCGCATCCCCCCACGAAATCGCGCTGGTTGTCTCACGTCCCCCCACAGGTCGCACCCCGCAGGCGAGCCCGCTTCAGCGGGCCGGCGAACAACTCAGCCTCCCGCTCTGGACTCCCGACACAGTCAACGCCCCCGACCCCCAAGCGCGCCTCACATCCCTTGCCGCCGACCTCCTAGTAGTCTGCGACTACGGCGAAATCCTAAAACCAGAAACCCTCGCCACCACCCGTCTCGGCGGCATCAACCTCCACGGCTCGCTGCTCCCCAAATTCCGTGGCGCAGCCCCCGTTCAAACGGCAATCCTCCGCGGCGAAACCGAAACCGGCAACAGCGTCATCCAAATGACCCCCGGCCTAGACGCCGGCCCATGCCTCGCCCAACAACGCACCCCAATCGACCCCGACGAAGACGCCGCCCAACTCGAGACTCGCCTCTCGAAACTCGGCGCCGAAGCCGTCCTCCAAGTCATCGAGGATCTGGATCACAACCGCGAGCACCCCATCCCTCAAGACAAAAGCCTCGCCTCGAAAGCTCCGCGCCTAAAAAAAGAACAAGGCGCCATCGACTGGACCCGCCCCGCGCAAGAAATAAAAAACCAGGTCCGCGCGCTACGCCCCTGGCCCCGCGCCTACACCTTCCTCCACCGTCCCAACGCCGTCCCCTTACGCCTAAACATCGACCGCGTAACATTACCCCCCACCGCCTCCATTTCCCCGTCGGCCTGGTCGCTTCAGCGACCAGGTGCCCCAGGCTCCATCCTCGAATCAAAGGACCAACTTCTGATCGCCACCGCCGACGTCCCGTTGGAAATCCTCGACCTCCAACCCGCCGGCAAGCGCTCCATGTCTGCCCAGGATTTCAGCCGCGGCTATCGCATAGAAGCAACCGGGCATCTCGGCCCGGAATAGCACATGCAGAAAAAGGGGAGGGCGAGGCTCCAGCGGAGCCGTGCCTTCTAGCCAATGCGCCGTCGACCGCCACACATCGCAGCGCAGGCAATCGCCAGTAACCCCGCCAAGCTAGGCTCCGGAACCAGCGCCCTAAAGATCCCCTCTGAAATTTGATCAGCCAGCAGACTGTTGCCCTGCGCCGTCGGGTGTATCCCGTCATACGTCAATTGCCAAATGCTTTGAAACCCGAAGCGCTGCGTGCTCAAATTTGTGTTCATTTCGTAATCGATGTACGCCGTCCGCAGGTCGACTAGCGAAGTGTGCGTGGCCGCCGCCACGTCGCGCGTGATCTGCGCATATTGATCGTAAACCGCATCATTCGGATTCGATCCATCAGGCTTCTCGCCATTCACCGCAAGCGTCGCGAGCACCATCGTTACACCAGCCGCGTTACCTTGCGCAACGATGTCCTGTAGCCCTTGCCGGAATGTATCCGCCGGCGTCCCACGCCACCACACGTCATTCACGCCGATGAAGACCACCGCGATATTCGGGTGGTCGCCCGCAATCGTCGCGGCAAACGACTTCTGCGTGATGTGCCCATACCCATTAGTCGTGCCCGGGTCACCGTTCAAGATTTGCAGTACGCCCGCCCCATCATCGCCGCGATTCACGCACACGATATTCTTGCCTGTCGTTCCCGCGCCCGTGTTAATCGCAACTTGAATGTTCGACACATAGCCGTTGAGCCACGTAATCGAATCGCCAAAGAAGTCGATCTTCGTAGACGGTTTGAGTGGGGAGCCAGGGCCGGTCAAATCCGCCCGCCCCGGCACGCTGTACACGGCCGTCCGCGCCGCAATCGCCGCCGGCGACAGATCAATCGTCGTCGCCTGCACAACTCCGCGGCCGACAAGCACCCAGCCAACCCCCACCAACGTCGAACCGACAATCCAAAATGTGTGAGTTCTTCGCATATGCCCCCAAAAGGTTCTCCAGTGGACCTTATTATGGCTCCATCCCGAATACTTGTGAACCAGTCGAGAGGAATGTGCGGCTCCCACCGAGCCAAGAGCCACGCCTTTCTCCGGCCGTTCTCGAGCAATTGGCCAATGACTAAGGGGTCGGTACTATCAGATAATAGTCCCGACCCCTGTTTATTATCGGTTCGATAACGCAACGAACGAGTCCGTTACGTCGTGGCCTGTCGGCGCCGCCAAGCCAGCGCGAGCGAACCAAGCGCAACTAAAGCTACGCTCGTCGGTTCCGGCACCGCGTTGACCTGGATCATGCCAGAATAAGGCGCCCAATTCGTGTCCTGAAAGTTTTCAACCCCTTAGATCGAATCGCCAAATCGATTGCTGTCATCGCTCACTTATTCCCCCCCAATGAAACTGCACAGGCGGCGAACGGCGTTCTCACTCACATGCAGTATGGTCGGCGCGCTACTTATCGCGCTGTGGATCCACAGCCATCGCAAAATTGATTCCTTCACCGCGCCGAATAGCTCAACACCCGAGTCCGCCGCCAAGGAATTAGGCACCGAGTCCAAGGCGTCACCGACTTCTAATCTCGTGGCTCAAGCTGCCGCAAAACAAGCCGGCGTCGGCATTGCACTGCGAATCGACGAGGGGAAAGTCTTTGTAAACAAAGTCCTTCCCGATTCACCCGCAGCGGCAAGTAAGTTGATTCAGCCGAACGACCAGATAATTTCCATCGCCGAGGCAGATAACAAACCCATCGAAGTTTCAGGCACGAAGGATGTCGCAAAAGTCGTCGGAATGATCCGTGGACCCATCGGAACCGTCGTCCGATTGGCAATCGTCCCCGCCGGTAAGGACGACGCCGACGAAGTCGTCGTGAGCCTCATGCGCGGCGACATCAAACAAATCGATTCGTTCGTGGACGGCCGACTTCTGCCTGTAGGTTCCAAACCGCCGAATTTCAAATTCACCCGACTTAACGACAAAAAGGAGATGCAGCTCTCCGAATTCACCGGTCACGTGATCGTTATTGAGTTCTGGGCCTCCTGGTGCGGCCCTTGCCTCAAGGCCAACGAGTACCTGGATTCGATCGGTTCTCAGCACCCAGAATGGAAAGACCAGGTTGAACTGCTCGCCGTCAGCATCGACGAAAACGAAACAGAAGCACTCGCATCGTTCACTAGCCATCATTGGCCAAATCTCACGGTCGCCTGGGCAGGTCCAGACGCCGCCAAACTCTATCGCATCAGCGCCCTGCCGACGACGTTCGTCGTCGACCGCAATGGTCTGGTGGCAGCCGTCGACCATCGGCTCGACATTCCCACAGTGATTGAACCGCTTCTCAGCACGGTAGCGCGCTAACAATCCGCCCCTCGCGCCGGCCTCCTGGAATCGACCGTTGCGCCAGCTCTACGCCAGGATGGCACGCCATTTGTATTACTCCCCAGCGGCCGCAAAAAACGACCATTAGCTGGCCCAATTCGCCGTCACGCAGCCGCAACTGGCGTCAGCGTGACCACATCCGAACCAAATAACACTCGAGAACAACCATGGCACTCAACACATTGCACGATTTGTACGTCGACGAGTTAAAGGACCTGTACAGCGCCGAAAACCAACTAGTGAAGGCACTCCCAAAAATGGCCAAGGCGGCCACAGCGAAAGCGCTGAAGGACGGCTTCACCAAACACCTCGCCGAAACCAAGCAGCACGTTCAGCGATTGAAAGACATCTTCAAAACGCTCGGTGTTTCCCCGTCCGGAAAAACCTGCAAGGCGATGGAAGGCCTTATCGCCGAGGGCCAGGAAGTTATCAGCGAGGACATGCAACCCGAAGTCCGCGACGCCGCCCTCATCGCCGCCGCTCAGCGGGTTGAACACTACGAAATGGCAGGCTACGGCTGCGTCCAAACGTTCGCCGAACTCATGGGCCACAAAACGGCCGCCAAAATCCTGCAGAAAACGCTTAACGAAGAAGGTGCCACCGATAAAAAGCTCACTCAAGCAGCCAAAAAGTTGAACGTCAAAGCCGAAGCGCCTCCGAAGCGATCCGCAAAAGCCAAAAAAGGCACATCAAAATCCGTCGGAAGTCGGATCTTGGAAGCCGTGGGTCTGGAATAGGCCTCTCATGAATTCCCGTTTGCAACAACGAGACTCCGCCGATGAAAAACTCAGCAACTCGCACCACGCTGTTTCCAAACAAGCAGCTGTCGATGCGCTGACCGATAAGAACATCCGCACCATCGCCGAGGTCGAGCGTGTTTCCGAAGCGCGTAGAACCTTCGGCGAGCGAATGGCCGACCGTTTCGCGGCGATCGTCGGCAGTTGGACGTTCATCGTTATCCAAAGCGTGCTATTAGTAATTTGGGTCACGTTAAATCTCATCGCCTGGACCTATCGCTGGGACCCCTATCCATTCATCTTGCTCAACCTGGCTCTTTCCTTCCAGGCCGCCTACGCCAGCCCCATCATCATGATGAGCCAGAATCGCCAATCGCAACTGGCCGATCGGCGAAACCGCCTCGACTTGCAAATCAATCTGCTTTCCGAGCAAGAAAACACCGAGATGCTCCACCTCCTACGCAAGCTGTGTGAGGCAAACGGGATAAACGTCGCGGAGGAAACATGCGCGGCACTTGAGCAGGAAGTCTCCGCGGAACACGTCCTCAACCAACTCGAAACCGCCGAAAAAAAAGCAAAGGCCGACAAGCACGCAGCGAAGCCGACGGAAGCTTCGAACGGCCGCTAACAGTTTTGCGAAAGCCGCCGCAAAGCCAGTCCGACTTGCCAGTTAAATCAACGGCTGGTCATCTACCGCTTTCTGCGGTCCAGCCGCTCAAACCCAGACTCTCGTAACCTTTGTATATTGGTCTACGCGAGTTCTCTCGATTGCGGCAGCCTCAATTCAGTTCGATTCAAAACCTCACCACCCAGAACGGCAATGCGTCCAACGTTCTCTTTAAGGCGCCTGCTAACAGTCGTCGCCGTGTTGGCAATCGCATTGTTCATCTGGGTTGTCTACCCAACTGCCAAAGCCATGCGATGCAACGCCGCAATCAACGACGGTCGGTCGGATCCATATCAACTCGTCGATCGCCCAACCGGATCCGCCGCGTTTCTTCATTATGAATCAGCCACCACAAAGACTGTCACGGCCCAACTTCTGAAGAGATCTTGGAACGATATTTTGCACGGCCAGCGACGTTTCGCTGCAACGGTCACTTGGTACGCCGACGGCGACCAATACGATCGTCAACACACGGTGGTCATCCGTGCAACGCCTCTCGGCTATCAACTGGAGCGCTGGCAGGAATCGAGCGTTCCCCATGTAACAAAGGCTCCGGCCGGCTCATCTAACTGACCTGCAAAACTGTCGCACCCGCGATACAACCGGCCGTGCGGAATATGCTACGCTTTCACGGGCTTTTCGGTCTCGCATGGAGAAATCGGCATGCGCTGCGTAGCAGGACTCGCACTGTTTGTCGTTCTGTACTTCGGTAGCTGCACGATCCTCAGCGGAATCGTCCGCAACTCCTCCGGTCCCTGGGAGGCCGCGGAAGCGCTCCGAAAGTATCACGCCTTGGTGGCCGTCGCCGCCGGCGCCGTATCTCTTGGCGCTTGCATGCTGCCCGGCTACTTGCTGCGAAAAAGCCAAGAAGCCGAATGGCGCGAATGGCAAGATTGGAACAGCCGCAGCTAACCAACCGCCGGCCCATGGGTACCCCAGGTTCTCTGATGGTGGGCGGCGAAGCCGCAAGAGGCGTATCAAAGTTCCACCGTTTCCGCCCACTGGGCAGCCTTCATCCGCGCGCAGAAACCAATAGCCGCGGCCGAAGAATTCGCAAATTCCACGCGCCTGTAACACTCTCGTTTTCCACCGTAAGAGCCCCCGGTGAAGCAGTTTCGTGGGATGACTTCCATCCCGCCGCCGTGTTGCTCCGTGGTGGTAACCATGTTCGCAAAATCCCTATCCTGGCTCTCCCTCAGCCTGATCTTGCTAACCGCAAGCGCCGTCCCGGCACTCGCCGATACCGCTGCTTTCTACAAGTTTTCTAAGAACCATATCGCCCCCCTCGTGGCCCTCGAAGAGGTCGCGAAATTAGCCGATCAAAAGAATAGACCTCTCATCGCCGAGCCCGAGCTCGAGATCTTCAAAAGGATCGCCGCCGGCCATCCCGAACAATGCGATGTTAAAGACACCTTGATCGTCGCCTCAGGCATCACCGATCCACAGAAGCGACTGAAGTACGCCGAAAAGATCGACGCCATCGCCAATCGCGCCGGCCAAGCCATCTCCAGCGCGACCACGCTGGAAGAAAAAGCAAAAGCCCTCGCCAAATACCTCTACAAACACCCGCTCCACGGCGGCTTTAAGACTGGCCAGGTGAATATGGCCCTGCTGCTAGACAAAGGAACTTTCAACTGTGTTTCATCCGCCATTCTCTACTCGGTTGTTGGACTACAACTCGGAATCAAAACGCGGGCACAAGAAATTCCACAGCACGTCTTCCTGCAAATGGGCGACCTGTGCATTGAACCCACCGGCGGTTTTGCTCAGTCCACCGAACGTCATCAGAAAATTCTCGATGAGCAATGGGCCGAGGCAGATTCCACCGACCCATTGATCTACGGCGACAAGCACTATCGCTCGACCAATCGAATGGGCCTCATCGGCGCCATCTATTATGACCGCAGCAATAACCGCAAGAAATTCGAAGACAAAACGGCAGACGCCCTCAAAGCCTGTTGCTTGTGTCCAACGAATACGCTCTATGCCGATGGAGTCGGGATAAAACTCCACAATTGGGTTCTCGATGCAGTGAATCACAAGGACTATGCCAAAGCAAAAAAAATCGTCAAAATCGCCGGCCAACTCTTCGGCGATACCGTCTCCACCAAATTCTTAAAAATGATTCCAAAGTCCAGCCGCTAACATGCTCGCCGGGTGCCGCTGCTGGCTTTGCCCAGCAGTGCTCCGCCTTGCCGTAGTTTTGCACCCTAACGAACGAAGAGCGTTCCAATCGAGAAAGTGTAACCCTCCGCACGGACTGGTCGCTTCAGCGACCAGTTACCCACCCCACCAACCAAGCAATTCACACCTCACGGTGCCTCCCATTCCGTTTTCAATGCCGCCAAGCGAACACCCCTAGCACAACTGCCACAAGCGTCATCACTATTAGCAGGAAGCGTACGCTGAAACGCTTCCACCAATTCGTCCAAGGCAGCGCCGAAGCAACAGTTGCTAGACCGAACGCCAACCAATCAGGAACGATTGCAAGTAGCCGCCATCGAGGCTGCCTTTCAAGCGCGAAGTACCATCGCCATTGCCCGTCAGTTCCAACCGCGTCTCTGGATTCACACTCCCATTGAGAATTCCGCGGAGCCGTTTCATCAATTGCAATTAGTCGAAGCCGACCATAGTCAGAATCTATTTGCACGAACCCAGTCGGATGAAACCAACCATAGTAAAAATCATGCACCCAATAACTCCGCACCCAAAACGCGACCAGCAGCACCGCCCCCATCCCCCACACAACCGACCACGCGATTCGCAGCTTCCGGTGTGTCATCGATCCTATTAGCGCGCTAATGGAAAATTATTTTCGAGACCGGGAGCACTATCTGTGGAAAGGATAGAGCTTCCTGAATGTATCGCCAGCCGATTCGGGCAGTGCGCGGCTAATGAAGTAAGTGCGAAACACCGCCTCATCCAGAAAAACTACGGCAAGGGGAAGTAGGTAGGCGACGACGAGCAAAAAAAAAGACGCCAACCAACACGGTGACAACTCGGGGCGATTTATTGCTGGCCGGATTTTCCATGCTCTCATCCTACCGCTTACGCACCCCTGGGTAGCCCAGGTTCTCGAACCTGGGCGGCGCAGCCGCAAGAGGCAGCGACCGCAAAACGCGCTGATCAATCTCGAACACCACTCTCTTCTGGTCCCTCCACATCGACCAGGACTATGTAATTGCTATCGCGCCCAACGCGAGCGGAGCGACACCGTCGGTGACGATGGCCAGGGCGACCATCGAACCCGCAGGGTTCGCAACTTGGATTGGTTGCAATCCGGAATCCTGTTCGGCCTCGAAACGACGCGAACCGTATTCCGTCAACTTTCAGAACGAGTTCTGACCGAGGTTGTTGCGTCCAGTCAGGCTTGCACCGTTGACCCCACTGCCCCCATTCTGACCGAGGTTGTTGCGTCCGGTCAGGCTTGCACCGTTGACCCCGCTGACCCCATTCTGATCGAGGTTGTTGCGTCCAGTCAGGCTTGCACCGTTGACCCCACTGACCCCATTCTGACCGAGGTTGTTGCGTCCGGTCAGGCTTGCACCGTTGACCCCACTGACCCCATTCTGATCGAGGTTGTTGCGTCCGGTCACGCTTGCTCCGTTGACCCCGCTGACCCCATTCTGATCAAGGTTGTTGCGTCCAGTCAGGCTTGCTCCGTTGACGTAGTTTCCGAATTGGGCAAATGTCGCGGTCGCGAACCCAATCGTGGCCGCAAATGTCAGCGAACAACAAAATAGGGGTCTCATCTCTTTGTTCCTCCTGCGGCAAAAAATCTGCTACGAGATGTGTGCTGGAAATCAACTCGGCTAATTTTTATGCATGTGCACGTGCATATGGTCGGAAGTCAGTTGTGATGGCGAGTAACGTTCGCCGCTGTCCACTGGCTGCTGCGTGGAACCAACATCAGTTGTCCAGTGGGCGAGGACGGAGCAGTTGTTGTTGTTCCAAAATTACGTCCCTGCCTTCTCACGCGGCAACTGCTGAATAAATTCCCGAATCCCAATATACATAACTGGCTGACCGGGGAGCGGGTCAATGCAAATATGCGTGATTTCAGACTTCGCCAAGTCTGGCTCACCGCTCTTCAACCGACCAGTCAGGCCTTCGTAATCGGTCACCGTATCCACGGCGACTTGAACGTCGTGCTTTGGCCAGGTGCCACTGCTGGCTTGTCCAGCAGTGCTCTTCCTGTCGATGGCTTGCACGTCATCGAAAGAAATTGCCTGCTACCTGCTGAAGTCTCCCAAAGACCTCTTTCTGGTGGCCAAAAAAGTACTGTACAAAAGTATAATAATCACTACGATCACACGCACTACGCCAGCTTTCGCTCTTTGACAACCTACCGCGACACCAGCCAGCCGCAAGTAGTGGGCGGGCACGGCTCACGCTGCGCGCATACCTTTTAGAATCCGAATCCGTTCGATTTTTGCTTCGCGAGCGCGCCAGGAATCTCAAAAATACCCGACCACGGGAGCATCAAGTTGCGGCAAAGCACGGTTTTTCCAGAGTCGCGCGCCGAGACGGGGTTCCAATACCCATGAATATTGTATTAAAAAATCGACTTCGCGCGCCGCGACAAAAACCGCTCTCCCCCGTTTCCCTTCAGGAGAGGGCTGGGTTGCTCGGAACTCGCCGCGGCGAGGTGAGGCAATCCCGAGCCGGCATTTAGCCGCGTTCCGCCGCGTCGAAGATTCGATTGAATCGCTCGCGAGTCTCCGCAAACGTATGCTCCGCCTCGCCCACTAGAGCCCGCGGATTCGCATAACCCAGCAAGTACGCCAGCTTCGCCAGTTCCCGATCGCTTTCCGGAACCTCATGCCGGCCCGTCGCGTCCATCAACCGAATGCGGGCTTCAATACTCCGCTGGAACCGGTAGCTCTGGCTGAAGAATGCGGCATCATCGCCCGCGATGTACCCGCCTGTTTCCAACGCCGTGAGCGCGTCCAGCGTCCCCGGCACGCGAACGGAAGCATCGGCTCCGCCATGTTTCAGCTGCAGCATTTGTACCAGGAACTCGGTATCCACCGTGCCGCCCGGCCCGCGCTTCAAGTTCCGCTTCGACGCCGTGTCTTCAAGTCGAGTCCGCATTGCGCGAATCTCCGTCGCGAACGCCGGCCGCCAAGGCGTGCCGTAGGCCGCCGCCGACACGATCTCCATCGCCGCCGCGCGAGCTGCTTCACTGCCGAACACCGGCCGAGCCTTGCACAACGCCTGCCGCTCCCAAAGTTGGGCTGGCCCTTCCGCAAAGTACCTGGCCAGCGCATCGAACGAAACCGCAAGCGCCCCGCTCTTGCCAGTCGGACGCAGCCGGGCATCCACCTCGTACAGCCGCCCAAACGGACCGAGTTGGTTGCACACCCGAATCAGCCGCTGCCCGAACTCGCTGAAAAAATGGCTATTGCTCGTAATCGTCGCCGACGCCCGATCCCCGCGCGCGAGCGACGGGAACGTATTTCCGCCCGCCTCGAACAAAAAGATGAGGTCGAGATCGCTATGATAGTTCGGCTCCCGCCCGCCCAGCTTGCCAAGTGCGAGCACCACCGGTTGGCACACGTCCGATTCGCGCGCGGCGAACCGCTCCCAATGCCGCCGCGTGATCTCGTTTGCCAGCTCATGCTCACTAGGCCGCCCAATCATCGGGTTGCCAAACTTCGACGTGAGCTTCGCATACTCCCGCTGGCCAATTTGTTTGAGCACCGCCTCCGCGATATCCGCCAGCGCCGCGTGCGTCGATCGAATGTCGTCCTTACCGACCACGTCACGCACGCCTACACGCAAGTGCTGAGCATTTTTAAAGCTATGCAAAATCGGATCGATATCCTCGGCCCCGCGGCTCAACTCGGCCAGCGACTCCTCCAGGATCGCGAGCGTCGGCAAGTGCTCGACCAGCATGCTGTCCATCAGCTCATCGATCATGCCCGGATTGCTCGTGAGGATGCCCGACAGGTAAGGGCAGGCCGCACACAACCGCACGTACAGTTCGAGCGACGGCCGATTGAAGCTGAACAGCTCCCAGAGCGCCGCCTTGCCGCCGAGCGAATCACTCACCCGGGTCAGGTTCACGAGCGTCGTATCCGGCTCCGGCGTCTGAGCAATCGCCGCCAGCAGCCGCGGAGCAATGGCGGCCAAAAAATGCCGGCAGCGGCGCGTGGAAAGGAAGCGGATTTTTTCCGTCGCGAGTTCCATCAGGTTCTGATACGCGGCCTGGACATCCTCAAACGGGTACCGGCCCAGCACCCGCTGAATGCGCTCCGCCGGCGGATCAGGGTCGTTCACAAGATCAACTTCCGGCTCCGCAACCCCGTCACCAGGAAAGGCATTGTGCAGCAGGTGATCCAGCATCTCCCGATTCTGCCGCGTTCGCCGCGTGTAGTCATCGCGGAACGACTGCAACGGCGAGTGATGCCGCGTACCGGTGTACCCCATCCGAACCGCGACCTTAGTAAGTTCGGTTCGATCATCCGGCAGCATGTGCGTCTTGAGATCGAACATGATCTGCAGCCGATGTTCCAGCTTACGCAGCAGGTTGTAGTTGTCCTCGAGTTTGCCGCGTTCGTCCGGCGTGAGCGACCCTGCCTTTTCAAGGCGAGAGATCGCGTCCAGCGTATTGCCGGTGCGTACTTCAGGAAGCCCACCGCCGTTAAGCAGTTGCAGAAACTGAATCACAAATTCAATATCGCGAATGCCACCATGACCCGTTTTGACGTTCCGCAAATCGCCGCCTTCGCTCTCCGTGCGATGCTCAATACGGCGTTTGAGCGACTTGATGCCGGTGATATCCGCCAGGCTGAGGTACTTGCGATAGATCCAAGGCTCCAGGCGCTTCAGCAGCTCGCGGCCGAGTTCACGGTCCCCCGCGATCGGTCGCGCTTTGACGAACGCCTGCCGTTCCCAGGTGCGGCCTTTGACGTCGTAGTACGACAGCGTGCTATCGAAGCTCATGCAGATTGCGCCGTGCGTCCCATCTGGCCGCAGCCGCAAGTCAACGCGATATGCGGTCCCGAGGTCCGAAGATTCGGTAAGCAACCGCACGACCTCCTTGGAGAGCCGTTCGAAGTATTCCTGGTTAGTGACGTTTCGTCGGGCGTCGGTCAGCCCGTCGGATTCGTAAAGGAAGATGAGGTCGATATCGCTCGAGTAGTTCAACTCAATACCGCCCAGCTTGCCGAGACCGAGGACGCAGAACCGGCTTCGTTCCAGGTCCGGCCGCAGTGGCGTGCCGTACTGCTCTTGCAGATGCCGGCGAGCGTAATCGAGCGCGGCTTCGACGATGGCATCCGCGACGTAGGAGATTTGGCGTGCGACGGTATCGACCGGCTGGTTGCGGACGATATCGCCATACGCTATCCGCAGCGTTTCGCGTCGCTTGAAACGACGAAGCGATGTGAGCACTTCGTTATAGTTGCGAAGCGAGCGGACTTCGTTCACCAATTCATCGACGAGTGCCAACCGAGCCACCGGTTGCCCTTCGGTCATTCGCAGCAGGTCGTAGGCTTCTTTGTCGGAGACGAGCAGGTCGCTGAGGTACTGACTGGTCGAAAAGATTTGAAGCAAGTTCGGCAGGGCGTCGGGATCGCGCTCGAACAGGGCGGCCGTCGCCATCGGGTTCCGCGAGGCGGCGATAAACCGTTCGAGATTGTTGATCGCCATGTCCGGATCGGCGAGCATCGGGGCGGCCGCGGCGAATTGCTCGCTGATTTGCGTGAGCAGATCGAGCGTGACGCCGTTGTCCGCCATGCGTGTGAAGTTGGCGAGTGCGGCAGGCAGATTCGCGACGCAAAGCGAACGCAACCAAGGCTCTGCGGTTTGAGCGTCGTCGAGACAAGAGCGAAGGCGGTCGATGTCGATCATGACAGCGCGTGGAGAGGCCGGAGACGACCGCCTGGAGGAACCTTTATTGTAACTAGTTACTTCAAAATGGACAGCGCTTCTTTTTGGCTGGCGGGCTCAGAACGCTTGGTCACCGATAGCGTGAACAATTCGACGCCTGAGTGCCGCGTGACCACCTCGCCGAACAGCGTGTGGGCGTTCGCGTCGTATATCGTGACGGGAAGCGTCTGGCCGATTTGGCGAGGATTGCCGTCGAACACGACAATTCTGTCGCAATGGGTGCGGCCGGTGAGTTGGATGGGACCGCTTGCAGTTGCCGGCGCCTCACTGTCAGCCGCCGACGCTTTTTCTGCGGTTTTGCTGGGGCCCTCGACGAGGACTTCGACCTCGCGGCCGAGGAAGGCGTGGTTGTCTTCTTCGCTGATTTGGTTTTGGAGTGCGAGAAGCTCATTGTTGCGGCGGCGTTTGACTTCGTCGGGGACGTCATCGGCGTACAGAGTGGCGCCCTTGGTGCCGGGGCGTTCACTGTATTTGAAGATAAAACTGTTTTTGAATCGCGACTCGCGCACGAGGTCCATCGTGAGTTGGAACTCGGCATCGGTTTCGCCGCAGAAGCCTACGATGAAATCGCTCGATACGGCGACGTTTGGAATCCACTCGCGGGTGCGAAGGAGCATTTCGCGGTAGTCTTCTACCGTGTAACCGCGCTTCATGCGTTCGAGCACGGTGTTGGAACCGCTTTGCAAGGGGATATGGAGATACTTGCTGACCTTCGGCAGATCGCGGACGGCGGCCAGCAGGTCGTTCGTCATGTCTTTCGGGTAGTTGGTGACGAACTTGATGCGATTGATGCCTTCGATATCGTGCAGGGCGACGAGAAGATCGCTAAGCCGCCATTGGCGGTCACCTTCTTGAAAGCGGTAGCTGTTGACGGTTTGGCCAAGGAGCGTGATTTCTCGGCAGCCTTCGGCGGCGAGTTGGCGCGACTCGGCGAGGATGGCACTCGGGGAGCGGCTTTGTTCGGGGCCGCGGACGCTGGGGACAATGCAGTAGGTGCAGAACTTATCGCAGCCGATCATGATGCGGACATACGCCTGGTACGGCGTGGGTCGCATCGCGGGATCGCGGAGCGGGTCGAAGCTTTCGTGGCTACGCTCGATTTGGTCGCGGCTGCCGTCGTTGCGGCCGAGGCTGACTTCCATGCGTTGCGTGCGAGTCACGCCTTCGGCGCGAATGTCGCGTACCAACGCGGGCACCTGGTGGAGCTGGCCGGGGCCGACGATCAAGTCGACGTAGGGGGCGCGCTTGAAAATGATGCCCTGGTGATTCTGGGCCATGCAGCCGAGGACGCCGATGACTTTGTTCGGGTGTTCGCGCTTCGCATTCTTGAGGCGGCCGAGAGCGCTGTAGATTTTGTCTTCGGCGTGTTGGCGGACGCTGCAGGTGTTGAAGAGGATCGTGTCGGCGTCGTGCGGATTATTCGTGAGCTCGTAGCCATCTTTGCGCAGGCTGGCGACGACGAGCTCGCTGTCGAGTTCGTTCATCTGGCAGCCGACGGTTTCGATGTAGAGTTTCATGCGTTAAAAACGCGAGCGGTCGTTAGGCAGCTTTGTCTTGTGTTTTGGCGGGGCGTTTTTGGCCGCGACGTGCGTCGACCTGGCGTTGGACGTCTGCCACGAGGGTGTCTCGGCGGCCTTTCATCAGGCGCACGAGCGTCATCACCGCGATATAGGCGGCAACGGCGAGCAGGGCGATGTCCGTGCGAGACATATATGATACCCGGTGGGGCGTGCGGAGTCAGGAGTTTTACCGCGGCGGCGGTGGTAATTGGCCGGCGGTGTTCGAGGCAGTACGGATGGTGCTCATGCGTTGTAGTGACGCGAGCGTTTGTTGAAAGTCCGGGCGGGAACTGAGAGCCGTGTACTGCGGGTCCCGGCTGACAGTTTCGTACTTTTGAAGTGCGGTCTGGATCGCTTGCGGGTTCGGAGCTTGATTGGGCATCGAAACATCCGGCGGCAATGCGAGGTAAGACTGCCAGGCTTGGCCTTGCGTTGCGGTATAGCAGTTCAGCTGGCGGTAGGCGGCATCGAGCTGCGCGCGGGCCGTTTCGGCGTCGCCCGGGTGTTGACCGGCGGGAAGCCAACCGGAGGTGCCAGGCGCAGGAACGGCCTGGCCGGGCGCCGGCAAAACCTGGCCCGGTGCCAGTGGCAGAACGGGTGGCTGCGCGACGGGTTGGGGCGCCGTGTAGGCATTGATCACTTGCAACAACTGAGCTGCAGAGGCTGGGAACGCGCCGGGCGGTTGATAGTAAATTGCTTCGGCACTCGGTTCGAGTGAGATCGTGGAGCCGTCGATCGAAGCACCAACGTACGCGCCACGAGTGCGCGAGTAGGACAGAATTTCTGCCATGGTGCGGAAATCAGTACCTGCAGATGTTTGGCGACCGACGGGGCCGATCGCGGCAGAAGCATCGACGCCAACTTTCAGTGTGCCTCTCAACAAATTCTGCACACTCTGCGGCGTGCGGAAGACCAGGATGAGATCGGTCGCTTGGCCGCCAATTTGGTAACCGAAACTTAAGCCGGCGATTTGGATCATGCGTGGTGCTTGCCAGGCGCCGTTGGCATCGCGAATGATGAGCACGCCGTGACCGTACTGGGCGCCGAAGACGAAGGCACCTTTCATCATGTCGGGGATGATGGCGATGGCTTGGGCGTTTGCGAGCAGGCCGCGTGGGATTTCGTTCTGCGGCATCGCCATGGCCTGGGAGAAGACGGTCGTTGCGTTGATGACCGTCATCTCGGTTGGGTTCTGGACGACCTGGTATTGGGCGCGTGTCGTTGCGACGAGGAGCAATACGACTAGCAGTGCAGGACAGAATGGACGGCACTTAATGCGTTTCATGGTTTGCCCCTCGAACTGAATAGTATGTTCGGGTCTTGCGGTTTTGTTTCGGGCTAATGCGAATATGGGTCGGAATATGGCAGAGTGTTGTCTTGTGTTTTGGCGACTACGATATATTTTGGAACTCGGGTCGACCTGGCGGGTTGAAGCTGCCGCTGGAAGCAGGAGCGTTAAAAATATGGCGAGCGAGAGCATCGAAGAGATTCACGACGATGAACCGTGCTCCACGGAACCGCGCTACGCGGGACCGTGCTACACGACCGTCAACACGACTCACACCGTCGTTCCGCGATACATTGCGGCCAGCATCGACAACTTGCTCGTGATGATTCTTTCCATTGCTGCAGCAAAAGCGGTTGGCAGCGAAAAGCCGATTTTGCAAGCTTCGCTGCTCGTGGGAGTGTATTTGGGTTACTTCTTCCTCTTCGAAGTTTTGTTTTGCCGAACTCCGGGAAAGTTTTTCACTGGCCTCGTGGTTGTCGACACGGATGGAAATTTTTGTAGTTGGAAGCAGACGATTACTCGAACGCTGTTCCGGCTGTTGGAAGTTAATCCATTGCTGTTCGGTGGAATTCCGGCAGCACTTAGTGTTGTATTTTCGCCCTATCACCAACGACTCGGAGATCGATTGGCGAAGACGCTCGTCGTTGAATCGAGAGTTTTGCGTCGAGGTCGTTGAGTTCTGGAACGCGATCACAACGGATGCCTTCTTACTGTCGCGGCTTGAGGAACTTGTCGAGCGCTTTATTGATCTGGCTGCCGGCCGCGTTTTGGATCAACTGGCCTGAGATATTGGTAAGGGCACGCTTATCCATTTGCGGTTGTTTGAGTGTTCCCGAGACGGGGATTTGCAGGGTTTGGCCTTTGAGGCCGGCGAGGATTGGGTTTTTGGCGACCCAATCATCTTGCACGGGGATTTGCAACGTGAGCGAGATCGTTTCATCGGTGAGACCGACGGAACCCTGCGAACGCATGACGACTTCGCCGATTTGGAACTCGATGTTCTGGTGATAGACGCGGCCGTCGGCGACTTTGAAGTTTACTTGTTGGTCGCGAATCTGCAGGAGCGTCGCGGTGTGCGAGGTTTGCGCGTCGGTTCGCTTGAGGAGCGCCTGAATTTGTTGGGCGAGGCCGACAAATTGCTCGGTGTTGGGACCCGGTACGACGCGGACCGAGTGAACGGTCAACATGCCGGAGCTGGTAGCTTTCTTGGTGTCGGCCAAAGGGGCACGGAGGCCGTCGATCTGCAGCGAGAACTGGCCTTCGCTTTGGGTTGCGCCCGAGAGAACCGGAGCAACGTACTTGAGCATCGCCTCACTGACCTCGGGCGAGATATGAACGTTGGTAATGACGGGGCCGGCGGGCATCGTGAGCTCGGCGGGCTCGGGGTCGAAGCGAATGTTTGGAGCGAGGTTGAGTCGACCTTCTCCCACTGTGAGAGCGATGGGCGCGATTTGGAGAGCGCCGTCGCCGAGTGTTGCGGCCAACTTGCCGGGACCGACAGGCAGGCCGTAAACGTTAGCACCGTTCCACGGTAGTTCTAACTGCGCATGAATACGACGAGACCAGGAAGGGGACTGGGCGCCGGAGGCTGGGGGCTGGCCGGCGTAGCTGACAGGTTGGAGCTTGACGCCGGATGAGGCGGAAGAATCCAGGAGGTCGCCGGCTAGGGCGAAGCGGGCTTGTTCGCGACCGTTGAGCTGGATGCCTTCGCCGATGTAGGGTCGGAGAAGCGGTGAGAGTTGGTCGAGGTCGTAGTTGAGCGCGCCGTTGATGTTGCACTGTGCGGCGGTGGTGACGCGGTCGACTTGGCCGGACGCGTTGGCTTGCAGTGTGTTCGATTGAATTTGGAATTGGTCGAACGTCGCGCGGTCGGCTGCGGAATCGTAGTTTGTTAGTGCGTGCACGATGAGGCGGGGTTCCTGCCAGATCGTTTGTGAAGCGGCGGGAGAGGGCGCGGCACCTGGGGCGCCTCGGCTCGCGGTGGAAGTAAGGATGAGGTTTTGGCCGGTGGCGGAGACTTCGCCGGTGATGTGGCCCGACTGTTGGGCGAAGCGGATGTTGCCGGTGAATTCGCCAGCGGGCAGGTATTGCGTTGGGGCGTTTGTGGGGGCACGCCAAGAGGCGAGGCGAGCGACATCGGCTCGGAATGCGGCGACGCCGGCGAGTTGGGCGATGCCGCGCTCGCCGGTTGCGAAGTGAACGTCTTTTGCAACGACGGAGACGGTGCTAGTTACAAGCTGCGTCGAGTTGGCGATTATCTCGCCGGTGGCGCGGTTGATGTGGGCATCGCCGGCGAACTCGAGGCGTGGTTCGTTGACGTTCCAGCCGGGGCTGCTGGCCTGCAAATTGTTGACCGTGATTTTGCTCTCGGTGACGTCAAGTTGCGCGCCCGTTGCACGAATGTTGGCGGCGATTTCGCTCGCGCCATCGATCTGCCAACCTGCGGTGTCGATCCACGGTTTCGCGCGAGTTAGCCAGTGGGAGATGCTGCCTGTCGAATGCACAGAGACTGGCCACGCGACATCGTTGCTCGCGAGCGCGACCGCGCCGGTGAGGCGGGCGTCGAGCTGGTCGCCCTGGCCGTTGACTTGGAGTTGTGCGGCGTCGATCTGCGTTGGTTGGTGGGAGACGGCATCAAGCACGCCTGAGGCGGCGGCGCGGACTTCGAGCGTCGGCTCGGACCAAACGGCGCTATCGCTTAGTGCGACGCGGAGCTGCGACAGATCGCTCTTCACCGTGGCCGAGAACTTATTGCCTTCAACTTGCTGCCAAGCGAGCTGGGCGTTGCCAGTGCCGGCGAGTTGAATGTGGCTGAGGTCGATGAACTTAGAAAGCTGATCGGCGAGGCTGTTGAGGTCGAAGGTGGCCTCGGCGTCGAGTTTTTGGATGGTGCCCGCGGCCTGGACGCGGAGGAATTTCGAGTCGCACTGGAGCTTATCGATAGCGAATGCGCTGGCGGAGCGTGTGATTGCGAAGTTGGCGCTTACCGGGTCGTCCCAGCTGAATGGTCTTCCGCCGCTGGTGGCGGACAGTTGCGCGGCGCGGATCGAGCCTGTGAGCGATTGGCCGTTGGCGATTGGTTGAACGCGGCCGGCGAGTTCGATGGAACCCGAAGTGATCGTGGTATCGGTGCGAATTCGCAGAGCGCGGGGCATCATTGCGGCCAGGCGCGCGATGTCGATGGCACCCTTCAGTTCGATATCGTTGTTGCCGTTTAGCGGCAGTGACGTGACGTTTGCGTTTTGAGTCGTGGAGAGGAGCGTGGGATCGAGGTGGCCGTGGGCTGCGATTTGACCTACATCCGTTTTGAGCCCTAGTTCATCGATCGTGAGACCGGTGGGCTGGGCTGTGATTTTCCACGGGAGCTCGACGCGCGCGAGACGGATATGGTCGCCGGACAAAGCTGGCGAGACAGCTTCGACCTGGTCAATCGCGAATGCACCCGTGGTAGTGAAGCCGGACGGCGCGTTCGCCGAATCTGCCCAAGATGCTGAGCCGTTGCCTGCGAGGGTGCCGGCGACTTGCGTGCCGGGAGCATAGCGGTTGAGCAGGGGTTGTAGAGTTGCCAGGGCGATACCGTCGGCCTGGAGTGAGAGCTCGTTGCGATTACCGTTCGGTTTGAGGGTGAGGGAAAAGCGGCCTGCGGGAATTGCCGCGCCGTTTGGGCCGGCGACGGCTAGCTGGCCTGCAAGTGAACCGTTGCCGAGCCCGCCCGCGGCACCGTGGCAATCGTACTGGAGGTTGACGTGATCGATGCGGCTCGCGCGGCCGGTGGTGGAATCCTCGATGGTGATGATGCCGTCAACAAGTTGGATAGCATACAGAAACGGCGCATGGCTTGAGGACTGGCCGGCAGTCGGCGCTTTCTTCGCGACTTCCGAGAGCAGTTGTTGGAGCGAGTCTTCCAAGTTGCTGCCATCGGGGCGAAGTTTTAAATAAATTTGCGGTCGATTGATGGCGATGATGCCGCAATCGTGAGAGTTCGCAAGTAAGTTGAGCGGCGTGCGGTCGAGCGTGATTGCATCGGCGGTCAGCAATGGGTTGCCAGCCGAGTCGTTGACTTGAATACCGGACAGCGCCGGGCCGGAAATCCAGCTGAGTGAAGCGCCACCAACTGAAACATGAACCGAGTTACCGGGAACGGCCGCGGACAACAATGAGTTGCAAAGCGGTGTTTTGGCGATGATCGTCGGCAGCAGCGCAATGATGATTGCGAGGAGCGCGAGACAGATCAGGAGTTTGCGGCGCACGCCGCCTGTTCGCGTGGTCGTATGCGCGTTGTGAAGGCGCAATGGTCGACTGATGGTGATTGGATTTCCGCGCAACATGCGGCGGATTCTAGGAAGAGTGCCGGCAACGGCCTAGAGCGGGACGAGGCTGCCGATGCTGGCATTGCAAGCGCGGCGCCTTCGACGCGAGGTAGTCTGTGAGTGAATATAGGCTGCTGGTTACAGCTCGAAGTTGAATGTGTGGGCGGCGTAGCGGTAAATGCGGCTGAAAAGCGTGCGTGGAGCGGTCGTGATCTTCGCTTTGCCAATCAGGCCCAGGCGAAGCAAGTTGTGTGGGTCTTCTTCTGGCAGGGGCACGATTGCTTCGAAAATGGTATTCATTGGCCGTGCGACGCCGCCGCCGTCCATTTTGCTCGCGAGTGGGCCGCCGTGCAGGCTGGATAGATGCGGTGACGCCTTTTTCAGGTCTTCCGTCGATACCTGCTCGATCTCGCAGTTCGTGTAGACGTAGTCGGCGGTTTGATCGAGCAAGATTTCGACCTTTTGTCCGGGAAGGACAAATTCGACATCGTTTTGGTCGATGACGAGTCCGGCTTCCATTTTTTTGGGGTCGCCGACCTGGCAGAACACGGTGCCAGTGACAAGGCGGGCGCCGAGATTTTCGGGATCGAAAGGCGAGCCATACCAGGTCGGCAAACGAGTCGCTTCATCGCCGTGTTTCTCGACGATGGATGCCGGTAGCACGGTGCCGTCGCGCGGCGCAACGAGGTTGAGCTTTTCGAGGTCGATGTGCCGTTGGACGAGTTGCTCTTCCGTGCCGCGAAGCGCCTTGGAAATGGGATCGATCTGCGAGGCAGCGCGGTGGTCGTCGAAGCTGGCGTATTTAAGTCCTTCGAGCTGAGTAGCAAACACGTTTTTTTGGCCAGTGAGCTCGGCAATCGAAATTTCAGTATCAATATTTCGCAGCCGAGCGAGGAGGTCGCCCTTCTTTACTTGCTGGCCGGGGTGGACCCGCACTTCCTCGAGGATGCCGTCGACCTCGGCATAAACCCAATCGGCGTCGGCCTGGCGGGCCCTGATTTCGAGCGGTGCGTAAACGTGCGACGGAAACGGTATCAGGCCGATGCCGACGATTGCAGACACGATTAGAGCTAACGTCGCATAAAGGCGAGCACGTTTCACGTCTCCTAACCTCCCGGGCACCTTGAAAAACTTGTACATGCTCCACAATGGTTGGCCGATGAGGCCGTAAATCGAACCTAACGCAATCGCTTGGCCGAGGACCTTCAGGCCGTACGGTTGGAACACGCGATTCAAGAAGTACAAAATTGAAAATGTTACGACCCAACGGTAGATGGCGGAGGCGACGGTGTAGGTCGCGAACAACCATTGCTTTCGTTGCGGCAAGAACGGGTCTTCGGGTTCTTCGAGGCCGAGGCACCAGGCGCCGAGCTTGCGGTTGAGGATAGTGCTCGCTTTTTGGCGCAGGTTCGGGATTTCAAGGACGTCGCTGAGAATGTAATAGCCGTCGTAGCGGAGCAGGGGGTTGGCGTTGAACATCAGCGTGCTCACGGAGCTGATGAACATGACGTTGAGGCAGATGTAACTGACGGGGCTGGTGGGTGAGGTGAACCACCAGATGAACGTGCAAATCGAGGCCAGCACCAATTCGACGTACATGCCTGCCGCGCCGATGGCGGCGCGATGCCAGCGATTCGGAAGCATCCAGGAGTCGGAGACGTTGCAGTACAGGCACGGCGTGAGCACGAGAAACATGATGCCGATTTCATGGCACTCGCCGCCGAAGTGTTTGCAGGATAGACCGTGGCCAAATTCGTGTAGAATCTTGGTCACGCACAGCGTCAGCCCAAGCCAAAGCCAGTTTTTCGCTTTAAAGAAGGAGTGGAAATCGGGCAGGCGCGAGTGGAAGACGTCAAACTGCACGAGGATTAGCGTGAGGGCGGCGAGGCCGATCGTAATGCACACGCACATCGCGGTCACAGAGAAGAACCAGCGAATGTACGGATAGATGAAATTGAAAAAGCGCTCTGGATCAACGCCTTTGAAGCGGAGTGAAAGGATGTTGGCGAGCGTGGCGAGACGTTCTTGCTTAGTTTTCTCGGCGCGGCGCTTCACCAGCTGCTGGCCTTGGCCGGCGGCGTCGGTGATCACCAGCCCGCTACGGTGGAGCATGCCGATGAACTGCTGCAATTCTTCGGTGCGGATCGTTTGCGGGGGAAACTCGCGTTCAAAGCGATCGGCGATTTCGTCGAGGCTCGATTCGCCATCGAGCATTTGCAAGATGGCGTATTCTTCTTCTTCGAAGCGGTAATACTGCAGGCCGACCGGGTCTTTTACGACCCAATAGTTGCGGCCCTGGTACCGCTGACGACGCGCGTCGAGATCCGGCCGCTTGCGAATCGGCAGCTTCCGTGAGGAGCTGGAGACCAGGCTGTCTGCAAGGGTGGCCATGGTGTCTCGGCTAACTGCTTACCGTGCGCGGCTTACACCTGTGGCGGCAGCGGCCCCACTGCCGAGGTGGATCGTCATGCTGGCGGGCATGCCGTCGCGGAGTAGCCAGTTGCCGTGTTCTTGCTTGTTGGCGATTTCGGCGCGGACTTGGTAAACGCCATCGGAACGGACCACAGAACTGACTTTGATAATTCGGCCTTGGAACGCTTCTTTGCGGCCGCGGGCCATTTCGACTTCCACCGTGCACGCACAATTCGTGACTTCATGCGGATCGTATTTGCTTTGTTCGACCGCACCCTCGACGTGCATCGAATCCATGCGCAGGAGCGTGAGAATAGTATCGCCCGGCTGAATCCATTCTTCTTGATGGCGTTTGATTTCTTCTACCACGCCATCGAAAGGCGCAATAATGACGCGGCGTTGTATGGCGAGGTCCGACGCGTCCAGCTCGGCTTGTTTGTTGAGTGCTTCGAACTTGGCGATGATTTGATCGTGGCGAGACTTTTCGGCGCCTAGAATAGCCTTGTCCCACTCGAGTTTTTTGCCGCGGACTTCGGTATCGGTGATGGATTTTGCGGCGATCTTGTTGCTCTCCACCATCTGCTCATAGTCTGCCTGAGCAACCAATGCTTGAGCTTGGGCGAATCGGATTTCGACGTCTTCCTTCCAGCGGTTGTAGGCGCCTTGATAAGCGGCTGCTGCTGCTTTCTTTTGCATCTGCGGCTGGCTGTCGTCGATCTTGCCAATGACCTGTCCACTCCGGACGAGGTTGCCTTCTTGAACGCCGAGCTGTATCAGCACGCCGGCTTCTTTGCCTGGAAGCTTGATTTCGTCCGCAACCTTTACCCAGCCGGAGATCACCGGATCACTTACGGGCGCTGCGGAGTTCGCTTGCGCGAAAATATGCGTCGTGAGCGTCGCGATGAGCAGCGCGGCAATCGGGAAAGAGGCCTTGTTCATAGGAATGATCTCCATGTGACCGACCGCGGCCGAAGCCGCTGCCGGACTTCCTCTACATAATTCGGAACAAGATTTTTGCGCGAACGAAATCAACCAGGTCGTGGAACCAGACATAGCCGAGCGGCCGCTTGCCGCAGTGGACCTTGGCGGTTGCGCTGGCCCCGATTTTCGGATCCGCGACCGCTTTGCGTAATTCTTGCTGATCGAATGCGACGCGAACCAGAACGGTATTTCCATCTTCGCCACGGACTTCGGCACTGCGTTCGATTTCCTCGATCTTGCCGGTGAACTCTTTGGAAGGGTTGGTTGCCAAGAAAAATGTCACGCTCAGCGGCTGTTTCGATTTCGCGGACTCTTCGGCGATGTGGCCCATGCGCTTTTCAGGCATCTGCACTTCGAGCTCCCAATCACCGGTTGGATCGGCAACCT
The DNA here is from genome assembly GCA_013286045.1 of Planctomycetota bacterium. GTDB lineage: Bacteria > Planctomycetota > Planctomycetia > Pirellulales > Lacipirellulaceae > JABDGM01. The sequence continues at coordinate 1,070 of JABDGM010000003.1, read as the reverse complement.
CGAGCAGATTCTCGCCGCGGCTGACAGGACGGTTAAGGAGCCGCTCTTTTACATTCCACGTGACGACGCGACCATCGATGGGGCTATGAATTTGTAGCTTCCCCTTCTTCTCGGTCATTATTTTCAATTGATCTTGGTAGCTCTTCACTGAGGCGCTAAATTTTTTGACGTCGGCTTGCTTTTGTGTCCGTTCCGTATCGTTCAGGTCCTTGCTGTCGAACAATGCGCTCTGGGCCGAGTTAAGCTCGGCTTCATTTTTGTGGAGCTCGCCTTCCGCCGCAGCGATTTCTTTTTCCAAATCCTGGCTGTGCTGAACAATCACCACATCGTCTTTGGTGACTTTCGAATCGTGGTCGACATTGACTTGCTCAACTTTGCCGTCGACCTCGGCCCACACGTTTTTGCGGATCCTCGGTTTGAGGTGGCCTTCGCCTTCGAGTTTTAGCTCGGCCGGGTAGAAGCAGAGCACGGAGAGGGCGGCCACAATCGCGGTGATAGCCGCTAACGTTTTAGGCAGCGTTCGACCGCGGAAGAGCTTGGTGCCTTTTCCCAAGAATCGCCACACGGGCATCAGGAACAGGCCTTCGTACTCCAGAGAATTCGTCAGCGCGGTCGCGCTGTGAGTGCGGACCACTTCGACGCGTTGCAAAAAGCCTTCTGGCGTGCGGCTGTCGACCATTTGCTCGACGATGAGCGCACCGATGACTTTAGGCGGATCGACTTCTTCGCCTTCCTCGGCGTGTTTGGCTTCTTCGTCTTGTGGCTCGGTGAGCGGCAGGATCGCGATTGCTTTGGTGTGCGACTCGTCGACGTAAGCATCGAGCGCCGCTTCGACCTGCGGGGCCATGTCCGAGGTATCGCCGGTGAACCACAAGTCTTCGCCCGTCTTCACCACGGCGGCAGCGAGTTTACCGAGCATCACCGTCACGTTCGAACGCTTATCGAATGTGTCTTGGCCGCTAACCGCTTCAATCGGGCAGCGACTACCGCGTTTGATGGCGACGCTAACGCGATCGCAGGCAATTAGGCGGCGGCCTTCGTTGGCGATCGTGTACGCGGTTTCGCGGACG
>JABDGM010000002.1:97548-97802 GCA_013286045.1 Planctomycetota bacterium | reverse complement strand
CTTCCAAGTAAGTTTCGCGGTGACGTTGCCAACATCAACCCCAGATGGCGACGGCCGAGGCGTTGACCGCGCACCGCCGCAATACAGTAAATTGCAACGCGCCAGCAAGCGCTAGGGAATTGCGCGAAGTCAAGCAGCGGGCGGAACTACGCGTAAGCCATTTCAAAGGCTGAAAGCCGAAAAACAGATCGCAACGTTCTCGGCAACTGGCAGCCCGTTGATTGCTACGCATCCGCAGCTCCCCGGGTGAATGG
>JABDGM010000002.1:95663-97538 GCA_013286045.1 Planctomycetota bacterium | reverse complement strand
AACGGTTTCAGCCGATGCGAAGCGTAACGCGGGCGCCGCGCGACACGACTAAACTTACGTCCGAGATCGCTGTGCGTGCGATTCGTGTTATTCAGGAAACGTTGTCTAATTCTTTGCGGACGAATTGATCAAGCGCACGCTGACGATCTATTAGTCGAATTAATCGTTCGTCGGTATCGACGACGCCTACAAAGCCGCGTAGTGGCGAAGCAAAGTTTCCCGACGGTCGTACCATTAATGCTTGGATCACGAACTACTTTACTCTTATTCAAATGGGCCCCAGCCATCGCTGCAAACGCTCTGCTGTAACCCATTGCGCGTGTTCCCAGTAACTACCAAGGTTTGTCCACTCTGCTTTCACCTTATCGTCAGGGGAGATCTGTCGTTTGCGAACGGACGTCAACGTGATGGCGGAACGTGTTTAAGACAATCGTCGAAAACTGCGGTATTACCTCATAGCGCAAAAAATCCGCAGGCCGTCGGTGCAATACGGGCTTTGGCAAGTGGGTCTGCTGTCCGTAGTTACAGGCACGGCATTCGTCGTCGCGTTTGTGGCGTTCGACCTGCTTATTGGCTCTGGCCCGGCAAGTATTTTCCTTGGAATCCTCTGTGCCCTAGTCAGCGTCACGCCAATCGGCGTACTCTTTCACTACCCGAGCGACGTCGCGTTGCCCGTCAAAATCTACGAGGCGCAAGCGATTTAGCACAGCTACGAGGCCCAGCTCAAGGACCAATTTGGAACGCTGCTTAGTCTACGTGCGCGAATAGAATCACTCACGAATGAGCGAACGGCAATACTAAAGTCGGTGGAATGGCAACAAGCTGCCCTTCTCACCATCACGCAGCTTTTGACCGACGTTAATTCCGACCCGGCGAAACAGTTCGCGAGCAATTTATCGCAGATACCGGACAACGCCGGCTTGGCAAAGCTCGGCATCGGTGCGCTTGGGACGTTCGACAGATACAACGCGCTCGAACCGGTCGCACAACGCTCGCGCGCGCTAGCTCGCGGTGCAGAAGCAATACTGACGAACCGGCCGAGTGGCAGCCTATCTGATACGGACCTGGAACACCTGCGAGACGGGTTGATGGGGTCCGGTGAGAGTTACACCAGCACGCGGTTAGGAGATTTCATTGGCCGCGTAAGGGGCGGCGGCGTTGTAACTGCGAAGGAAGCTGCGAATATGGTCCGCGGCCGGCTGAATGATCTTGAGCACCCCGAGGTACATCTATCTGGCGCCGGTGACGGCGACCCCGGCGCGAGCTACGAACGCGCGCCGACGAAAGAGGAAAGCGAGCAAGCGGCGATCTTGCGGCAAATGCTTGAGCAACTCCAACAGAGCAACGCGAAGATCGGCGAGACGAATGCCAAGCTCGACAGTATCAACATGAAAGACGGCGGAATGATGGTGGGCAGCGGCTAACAGAACGGAAATCAGCGGCGACGCCGCGTAGGATCAGGAGCACAGCAATGAAAACAAAACCAGCACACCTAACGATCGGCGGCGGTCGGCACGCGGCGACGTTGGCGGGCTTCGAAGATGCGCACGTTTTCAGTTACGAAGCGTGGTTCAGCTATCTCGACATGGACTGTATCGTCGAAATGCCGCCGGAGCTGAATAAAGGATGGTGGCACGTGCTCGCGTCGCGTGGCGAGATAGTCGCCCGGCGTCGCACGTTGCGCGAGCTGGCGGCGACTCTAAGTACACGTTCCCACCGATCGGCGGCGTAACCCCCGACCGATTCGAAGCAAATCACAACTCGAAGCCAGCCACGACGCCGGCCGCGCACGACGCGCTACGCGAATAGATTCGCTCAGCTCGTTGACAATTCGAATAGCCCGCCGGAAGTCGCGAGCCGGCGCGCATTTGGGCA
>JABDGM010000002.1:0-95653 GCA_013286045.1 Planctomycetota bacterium | reverse complement strand
CTATCTCGCCACGCGACGCGAGCACGTGCCACCATCCTTTATTCAGCTCCGGCGGCATTTCGAATAGCCCGCCGGAAGTCGCGAGCCGGCGCGCATTTGGGCAAGTTGCCGTCATTGCCTCATAGTTTGTGATTGACGCTAATTGGGCTGCTTGACATTCGATTAGAAACGACCATACCCTAGATACCGGACTAGTCATACGTTATCGCATCGAGGGTAAAATGGCCGATGACAAGATAGTTTTTGTGGCTTTCGCGATCGAAGATGAACGACAGCGAGACTTTCTCAAGGGGCAGTCCCTGCATACCAAAAGCCCCTTTTCTTACATAGATATGTCTGTTAAGGAGCCATACGATAAAGATTGGAAAGACCGAGTCCGTACAAGGATCAGGCGCTCTGATGGCGTTATAGCATTAGTTAGCACCGACACGCTCAGTTCTGCTGGCGAAAAGTGGGAAATTGAGTGCGCAAAGGAGGAGAACAAAAAGTTGACAGGGCTTTGGGCATATAAGGATGACAGGACGAAGCCAAGTATTCTCACGGGTTATCCAATCATCCCTTGGACTTGGGACGGAATTAAGGCTTTTATTGATAGCCTATAACTCGAATGAACCGTGCACTTCTTGTCGGCATCGATTCTTACGATAATTTCGCCGGCCTCAAGGGTTGTGTGAACGACGTGCTAGCTATTGAACCGTTGTTGGCTCGAAACGAGAACGGAACGCCGAATTTCGCCTGTCGAGCAATGACCACGAATACTCGACGAATTGAGCGTCGTGATCTGTTGTCCGCGATTGATGAACTTTTCTCGCCGGGTGCCGATGTCGCTTTATTTTATTTTGCCGGACATGGCGCTCCGGCTGACAGTGACGTTGTGCTAGTGACGCAGGATGGCGCTCACAATGACGCCGGAGTTCCATTGTCTGCGATCTTGGGCAAGGTTCAAACCTCGAACGTCAGAGAAGCCATCATAATACTTGATTGTTGTTTTTCAGGCGCTGCCGGAGGCGTTCCACAACTCTCTGGCAATTTGGCGGCAATTAAGGAAGGCGTATCGATTTTGACGGCGAGCCGAAGCGATCAGCCAGCAGCAGAAACTCCGTTTCATAGAGGACTATTCTCGGTATACCTATGTGGCGCTCTCGATGGCGGCGCGGCTGACGTTCTAGGTAAAGTGAATCTTTCCGGTGTTTACGCATATCTATCTGAATCCTTCGGGCCGTGGAACCAGCGCCCCACGTTCAAAGCTAATGTAGATCGTCTGCATCTACTGAGATCATGTTCGCCAGCGGTGCCGCTCGACGAATTACGGCGGCTTCCAGATTTCTTTGCCGATCCGAACAGTGAGCTTGGACTAGATCCTTCTTACGAGCCGGACGCTGAACCGGATCATCCCGAGCACGAGGCGGTCTTTAAAATTCTACAGAAATGCCGCTCGGCTAAGTTGGTTGAGCCAGTTGGCGCTGATCATTTGTTTTTTGCAGCGATAGAATCAAAATCATGCCGACTCACGCCACTCGGCAAGTTATATCACCGTATGGCGGCTCTAGGACAAATATGATGTTCGCCGGCGTTACAGGGCATCAAGATATTCCAGCAGCCGCCGTGCCATTCATACGGAATGAAATCGCCCGCGTACTTAAACGCACTGGGCCAGGACTAGTGGGCGTATCGTCGCTTGCGAAGGGTGCTGACCAGCTCTTTGCTAAAATAGTACTAGAACTCGGGGGCCGGCTTCATGCAGTCATACCGTGCAGAGGCTACGAATTCGCGTTTGACGACGACAAATCAGCAGCTGAGTTCAATTCACTCATCGGTGTCGCCACAACGATAGAACGCCTGGATCACTCAGGGCCTTCACAAGCTGCCTTCTACGATGCGGGGAAGCGAGTTGTCCAACTTTCACAATTAATTGTCGCAGTGTGGGATAGTCATGAAGCAAAAGGGGTTGGCGGGACAGCAGACATTGTGGCATTCGCGACCGAACACAAAAAGCCAATCGAAGTGATTTGGCCGGCTGGTATTGATCGATAGGAAAACATCAGTCGCGGCGTCAGAACACCATCGCGATAAATTAGCAACACGATGAAAATACCAGTATTCGTCTCATGCCCTACGTCACTGAATCGAAAGCAACAGGCATGTCGACAAATCATATTGCGCGAACTCGAACGACTTGAGCTAGAACCGCGCGCGATAGGCCGCTCCGATTATCCTACGATCCTGCCACTACGCGAGGTACTTATGCTCGCTGGTCACTGTGCTGGCGGGATTATACTTGGGTTTGAGCAGTATTATTCCGAAATGGGGGTGCGGAAACGCGGAATCAATGGCCAGCAGGCGCGGGTGACGAGTCCCGTCCCTTTTCCAACGCCGTGGAATCATCTTGAGGCCGGTATACTTTTTGGTCTGAAATTGCCGTTACTCGTATTTCGCGAAGATGGCATAACGGGCGGTATTTTTGATAACGGCGTTACAGATATTTTCATTCACGGGATGCCACATCCGAAGCTCCCAATTTCGGAAAAACGCGCGCTGTCCGCAGTGTTCCTAAAATGGCAGGCAGACGTTCGTGGAATCTACTATCAAAAGTAGATCCGTTTACTTATGCTTCGAATACACCTTATTGCCGTTCGCGCTGTAGTGATACGTCCCGCCGCGCGGTCCCGTAAATGTGGGAATGCCCGTCGCAGTCTGTCCGGTGACTTGTTCGCCGTTTGGATTGCGATCGACAGCGCCAGGACTGTCTGCCGGCGTTGAGTCGGAGCTGACTAGTGGCTTCGACGCCTTATGAGCAACTGACCGGGTTGTCGTTTTCGGCGCTGTCGTTTCACTTGGCCCGTTGAACGACTCCACCGTCGAAAATGGATCATCGATTGATGCCGCAGCTGTAGTGGCAAGCGTCGCAGCAGTGCTGGCAGTATTCTTTAGCCGTTTGAAATATTCCTGATCGTCAGCCGAGAGCTTTTCAATCGGGACACTAACGACTTTCGAATCAGCTCGCACGAGGCGCACGTCGCCGTCACCGATAAATGTGACCGCCTTGCCCTCAGCGTGGAACGTACCGTTCTTGCTCGCCCACTGCCGCGACGGATGTTCGAACTCCGAATCCGGCTTGTCGCGGTTTTGCAAATACGCGCGATCCGCCAGCGACAAATCATCGAGCTGAATCGTTGCGGTAGATTTCCCGACCAGCTGCAAACTAACCGACTGACCGTCGACATTGGCAACCGTGCCGTTCGCAATCAGTTGCCCATTCGCGTCGTGCCAAGATTCGGCGGCACACTGCGCGCCGTCAACAAAACGACAAACATAGCAAGCCGAGCCATTCGAACCCCCTTGAGCCGACGGTTAGCCGTCCCCCACGGGATTATGCCAGCGCACCGCGGAAATTCAAGCGCTACTGCGGCCCGATCGACTTTAGCAACGCCGCCAGCCTGAGCCCGGCCAAGAGAACCCGCTTCCGGGCAACTTCGCCTGCATTCGCATAGTAGGTAACTGGCAGTTCAATCGGCTCGATTTTGTCGCCGCTGGTCCGCACTGCCTCTAAAATCGCCGGATCGTAAACGACGGATTCACAAACCGCGTGGCTTTCAGCCGCCCACTTCCGCGGGTCCTTTTCGTCGGTGGCTGATTCCCATTCGGCGCTGAATCGGTTCTTATCCGATAGCTCGTTTGCCGCTTTGTTGACTGCGCTCATTTTGCTGTCGCTACCCAGCAAGCCATCCCAAAGGGAGTGTAGATTCTTGCCGTGGCGCAGCGGTAATTCGTTGCCGCCTTTGTCACCCTTGGGAAAGTGGTCGACACTGAATAACACCGAGCAATGCAGCGGCTGGTGAACGTCGCCGATAAGGTGCATGAGCCAGCACAGCGTGTTTGTCGTCGCCTTCCGCCTTGGGAGCAAAGTCCTTGTCGAATCGCGGATGGCGACGAAGTGTATCGACGATCGATTGTCGCCCTTTGGAGTCGAGCTGCCGCCATGCGATCTCGGCAACGATTTTGTGACCGAGTGAGTTCCATGCTTGCGCAGTTGTTCGGCATAAAAAAATGACGAACAAAGATAAAATCGCAATTCGGTGCATTTCGAACGTTCGCAATACCTAAGCGGTGAGCTGCTCCCAACTGCTCTCGATAAAATGCCAAATCGCAAGAGCAACGTTATCGACGTGAACGCTTCATCGTCCGCAATGTCTGCCGCTGCGCCATGCGCGGACTGGTCACGCCAATTGCTCATAAGACTAAGATAGCCGTTGAACTGCTTTTTTATGTGCTCATTCACGTTTGCCAAGATCAGTGTAACAACTCGCGAGCGGCCTGATGCCGATTGATACGTTTTTAACACGGAGTCTTCATCCGCTTTTGCAATGGCGACCGCTAAAAGAATCGATTCGGCAGCGGCGCCACACATCACGCAGCACGCAAGGTAAGCGTGCGCACCGTAGCAGCGGATTGCCTCTTGTGCTCTTTCAGCGAATCGCGGCCCCAGCAGGTCATTGAACTTGGCAATCATGCGACCAAATCTCTCGGGCTCGGTTGGCACGTAATCATCTTTTTCAGATTCGGCGAGCCAAGTTCGTCCGAATGGAGTAATTGAAAAGCCGCAGCCGGCAGAGCCCGCTTCAGTCGACTGGTTTCAGAGTTTCGAAACGCCAGGCCGGAGAATCCCCCTACGGCAGAGATTCCATGCCGCTGCCAAAAAAAAAGTGAGGCGATAACTCGTAGATTTCGCGTTGATTTTGAGCTGAGTCAGTTTGCCCGCGGCCATACAAATACGAGTCGATGACGTTATACATGTAAACGTCGTACCCGTACTTGGAATAGCCGCTGCCCGGTCGTGGGCTTCGAAGATAACTGACCAAGTAAGTTGTTGCGTCTTCGGAATTCATCGGTCGCCCTTACTGAAGACTATCGATTACGATTCGAAGCAATCCCTTGCTATTGCGTGTGCCATCCTCTTCGGCTTTCTTAATTGCCGTGACCAGAGGCATTTCCAACGATATTGCGTGACGAAACAATTCGCTAATGTTGATCTCGCCAGTCAGATTGAAAAGCGTAACGTGATCAACGGCGGCGTGAAATGTTTTCCCGGCAGGATTAAGTATCGGATATTCGCCGGTCACAGCGCGCCCGGGATGATACCCGGCGGATTTAATTTTCCCGTCGCCGGTCCGACACAAAAAAGCAAGCCATCCCCAAAGGGGAAGCGACGTGTTCGCGACGGCGATGGTTTTCCCGTCAAGGTGTTGAATGTAATGCCGGAAGTCTTCCACGCTGGCAAGTTGCCTTAAATACAGTTCAATTGCAGGAGTGCCGGCAAGGCCTGGCATGTTCATTATCAACGAGTAAAGTCGCTTCCCGATGTCGACTACAGTCCAGGCGTCTAGTGTTACTCCCTCAAGCTTCGATTTGTCGACGGGCGCGGTAAATAAGAATGGGACCGCTGACGTTATACGATCGTAAGTCAGCCGAATGTGGTTGAATGATTGTTCTATGCCATCGAAGAACAATTGCTGTCGACGGGAAAGGCTCATAGCCCGAATTATTCCGTATTAAGCCTCTACAGCCCAGCCGGATTAGCCGACATTCCGAAGGTGTACTTGCCTTGATTTTATTTTTGGAGAAATGATAATCGTGCGGTATGTCTGTTTGTGAGAACTACAACGCGCGGTTCGCTACTATCGAAAATGGCATAAGCGAATGCCTGGCCAAAGTTGAGTTGCTAGAAAAGCAGAAGCCGCTGCTTGCCGCCGCGTCGAAAGACAATCGCCGGAAACTTCAATATTTCCGACTGGCTCAGCGAATTCGAAAGCCGTCTGAGCAATACTCGCTGTGGCAGGCAGGTCTGCTCTCGGTGGTAGCCGGGACTTGCTTCGTAGTCGCGTTCGTGCTGCTGGACCTGCTATCGCTCGCCGGATCAACGAGCGTGTTCCTAGCGATCGTCGGTGCGTTATTCGGCGTTACGATCGTCGGCGCGCTGTTCCACTACCCGAGCGATGCCGCGCTGACGGCGCGAGTGCGCGACCTAGAAGCGAATCAGCGCAACTACGAAGCTCAATTAAAAGAGCAGCTCGAAACGCTGGTCGCGGTGCGATCGCGCATGGAGGCGCTTACGAATGAGCGATCGGAAATTCTCAGGTCGGTCGAGTGGCAGCGAGCTGCGCTGCTGAACCGCGACTGGAGGTCGATGCGTGACGACGCGTGGGAGGATTACTTAGTGGAAGTGTTCTCTGCACTCGGGGCATCGCCGCGGCGAACAGGTAGGAGCGGCGATCAGGGCGTCGATATTGTTGTCGAATGGGGCGATCACTGTATCGCGGTGCAAGCGAAGGGATACTATCACGCGGTCGGCAACAACGCCGTACAGGAGGCAGTCGCCGGCATGGCCGTCTACGGGTGCAACAAGTCGGCCGTGATAACTAACAGCAGATTTACTCGGGGTGCGGTCGAGCTGGCGGAAAGCAACTGCTGCGCATTGATCGGCGAAGATGAGTTTCCCGACTTTGTTATGGGGCAGCGAAGTCTTTAGAGACGCCTCGGTTGTATAAGGCCCTTACTTTCTTCGCCGGCGGCACCGTTCAGTCGATCGTATTGAAGGGCCCACTGTTGATCTGGCGAAGCTGAGCGGACAATTCCGCGACAAAATGCCCGTTAAGCTTCGCAATTTACTTATATAGTTCCCCACAAACTCATTCTTGCATTTTGAAGATTGATTGATAAGCTAATTATCCCCGTCACTTGTTAAGGAAAGCTCTCTGCTAAATGGAGGTACAAAATGCGATCTTCGATACTAAAGTTGTTTAGCTTGAGTGCCATTCTTATAGCTCAGCGGTGTGTTGCTTTGGAGGCCACGCCGAGCCTGGATTACTTAACTCGTTTCGGACATCGTAAAGCAAGAGAGGAGAATTTTGTTTCGGCATATCCTTTGTTCGTTCGTAACGGCGCCAAGAATAAATTCATTGCAATCAAAAGCGGCTACGCTGTAATACGCGATGCAGATAACGGTGAGCTTACCGCGGCATTTGACGGTGATAGCGACAAGGTGCAAGCGATTCGGGCACATCGGTGGGCTCGGTCCCAGTTTGTTTCAGACCATTCAGGCCCGAAGTTCAAAACTGGTTTTCTCGACCACGAACAAGGTCACGGTGTGCATGGGGTCGTCTGCCTAAAGCCTGAAGCTATTGAACAGATGATTGACGTTCCTCGTGAGGAGCTGCAAAAGATTGCAGACGAATACTTTCCGGGTTCGGATGCCGGGGATGTGGAGGACCGTTATGCGATAGTCGATATGTGGGTAACGAAGAAAAAAAGCCCTCTCAAGACTGGAATCCCAGACTTTGAAGAGTCCATTAACTCGGATGGAAAGCAGGTTTACGGCGTTGTCATCCTAAAAAACGCCGCTATTGAAGGAAAGGAATACACCGACGACGACCTAGGAATCGATAACGGTACCAAGCTTTTCCAGCGGGACTCGGGCGAGTTTCCGCTTATCGCGCATGAGGACTCAAAAATTGACGGAACATACGGCGGCCGTATGAAAACGACTGTCGAAATCTATAAGAACGGGAAAGTACATGTCGAGTCGGTGTTGTCGTCTTCAACAGTAATCGGTTTTACGGGAGCAGTGCTCGTAAGTATTCTTGATAAGGATGGTGCGGTCGTCGCCGACTTTAAGGCAGGTCCGAAAGGTGTGAATGGAAGCTCCTCGACCGACCTAGAATTTGACGGTACTGTGCCAAATAGCGCGATGGGAAAAGCCGTAGACGTCGAAATTCGAAATATTCACGACGAAAATCCAGATCGAGTAAAACATTTCCTCGATCAAGTAGATCACGCCGCGCAGCAGATAGGTGACATAGTAAATAAGGTGAAACAGTGGTTTTGATTAGGGGGGTCTGGCCCTGCGTTTGGACTCGAACCAGTGACCTCTGCCGTGTGAACTCTGGACTTCGGTCAACCATTCTGGAACGCGAGATGCGACCTAAACGGTTTGTTACTAGGAACTTGCAAGATGACCGTTAGTAGATTGTTTTCGGCTTACTTGTTTGAACAACCGAGCCGACGACAATCATTCAAATGCAATCGAGCCCGAACACTGCCGCGCTGTCGCGAACTAGGTTCGAATCCTAGTTCCCCAGCTCTTAAGCTTCGCTGCAAGTTGTTGCGGTTCAACAACTTCTCTTCGCGAAGCTTTTTTCATGCGCCGAATCCGACACAAATCCGACACACTAGGGCGCAAGCATTGGCCTTAGGCCGATAGCGCTTTTTGAGACCGACTACTACGATTCACTTACCTCCGATTTCGGGGCAGGGGATCGTCATGGCCAGTCTCTTCTTCGACGAAGCGTCCGAACATTTCTTTGTGCGTTTTCGGTACGCTGGCCGGTCGTTCAAGCGTTCACTTGGCACGAATAAAGAAAAGCTTGCGCGTGCCCAGGCCTCGCGGGTTGAAGAGACTCTCATCCTTCTTAAAAACGGTCGCCTTTCAATTCCACAAAACGCGGATCCGGTCGCGTTCATATTGTCTGATGGTCGGCGAGACTCGTTTGACTCGCCGAGGCTGCCAACGCTCCTGGAAGTCACAACGGCATTCAAAGCCGCCCGAATACCGGGTCACAAAGAGGCGACCACGGTAAGCACCGAAAACACTCATATCCGTCACCTGCTCCGGATCATGAAGGGTAAGACTTTCGCGCACACAATTGGCCACACTGTACTTCAGAGCTACGTCGTCACTCGGCTTAGCGAAGTCGTAGGAGCGAAACGGCCTATATCGGCTGAGACGGTTCGAAAGGAAATTGCCACGTTCCGTGTGATTTGGAATTGGGCAGTAAAAGAAGGAATGCTTGAAGGGCAGGCGGCCGTCGTCGGACTCGTGTACCCGAAACGCGATGAGAAGCCGCCCTTCATGCCTATTGAGCAGATCGAGCACATTATTGAGCGTGATAGACCTTGCGGCGCTGATGAAAAACGCCTTTGGGAGTGCTTATATCTTCGCGGACAAGAGGTGCTTGAGGCGTTGAAGCACCTCGAAACCCATTCAGCGGAGAGCTATCTCTACCCAATGACTTTGCTAATTGCTCACACGGGTATCAGGCGAAGCGAAGCCATTCGGTCACTCCGAGATGATTTTGATTTTCGTCACGGAACGCTTTTGGTCCGCGAGAAAAAGCGCAGCCGAACTCGCGCCATTACGTTTAGACGGGTTGAACTCACCGACGAAGCCGAGGCCACTCTCGCTAACTGGCTTGGAATCGATAATCGCGGTCCCTACACGTTTACAAGGCCATGCGACGACGGATGTACTTCGGCACCCGGACCGCCGCAGCAATTGGACCCGGGCAAAGCGCACGATTCATTGAAAGAATCGTTTAGAGGAAGCAAATGGGAAAACATTCGGGGCTTCCACGTGTTCCGGCATTCGTTTGCATCAAACCTCGCAGCCGCTGGTGTTGATCAGCGAATCATCGATGAATGGATGGGGCACCAATCTGATGAAATGCGTACACGATATCGTCATCTTCTCCCTGAGACTAAAAAGGCAGCTATTGCAAAGCTGTTTGGAGAACCTGCTCTTCGAGTTTACGGGACATAACTCGCTTCGCCGCCATTGCAATTGAGTGGCGCTTGCGTCGATGGTTTCCGGCGCTTCTGAATTTAGGATGAAGAGTACGAGAGTACTGTTCACGCCGAGAGCGGAGACCTTCCATGAGTGAGTCTAAAGAGTTGTCCGCGAATAAAAGCTTCTACTTCGTTTGCGAAGGCTGTAACGCGAAGTGGTTCGCAAACCAAGCGAGAATGCATTGCCCGAGGTGCGGGCAGCGAGTCTTGTCTGGCAAGCGCCAAGTGCCGCCTTGGCGCCGCCACGCTCTTCCAAAATGAGCCGCCCACCCCTCGTTATTTCACGCGACGCGGTGCTCCGACTGCCACGCACTTCTTAACCGGCAACAACCCTTCGTTCTGATACCTCGTTAGCTCTTCGTGGCTAATTCTCCACTCCTCATCGAGTCCACGACCAGAATGGCTCTTCTCGCCGAGAACTCGTCCGAGACGACACCACTCCCGCACCGTGTACGGTGCCTTTCTCAGAATTTCGGCAACTTCCTCCGTGGTGTAGTACTCCTTTGCGACGCGCTTCGCAGCCAGTTCGGCAACAAGAGATTCCAGCCGCTCTTCGATGGCAGCTAATCGGCGCTCCAACGGCTCTACGGTGGTCGCTACGACAGTCTTTAACACATTGTTAGACTCCTCAGGCTTTGATGCCCGCTGGCGTGCTGCTGGCTTTACCTTCGTAACCGGCTCGGCTCCATCCCAAAACTTTGTCTGCCACAAACCTCCGTTAGCTTCGATTTCATGATTCGGACCGTGCATACACACCTCCAATAAAATGTTCGCCATCTCGATGGCGCACTGGAAACGGTATGCACTGCGCTTCGCTTGTCGAGGTGCTCGTCACAACAAAAAGTTTGCAACGTCACACGCTGAAAACGGACGCAATATTTTGGCGCAATTGATACACCCGTCAAAGTTCGAGCTCGCCGTTTCACTTGAAGAAAAAATCACTGGACACTTGAGAGAATAAAACACGCCATCGGAAGTGCTGAAAAAATGGCGCTATTTATTATTTATAGGGCGCCGACGGTTGATGGCCTCGTCACGCAAGGCTCACGCCAGAGGAACTGGCATGCCCTTGCAATGTGCCGCTCGCATTTTACCTCGCGTTACTTTTCTTCGACCCGTCGGTCTCCGGCGTCGCCGGAGCTATGTTGTCTTCTCCTTCTTGGGTGGCCACGGTTGTTTTCCGGGAAGACGTGAAAAAACAACCGTGGCCACTCCAATCCGAAGGTGCTTCCCTCTGGGAACACACGGAACTGGGGTGAGCCATTTTTAAAGGAGAAACGAACATGACTGTACAAACACCAAAGCAATCCGCATCGGGAAAACCTAGCTTGTTTACCTTGGGTGAGCTATGCAGCACGCCCGGGGCGCTTCACCAAATTAACATGACGGAGATTGCTGCTGCGCTCGCTCGCCACAATGAAGGCGACTGGGGAGAGTGCGACTCCGAAGACTGGGAACAAAACGAGCAGGCGCTTAGGGATGGTTCTCGCCTGTTCTCCGTTTACCGGTCAAGTAACGGCGTAAAGTTTTGGATTATCACCGAGGCTGACCGCTCCGCGACGACCGTTTTGTTGCCCGACGAATACTAACAATGCGAGCCAGCGGAGCTGTACAGCTCCGCTGGTTCCACTCAAGGAGAAATCACGATGAAAGACATCCACGAACAATTAGCAGAACGCCACGCAATCGGCCTTATTTGGAACGCAGACGACGTGCTTTCCATTCGCCCCGACCTGACGCATGAGCAGGCGTGGGAAGTTCTACAGCGTTGTGAACACAAGTACGACCCCGATGGCAGTTTTTGGATAACAATCGAGTATGCCGCAGGAGAGATGTATCCCGAACCCGAAGACGAATCGAGCTAAGCAGTCGTGCAGCCACTTCGCTAACAGCCGGTCGGCGAAAGGACGACCGGCTACTTTTTTCATGGAGGAAATTATGAGTAGGGAAACTTTCACTCGCCGTAAAGAATTCGTAGATAGATGTCACGCCTCGGCACGCCACGTCGCCGACAAATGCCAGCCAGCAGGCACTTGTCAGCTTCCTGAATCCCCGAAGACGACAAGTCCCGTTCCGGAGCTAACGAGCCTACATACGAAGGCCGGACGGGGAAACTATGGCGACGCTCGTTTCCGCGGAAACTGCTCAGGGCTTCTGATTCGAGACCTGCTGCGGTACTACCAGCCAGGCGCGGTGTTAGACCCCATGACGGGCAGCGGTACCTGCCGCGATGTATGCCGGGAGCTAGACATTTATTGCCAAAGCTTCGACCTTACGACCGGGTTCGACGCCAGAAATCTGAAGTGTTTTAGCGGGTTGCGCCATTTTCCATTTGTGTGGCTTCATCCGCCCTATTGGAAGATGGTTCACTACAACGACGACCCGCGTTGTCTTTCGACCGCTCCAACCATCGACGACTTCTGCAAAGGGCTCCGCCAAATCATTCGAAATTGCCTCACCTTGCTATCGCCGACCGGGCGGCTCGCCATCTTGATGGGGGATTGGAAGCATCAGGGCCACTATCTCGGTCTGCCATTTCGCACATTCAACTGCGCAGTTCAGGAAGGGCTGTGGCTGGACGCGCCAGAAATCATCCGATTCCAGCACGGCGCCACCTCGTCGAGCAAGGCATACAACTTCGCCTTCATTCCTCGGCTACACGACGTTTGCTTCGTATTAAAGCGCCGTCCCTAAGGGGGAAGGGAACGGTTTTAGATAGGCTTCCAACCGGCATTGCGAGGAGCCTTCGCATTTAGTGTTGAGTGCCGGAGCGTTCCGACAGCATACATCCTCGGTCCTTATCTATTTTGACATTCGCCCGCCTATCGATTCATTAACGAGTCTTATTTCCATCTCTTAGTGCGTTCGATTCCCTCCGACGAACGTCGAAAGAACTTCATTCCAGCCTGTCATCGCCATTCACTCAGTCGCAGGTACTTGAAATGTTGATGAGCCTACAATTATCGTGTTAATCGCTGATCGTCTTGGGAACTTGCAAGTATCCCAAGACCCTGACAAGTTCCCCGTCGAGTTCCCGACCGGCATGAAACCAAGTGTGTCCGTCCAACTCTCCGAACGCGATCGTCAATTGCTGGCGATTCTGACGCGCAAAATTCGTGTGCTTACCATCGAGCAGATCGCCCGCACATGGTTTCATAACTCCGACAATCCTAAAGCGGCGGCGAAGCGACGGGTAAAACGCATGTCCGAGGCTGGGTGGCTGGCCACGAAAACAATGCTTGCCCATCCGGAAATCCTACTTGAAGAGCCCGTGTTCAAATGGTTACCCGGCAATGAAAGCCCCGGGTTCGGGCAGATTGCCTACCGGCTTAAAGCCCGCTGGAACCAGTCGCCCGTGTCCACAAGTTTCGTCTTGGCCACCAGCCAGGCCGGACGGACTTTCGGCGGGTATGTTGCCGACCGAGCGCCCCGGCAAAGCGAGGCGAGTCACGACCTGCATCTTGCCCAAGTTTACCTTCTGTATCGAGTGGATCGGCCAGCCTCTGCCAAGCGGTGGGTCTCAGAGCATCAGCTTTACGCCGAGGGCGGGGGACGCGGCGAGCGCTTACCGGACGCGATCCTGCGTCATCCGTCCCGAAACCGCAGCAAAGATTACATCATTGAATTCGGCGGAGCCTATTCGAAATCCAAGCTTTCGGAATTCCACGCAGCCCTTTCCCATCTGCGGTACGAAATATGGTGAAGTCCAATGACCGACCGCTTAAGCCTCGCGAGCTGGCTCTTTTGCGCCACGTGGCACTTTACCGCCTCACACTCCGGGACGTAGTTGCCCGCCATTTTCCGCCAGATGCGACACCTTTGTCCGACGGCCAGGCGTGGAACGATCGCAAGTCCGCCGCGGGCACAATCCTGAATCGCTTGATTAAGGAAGGTTTCCTCAACCACCATCATCAGCAATCAGCTGATTTTCCACCGCTTCCCGGCAACGTGCCATATTTCACGCTATCGCTTCAAGGTGCTCACGAGATTGGCACCAGCGAGGAGCGGGCGGAAATCCCCGGCAAACGAGTTTTCGGACCTGCGGCCCTCGGTCTACATTTAGCAGCATTGTGGCACGCCACGATGTATCAACAACCTCGCCATCGATTGGAACCGGCGGAGCTCTTTCAGTTATTTGAAAAACATAACTCGTTTGTCAACGTCCCGCATTGCATCGCGCGAGAGGACCATGGCTACCGTATCAACCGAATCTATGTCGTCAGTCGTAGGGCTGCAGGAATCATGTCGGCGCTGCGTCGCAAAATTTCCCAACTTACCAATATCGCGGCGGTTCGCCCGTGGGTAACGGGAAGAGACTTTGGAATCGTCGTATTGGCGCCCGACGCGGACTACTGCCAGGACATTCAAAACCTGATTGCGCGTGCAAAATTGAACGAAGAAATCGAATTAAGTGTCGGGCTAGGTCCGGCTCCTGAAACCATTCGTGACGCGCTCAACAAGCAGAATGAGAGATAGTGTGCCACTCAATCAACCAACGCGCGCGGCCGCTTCGCAAATCGTCTTTGGTCACGATTGCATTTCCGGAGAACCAATTGCCGTCGACCGACCCTTTTTTGAAAATCTCCACGTTCACGTTCGCGGGAGCACAGGTAGTGGCAAGACATCGCAAGCGATACTGCCGTTTGTGCTGCAGTTGTTGGCACTACCGCCAGCCAAGTCGAATCAGCGCCCGGACCCGATATTCATCATCGACCTAGCGGGTGACCAGGCCAACTTTCACGCAATTCGCAAAGCCGCACGCCTGGCCGGCCGGAAGTTTCGCTTTTTGTCGTTAGACAACGGTCACGATAGCGACTACTTCAATCCCTTCCAAGGCCTCGATCCGAATCGGCAAACGGTTTTGGAATTGGCGAATATGTTGGTCGAGGCTTTCAACCTAGATTACGGCATGTTCTACGGGGCGGATTATTTTGCTTCCCAGAATACGAAAGCGCTGGTGGCGGCAGCTAAAGAGTTCGTGGGTAGGCCCCAGCCACTTTCGATTTCGCTCGATGATTTTGCCGACGAGCTGAATCGAAGGAAAGTCCCTGATGCCGAACAAATCCGAACTACGTTCTTGTTCTTGCGTCAGTATTCGCAGCTCAAACCAGAGTTAGCCCCGAGCGCCGAGGAGCTGATTGACATTAGCCGCGCGATTGAAGAGGGAGAAGTCATTTATTTCTTTCTCCCTGCAATGTCGCAGCAGATCACAGTACGACCGGTCGCAGGCTTAGCACTTTACACGATCGAAAAGACTGCCAGACGACGCAAGGGACAAGGACAACCCGTCAAAAAATCCTGGGTTATTGTCGACGAGTTCCAGGAACTCTCGGGAAAATCATTCGGAAGTTTCCTGATTATGTGTCGCTCGGTTGGCCTGACACTGTTTCTTGCGAATCAACATAACTCACAACTTCGCACCCGCGACCTTGACCTACAGCCAATTGTGTCGACCAATACTCGGCTGAAGTTGTATTTCACGGTTGACGGCAAGGACGAGATTGAAGAACTGCAACAAATGGCAAAGACGAAGCGGATCCTCCTCAAGAGCACCACCGACGGGACGTCATCGGGAACGTCGAGCGGTGGTAGCTTCGGAACAACTGCGGGAGAAACGTATGGCGGTCTATATCCCACCACCCACGAGTCGCGGGCGAGCGGTTCCAACTATGGAAGTTTTTCCGGCGCTAACCATTCCGAAACACAGACCGAACACATCGTTTCCGAGCTGGAGCTCAATGACATTAAGGAGGTCGACGCGAAGGCTGGTCGGTTCTACTTCATTCAAAAGTCCGGGGACCACTTTCACTCGCCGACGCCCGTGCAAGGTATGCACGTAATTGACGAGAACGCATACGAGCAGCTTCGCAGCGAACCCTTGCCGCCACGATTGACGCCTCTACCAAATATTGACGTTCCGACTACCAAGGCCTCAAAAGCGGCCAAAGTGACACGCGATCTTGCCGCGGACCCCGCGCGACAGCGCGAACTGCAGACGTTATGGGAGTCCATCGACCGCAGGTTTGAGTTCAACGGATAGTCTCAAAAAGACAATAGATCCCATGGGGATCTATTATCTCAACGTAACGCGCCAGTGATCTGTTAACAGTTAACTGGCAAATCGCAATTTCAGATCGCTTAACGAGAGCTGAATTCAATTAAAATACGTTACGCTATTTAGTACCGTCAGCTTTTTGGGCTCAGGGACGGCGACCGAGAAAAAGTTAATCGGGACTCCAGCCCGCATTATTTCATCGTTTTCAATCGAATCAAGCGACCGGTGAAAAATCCTAGACTTTTAATAGCTCACTCTGCTATTGTCTCACCATGAAAAATGAAAAACAGATCGCAATCAATCCCTTTTTCTCGTTACTAATGGGTAAATACAGTCACAATCTTACGGCGGCCGATTTACCCAACCTTGAAATCCTCGAACGGTTCCTTGGGCCGACACGTGGCAGCGCCGGAACGTGGAATGCGATTCGATGGGTCGGTTACTATTGTGCTTTGGCTCTAATTGCTGCGCTGGTCGGCTCGGGGAATTATATTTCGGGTGTCGTGGGACTTTCCCTCCTGTTTTGCTCGCTCAAGGTGGCTCGCGGAGCCCGGCAGCAGAACCGCCGATAAAAGAAAAGGGCCATACTTACGTATGGCCCAAAGGTCAGAGATGCGAGGTGATAACGAATCTATCGATCAGCGCACCACCCACAAATGCGATGGCGTGCGAAATCACAAGGATTCGCCAGACGATTTTAATGACCGCCTCAATGCTCAAGCGAGGCTCATGAAACTCAACCACTTTAAGCACATCACCATAACGATCTCTCGTAACCTGCTTTCGATTCATAATTCCTCCTATTAATGTTGTTACACGTAATTGAATCAGCCGAAGCCGACTCAAGTTCATGCACAGCAAATTCGGAGGAAATCTCAAATCAAAAGCGGACCAGACGACTCGCAGCCCAAAAGCTCGCAGTCCACGGTCCCATAACCAACGAAAAACTCTTGCAAACTCCGCAATTGAGAAACTCAATTCGGCAGTTAGACAAGAGAGAAATCCAAAAGGACGTGTCTTCGTAGGGATTTTAGTTGTCGATGTACTTCCGTATTCTAGGAATGAGCGTCTAAGAATTCCAGTTTGCCGCCATAAAATGTGCTCTGCTCCCTCTTCGGACTGTCGCTTGTTCTCCCTCGGTGCCGCCTTTCAATTCGAGGGGATTTCCCTTAAATCGGCGGGCCGGGTCTCAATCCAGGGCCGCGACTTCCGCCTCGGGGAACACTTTACGGCGTATGTCGGACCATGGTTCATTTATCGCTCGCCTACAAATCCAAGTGCGATCGGTTTGCAGCGCGACGACAAAGACGAGGAGATGGCGTTTCGCTTTTGCGACGAGCAGTGGCATGAGATTCGCTTGGAGGAGGAAGTGCCAACTAATTACGACCTCTCTTCTTCATACCCCGCACTTCAACGTTTCATTCTTGGTCAACGAGGAGAGATTTCGATCGACCAAATCGACTTTCGTCCTCACGATACCATCGCCATCGTGACCAGTCGGTATCGCGCCATCAAGCAGCCGGGCACCTCCCAACCCATACTGCTATATACTGGCAGCGAACTACCCGACATTTATAGCTTCCAGGACTCGCAATGGCGCGAGTGGTCACCATGGCTGCCCGCAAGCCGCTTGCGGCCGCAACGGCGCAAATCGCCCGAATCTTTTGAGCCGGATATTTCGCTTGAGGTTCCGGGTGTTGCGCTTCATCCGGATGGCGACTTCGATATCGGCCATGTGCACTACCGCCAAGACGAGAGAGAGCCGATCATTGTTCACCACGATGGCTGGCAGATCAGTAAATCCGTTGGCGTTGAGGCTAGTCTTTTTTTTCTCCATTTGTACAAAGGCCATCGAATCACTTATCGGTTTATCAATCGAGCCTGGCATCGTCTCGTCACTTGGCAACCGGTTGGTGAGCAGCCAATCGCCGACACGCTTTGGTTTCGCTCAAGTAGCGTCAGCATGTTGCCGCTTCTCGAACGCTACTTGCACTCTGAACCAATTCGATGTGTCTGCCTCACGGAGAGCGGTACTTGGCGGATTAACAAACAGGAAGGAGAAAGGGAACTTCTCATCGCACGCGACCCGCAGGGAAATGAGTCGAAATACATCTGCCATAACGCGCGGTGGTACCAAATGCGAGCGCTCCAATCACCGATTCTTCGTGAAGCACCTGCCGAAGCGGTGTTGCCGGTTCGAGATGAGTGGCATCGGTTCGATCGCGACGTTGCCAAATACTGGGTGAATCAGCGTCACCCGAATTTTGGACCGGCGCGAGGAAAGGGAGGTTCGGCTTTTACCTGCGGAGAGCTAACCTGCATCGCTTTTCATTTGGATGGCCAGATTACGGTCGGGAATGAAACCTACGAACGGGACGAAACATTTGAGCTCGACTATTACAGGACGTTTCTGCGTCGAACACCGGAAGGCGACTTCACGATATGGCGCTTGCCCGCTCGCACTGATTCTTCCGCCGCGTGGACCACCGACCGATTTTGCTTCCGTAGCGGGCAATGGTATCGCTGGGTCCATTGTGAAAAAGATCCCGATGGGTTTCCTCATGGCTGGTGGTTAAAATTTACCGCCTGGGCTCGCCCGAACGGCAGGCGGCTTCTGTACTGGCTTGACCGCCGAATTTTTCGCGAATAGACACGCGTGCGAAGGGACATTGCTCAACTAACGAATGGGTCACTTGAAAATTTGCGGTGCCAAGTTTATCAACATCTTTACCTTTCCCGTTTCACGATCATTTAGGGTTTGCTATGGACCGCAGGACCCCAGCCCCCAGATCACCAGCGCCGCGTGATGGAAATCGCGCCGGGGAGTCAATGCCGCGCGCGTTCCTGCGCTCACCACGAACGGAACTAGTTGAGGCACCCCGCGACATCCGCAGAGGTGTTCTGAAGATTGCAACGATTCTTCTCTTGATCATAGTGGGTGCGTACTCGACGCACGCGTTCCTGTTCGGAACCCCCGGTATCAAGAAATCACGGTCCGCTACGACTTCGGCAGCTGCCAGCATCTCACCTGAAAACTTGAAGTCTCAGGAGCAGGTTGCCATCGGTCGCAGCGAAGTGAGGACATCGCTTGACCAAGGTGATGCCTTACGGACTGCCTGCGACAATCTGGACGCAGAATTAAAGCGCTGGTCGACGGACGTCGAGCCGCTCTTGTCCAACGACACCGGCCGATTGATCGCCAGTGACACCGGCGCGATGCTAGCCTTCGACGGGCAAACGAAACAGCCGCGCCCCACCCAACGTGATATCGACGCGCTTCGAAGTCGATTGGCAACATTGTTGACACCAGTTCAAGCCGCTTGGGATGCCGAGCAGTGGTCGTACCGTCCCAGCGCTGACTTAACGGCGGCGATGCAGCAGCTCAAAACGGATATCGACGCGGCACTTGAACGTGCTCAATCTCCGCGCGTAAGAATCGCAATGATCGTTACTTCAGCCAAACTTCGTGGTAAATCGGCAGACATGACACTTGCTGCGGCCCTGGAAGAACACCGCGCTCAGCAAGACGCCGCTTGGGCCGCCTCCGAGGCCACGGCCCGTCAAAAGGTAGAGACAGAATATGCCCCCAAGCGATCGGCACAGGCGGAGCAGTCGGAGCGCGCGAAACAGCAGGCCGCGCTTGACCTCGATCAAGAAAAGGCGGACTTAGACCGAGCCAAGCTAACCACGAAAACTGAAAAGGCTAAAGCAGACGCTGACCGTAAACGACTTGTCCGCAAAGCACAGTCTACGGAGACCCAGTCACTTCTCAGCTTTTTTATGACACCCGGGTATTTTCAACCGAACGGCTCGACCACGATCGACAAACATCCTTATTCCTTCGCGTTACTAAAGGCCGATGGCTCGCTCGACCCTACGATCGACGGACAGACTCGGCTTTTCGGACATATGTATGATGGGCGTGATCGAGACCGGCCATTGGTTCAAAACAACAATTTGGCGCTCTCCAACCAGCCCGCCTTAGTGCGTGAGCGTGTCAACCAAATTCAGAAAGCGCTCATCGAACTAGGTCCGACGCTGGTCGAATTAAAGATGCTCGCCCCATAGCGCCGAAGCTACTTCCGCTCGACGCATTCGTCTTGGTGCTCACCTACCTGCGACCGGCCCGTCTGGCCCGGCCGCAAAATTCTAGGCTACATGGCGTTTGATCAGCCCCATAACCTCTCTAGGGCTGGTGGTGCAGCTTAGGGTTTTGTTTGAGTCAACCAGCTGCGCATTAGTACGCGCGGCATTTCTCTAACCGAAAGGTAGGTAGGACATGACAACGACAGCCACAAAGCGCAATGGCAATCAAGCCAAGACGCAGCCGGCTCATAAGATTCGAGTCGGTGCGTCGCAGTGCACGATTTGGCGCAATGAGTCCGAGGATGGACAAGTCTATTACACGACCACATGCGTGCACGTTTACAAGAACGAGCAACAAGAGTGGGTGGAATCCAGCAGCTTTCTGGAATCGCAGCTGTTGGAGCTTGCCAAGGCGGCAGACATGGCCCATTCGTGGATCATTGAGCGCCGGGCCGAAGTTCGAGCAGAGCTACGCAGTTAGTTTGGGTCTTTTCGCAGCACCACCAGACCCATTTTCGTTAAGTATGGACCAACGACTGACATCATCATCGAGAACTCACGGCTCAGTAGCCGACGAGACCCTTCTCCCAAGTACGGGTTCCTCTTCTCTATGGCCACGGGGCAGGGGACTGTCGCTGATTGATTTTGCCGAGTTGCGGCGCCAGGTCCCGATGACGCAGGTACTCGAACTGCTTCAGTGGCAGTCGAGCACCAGACATAGATCCCAATTGCGGGGAGCCTGCCCGGTCCACAACTCCTCGAATGAGCAAAGCCGGTCGTTTTCCGTCAACGTTGCCGAGCACATGTTTCGCTGCTTCACGCCAACTTGCGGCGCTCAAGGTAATCAGCTCGACCTCTACGCGCAAGTGACAGGACTGCCACTGTTGACCGCCGCTCACGAACTCTGCAGTCGGCTGGGGATCGAACCACCGAAATTGCCGACACAAAAGAACTGAACGCACGTAGGCAAGTCTCCGCACGATTTGAGTAAGAGTTGCCCTTGCGCTACTCTGGGGAGTCCCGCTCTCTTTTGGGACCTCATCTGGGTAGACGAACGAGCGCCACGTCTCGCAGGAAGTAAACACCTGCTGCGAGATCGGTGGCATGCACTGTTTTTTCTGTTTCCCAATGGCGGCTTTCTGAAGAGACACACGTCGTCAAAGTCTGGCGCGTTCCGCGTTCATCCTTTGACTTGCTATGTGTGATTTCTGACGGAGTCGCGAGTGGCTCATTCCATTTACTCTTTCGGTCAAGCTACGCGGCTTGACCAATCCGGAGGTTCCCATGAATCGCGAGGATGCACTTAAGCAGAGTCAGGCTGCGCTTGACGAACTGGCTGAAGCGCTCGCGCAAGGCAAAAGCGAGCAACTGATGGTTTATCTTGAGTTTCTGTCCCGTTTTCACCAATACTCTTTTAACAATTGTTTGCTGATCGTGGTTCAGCGACCCGACGCTACGCACGTGGCAGGGTTTCAACGCTGGAAATCACTCGGACGCCACGTGAAGAAGGGGGAGAAGGGGATTCTTATCCTCGCCCCCATTGTGCGACGACGGCGTGCTCCGGATGCGGATGTTTCACTGGACGATGAGACCTCCGCGAGAGTGTGTGGATTTCGAGCCGCCTACATCTTCGATGTAGCGCAGACTGAAGGCGACGCACTCCCTGAGTTTAGTCATGTCTCCGGCGATCCCGGGCATAGACTTAAGCTTTTGCAAGCGGCGGTGCAACGTCGTGGCATCGAGCTGGTGTACGAAGCGTCGCTGGGAGGCGCAGACGGCCGCTCCGAAGGAGGAAAGATTGCACTTCGTTCAGGAATGGTAGCCGCGGAAGAGTTCGCGGTAATGGTCCACGAGTTTGCGCATGAGCTGTTGCATCGCGGCGAGCGACGCAAAGAGACGACGCGGCAAATTCGCGAACTGGAAGCCGAAGCCGTTGCGTTTGTGGTTTGTCGATCCGTTGGCCTCGATGCCAAAGAGCGATCGAATGACTACATTCAGCTTTACTCCGGTGATAAAGAGCGGCTGCTAGCGTCCTTGGACCAAATCCAGCGAACGGCGGCCGAGATTATCGAGGCCGTCAGCTTGCCGGTAAATGACGAGTCGCAGATTGCCGCTTAATCGATTGCAGTTGTTTTGATAGAGGTCGTTTGCCCGCATGCCACCGACCTCTTCTATTTTCAAAGGACCGCCAAGTAATCTTTCGGCGCCTGAACTAAAATTCTTGTGTGCGGAAGTCAGATTTGTACTTCTACTTTGCCATGCTTGATTGTTGTTGAGAACTTCCCGCTGTCCCAATTGGGGTCGCGTTTTGATTCTCGCTGTGTCGGAGATACCGAACAGCTGCGACCGCGACCAGGGCTGCTAAACAGATCAATAAGACTTTGGCAGCAATTCGGACCGGCGAATGAAACTCGACCGTCGCTTGCATTATCAACGCACCAAATAGATGAGCGCCACAATCCCGACAATGGCCG
Source organism: Planctomycetota bacterium (assembly GCA_013286045.1). Classification (GTDB taxonomy): domain Bacteria; phylum Planctomycetota; class Planctomycetia; order Pirellulales; family Lacipirellulaceae; genus JABDGM01. The sequence continues at coordinate 73,420 of JABDGM010000002.1, read as the reverse complement.
CGACGACGATGTAGAGTGTGTAGTTGCTCTTGCGAACTTCGACTTCCCAACCTCCGCTCGCCGTTCTCCCGTGATATTTGGCAGTAATATCCATTCCAGTCTTGCCAAGTTCTCTGACTTGGTGAACGGTCTCGTCAGTCTCCCGTTCAAAGTTACTATAAGCTTGCTCGGCTTCCGCTGCCTTCACTTCAATATCCAGCCGTTTTTCAACGGCCTTTTGCATCAGCGCATCTTGCTGTTCCACCGGCAAGCGACTCATCGCTTGGTCCAATAGTCCGCCATGTGCGCGCGACGGCAGGCGACCGTCGTTTGTAACCAATTCCGATCGCTTGGATGTATCGCTCATAACGCCGTATGATACCAATTACCCATAGACCTGCAAGATTTTCGCGGTCGCTTTTGTTCGACTTGTGAGGCCACAGAGGTCATGCACCGTCAGCACCGGGTACTAAAAACGTTTCATGGCACTTTGGGCAAGTTTCGAAATTACCCGCTTCGTCATACGGTGACCAGAGGCGCGTGCCGCAGGAGGGGCAATCGTAATGTACCGTGTAACTGCCAGACCACGTTTTTTCCAGTTCCACATTCAGGTCGCTTCGCCGTCGACTTAGATCCGGTTCGCCGTAGGAATAAGTCGCTCCGCACACCGGACAAGTTATATCTCCCGGAGCGCTCACGATCGGTTCGCCCGCATACACCCTGAGAGTTGTTTCAAGTTCCGCCTCGCAGTATGGATTCCTGCAAATAATTGACAGAGCTCGTTTTCCGTCACTTGTAAGTCGCAGTCGCTGAAGCCAAGCGCCTTTGGGACGCGTAATTGTGACTGAAATGGTTCCCTGAGGAAGTTCGATGTCGTGCCGAAAGGAGGTTGAACCATTCAGATTTGCCAGCATGCCACTGATGAGGGCATATTCATTTGCAAGATAGCTCGTCAGCGTGGCTGCCTCCTCAACTTCGGCGGCAGCGTGTAAGCGTTGCGCAAACAACGCGTCCCCGTCCATCAACCAGTCCAGCTTATCGAGCACCTCTTGCGGTATCCGAAACTTCGTGCCGCGAGCAACCAATCTGTTTACGACGGGAGAGACTTTTATAAACCAATTGGATGAGTTGCACGTAACCTTTTCAAACTGCTTGAGTTGCAAATTCTTTCGGATCGCGTTTACGATCGCGAATCGTGTCTCCGTATCAAATACTGACGGCGTTAAACGCAAAAGCTCCTCAGGAACCTCTCCGCTCATTTCTGCGGTCTTATATTTCCACCGCGGATACATTTCGCGAGCGTAAATCGTGAGATTTTCGCCATTTCTCTCGCGGTACAAGGAGAATAAATCGTCTAGCTTGCCCTCGGGTAAGTTCAAGAACTCCTCTTTGATGTAACTATTGATGCCTGCCAATACGGACGGAACACGGCTTCGATCCAGTAAGCTGTCGTCGTCCATAGACGTTCTAGCCCTGCAAATGCTTCTATAGACGAGGCAATGAGCCCGAAAGCCCCACGGGAAACCAACTGGTCGAGTCAGATTGCCGCTTGGAATTCGAACGCAGTCGAGCCATTAGAGATACTCCGAACTAGGGCCCATTACGTCGACAACGGCTTCTCGGACTAAAATGTACCGAATTCAGCAACTCCTTATCAATCGGTGGCGTTGAGCTGCCTCGGCGAACAAATCTTGCATAGCGAACCGATTCATCTAAAGGCCGTTTCGCCGCAGGTTGGGCAGCTTTGGCGACTGAGCTGCTGCTGGTATCGGGCATATAGTTCCGCTTGCTGTAATAGCTCACGGAGTTGGCCGATCTGATCTGCTGACATTCGAAAGACGTCTTTGTCTCCGTGCCGCATCCAGATTTCGAAATCGTCATGTGATTTAACTCGGCACACACTGATTTCAAATGCTTCCAAGTGATACGTCTGAAGTTGGTTATCAGCGGACATATGCACGGGCTCCGTTGGTCTGAGAATAGCTCGGTCGGAACTATACAGACGTATAGTAATAACCGTGTGCGAAAGCGCCAACCCCTGCAAAGCCCACGTAAGATAATTGTCTGACGGTCGAAATGGACTTGCGCCCTGCTCCCGATTTGGTGCATCATAAAGGACGTTATGAGGCACCAATGAAGTTGGTAGGGGGGTTCAAAAAGAACGCAATTTGTAAACTCCAAAAAATGGGATTGAATGCCAAAGGAGCTTGTCTCACACTCTCAAAAAGAACTGATTTGCGTCGGGCTTGTAGACCTGCCTTTGGCAGTTCAGCAATGCGGCCAGGACGGTATCCGACGCTTTCTTGAGTTCTTCACCGTTACGATTCGAAATAAGAACACGAGACTCGCGTACGCTCAGGCGATCGGACAATTTTTCAAATGGTGCGAAGCTCGCGACATCAGAGAATTCAGTCGAATCGAACCGGTTGTTGTTGCTGCCTATATCGAGCAGCACACTGCGTCGCCGCCAACCATCAAGCAACATCTAGCTGCGATCCGGAAGCTTTTTGATTGGCTAGTCACTGGCCAGATCGTACCCCATAGTCCGGCCACGTCCGTTCGCGGACCCACGCACGTTGTGAAGCGCGGTAAGACCCCGGTGCTGACGGCTGATGAGGCCCGCAACCTCTTGGATTCCATTGATGTGTCAACTCTAATCGGGCTGAGGGACCGGGCGCTAATTGGCGTTATGGTCTATTCTTTCGCACGCGTTTCAGCGGCGGTGAACATGACCGTCGAAGACTTCTACGCTGAGGGCAAACGATGGTGGCTGCGGCTACACGAAAAGGGCGGAAAACGCCATGAAGTTCCTGCTCACCATAAGGCTGATGAGTATATCGATGAGTATCTCACCGCGACTGGGATGTCTGGCCGAAAGAAGTCTCCCCTCTTCCTCACGGTTGACCGCTATGGGCAATTCACGGCCAGTCGCATGACTAGGAATGATGCCCTTAGGATGATAAAGCGCCGGGCGCGGGCCGTTGGACTGCCAAACAAGATCTGCTGCCATACGTTCCGCGGAACTGGGATTACGGCCTATTTAGAGAACGGCGGCACGATCGAGAACGCCCAGGCGATTGCGGCGCATGAAAGTCCGAGGACTACGAAGCTTTATGACCGGACTTCAGATGAAGTTTCGCTTGATGAAATTGAGAAGATCATCATCTAGCAATTTCGTCTACTGCATCATGCGATTACACACGCGATCGAGAATACGGACGCGATGCGATCGAACGAAATCTCGCCGCAGGTCATGCGCCTCTTTAGGACTTTGTGCAAAGATGCATCCGTCCGGAAGCACAAGTGGCGCCAGACGAGGAGTTGCTCTGAGAGGCTGTGTGCACCAGTCGTCGTTGGGGACCTTGTGAGCTACGAAGTTAATCCCCGCTTTTCGGCAAGCGTTAGAGCCAATGACGAACTGATTTATCCAATCTGAAAAACTCCCATTCGCTCCAGAATTGCTTGAACCGTCCGGGCGCCTCAGAGTTGCCTGTAGAAGCGAAACCTCGGCGCCTTCGCTCTCGCACGCGGCTTTCAAAGCAATGGGCATGTCCGCCAGTGCTTTCATTCGTAAGTCAGCAGAGAGGTGTATGGACTCCGTAAGACCATGAAACTCTGCCTCTGGCATGTCCAGTAACTTGCAGTCTCGGTAGTCGAAGTGAAGTGCCAACTTGGCGGCAAGCATAACCGCCTTCTCATTCCCTACCCTGCTTTCAATTTCCCTCGCAAGCTCAAAGGCCTCCTTCCACACTCCACTAAGACTTTGAGATTTCGCGCGAACAAATTCGCGAAGTCCACCTAGCTCACCGCTTGCGGGAAATACTTTCCCAAGCAATCCGAACGCACTTGCGTACGCCGATTCTAAGCCCGGCCGGTCCCCCAACTGCCAGTAGGTTGCAGCGGCTTCGTGCGAAAGGATACTATGTTCCGCAATCGCTTTGTGTCGTCTTTGTAGCAACAAAAATAATTCGATTTGCTCCCGGGACACGTCCGCAAAAAGCGAGTTAACGATATCGTCGTGCGCATGCTGATACAGTTGATCGGCGACTTTACGTGTGCGTTCTTGTTCCGCAAATGTTCGCGGCGCGCCACTTATTAAGCCCGCATCAGGCTGTCTCTCGTCGGAAGAAAAATGCTTTACGGCGTGTTCTCGGAGAACCGGCAAGACGCGAGTTTGATAAAGAGAATCGGCGAGTCTCGCACTTAACTCAAAGAGTGTCTGTCGAAGAAATCCGAGTGGCGTGTTGGCAAGCTCTGCGTGCGCCAGTTCATGAAGAAGATTTGAAGTGTTTTCGAGTGGCGAAGAACTGGGCAGACAGTAAACGAAGACGAGCGAAGCGTCGTAGAACCATGTTGAGAAGGTGAGAAAACGTTCTCGATTGAGAGCAAGCGATTGCAGGTACTCTTCCATCACACCTGGGCCAATCATTGTCCTTTCCTATTCAAATAGTAAATCCCACTGGGCAAACACTTCGTCCGCCAATGCAACAGATACTTCCGCATTGAATCCGCTTGCTCGCATTAACGAGGTTATCTGCTGATTAATAATCGCTTCGTCTTTAACTAGCTTGACTTCAATTTCAATGTCAAGAACGTCGTGAAAATGAGAAATATCTTTTGCTGTTAATTTCCCCTGTCGATTCAAGGCGGCCTTAATACCATCGTAGATACTAGTCGCGGAGATATTTACAAGTAGCGCAATTATGACATTCCAAATCAGGAGATCAACTAGCTCAGGTGTCGACAATGCGCCGAAAGAAATTTGCGTCGCTGCTGCAAAGTTTTCCTTCAAGGCGGTTGGAAAGCTTCTCACGAGCTTTGTCGCTGACACATTCGCGATATGGTGACAAGCCATACGACTCGTTTCCTTTATGACGAACACGGTCAATCAAACGGTCGAAACGTTTTTGAAATTGAAGAATGAGGTCGGTTAGTCGCGATGCTTGCCGCCAAGTTGGCACTCTTCGGTCAGTTGGGCACGGTAATTCTTCCGGTACGCCGTCAACCCGCGTTCGTCCACGCAGCTACTTCCAAGTGAATACGTGGGACATATGTGTCCATGCTCCAGGGCCTCGTGAGATAGGCCAGTTCGAATGTCCTCCTGGTCATCGACTATTAAAAGAGATACAGACATTGTGGTTCGCAAGCAGGATGCTTGCAGTGGACAGATGAGTTAAATCGCCTGCGGACAAATGATGAGTGGCAGCGAACCCGTAGCGGCCGTCGCGATTGTCCAACCTATATGAGCGGCTTGCGTTCGCAGCGAAAAGTCGATTCGTAGGATGAATCTGTTTAGCAGTATAACTTAACGCCCTTGCGATTGCGACCGAGAGAGCCGGCTCTTGACGGCCGGATCACGACGGGGAAATCCGCTCTTCGGCCGCTACGCTACTAAGACCGTCTGCGGCATAAGCGTGTACGCCGTTCCGTTCGTCGGATTGGTGGGAAGGCCATCGGGGAAGTAATTGAGATCGGCCCCAATATCCGAGAGATTGTTTGCAGGCCAGGTACCCTTTTCGACGTACCAGCGCTCGACAGCCGAATTGATCGTAGCCTTACTGTGTAGATTCACCTTGGTCTTTGCGGTATCCGAAGATACGGCGACACGCGGGACAATGATGGCCGCGATAATGCCTAAGATCGTGACGACGGCCAAAAGCTCCATGAGCGAGAAGCCACGGCGACGCAGGATAGCTTTAGTATTCATCGCTTTTTGTCCGCAAAAGTTACAATTGTGAGTAAGTTGCTTATTCAAGGGTAGCTTGCAGTTTCGGCTGTGAAAGGGATTATTCCGGTTGTTTAGATCACCACTGTTTGCGCCATGGTGCGAGCGAGAAGGCTCTCGGCAGTCTCATCGCGCCGAAGCTCGCTCACTTGCCCAACGATACAGTTATTGCGCTCAAGATTAACAAGTAGCTGCTGAGCTGTCGTTAAACCTCGGTCTGGCAATATTAGCCAAGCTTCGCTTTTTCCATGGAGCGATAGCAGATCCCATCGGCCTAAGTACTGATTGAGGAAAGCAGAAATAGTCTGCAAGTTCGCGTCGCAATCCGCAGCATCGGGCTCGTATTTAAACCAAATCAGCGACAGTGAGCTTCCTGCCCTACGGCTGTTGCAGACTTGCTTGGTGAGTTCGCGGTTAAATGCGGCGTTTGAGAGGAGCTTGCAGCAGAAGGGATGTGCGGCAGGCTCTAAATCGCTGGAGGGTTCGTTGTCTTGAAGTGGTTTCACGTCTTGTCCGTCGTGAATGTGAAGGCGGTTTCGCCCCGCCCTCTTTGAACTGTAAAGGGCTTGGTCGGCCCTTTGAACGATTGACTCAGTTGTGTCGGCTGAGCATACGCATGAAAGACCGACACTCGTTGTTACGGTGAGCTGCCTTGCGTTGTGCAAGACGGTTGCCCGCTCAATCGCCTCGCGAATTCGCTCACCAGCGATGCGGGCATGCTCAGATTCCGTACCCGGAAGAAGAACCGCAAATTCTTCTCCGCCGAAGCGATAGGCTAAATCCATCGGGCGCAATTCGCCAGTGATGGTATGAGCCACTTCGCGGAGAACGATGTCACCCGTCTGATGGCCGTGCGTATCGTTGAAACGTTTGAAGAAATCGATATCTAGCATCAAAAGCGAAAACGGGCGTCCATTTCGCTCCCAGTCGGCCAATTGCTGTAGCATGTCCTCGTCGAACGCCCGGCGATTAAATAGCGATGTCAGAAGATCTGTTCGCGCCTCTGACTCGCGAGCCTTTAGCTCCGCGGCTTGGTTCTCAATCTGCTGCTTGGCTCGGGCTAACTGATTTTGGAGCACTAGATTCAGTGCGAGAATTCGCTCGGGTATCAACGCAATGGTAGCTTCAGAGTTTACATCTTCACTAATCGTTGTTGACATCTCCTCGATTTTTGTCGAATGAGCGGCAACATTCGTTGCCATCGATTCAGCAAGAAACGCCAAAGAGTCAGAGGCAAGCTGCACGCGTTTTAGGGCTCCGGCTTCATCCGCTTTGGGAGGATACGGCTGCGAACCCGTCAGCGCGAACGGCCTGTTGTTCCAATTGCGGCACATGAGTCCAGCAGCAAAGCCGATTGCAAGTGTGCCGATTGCAAGCGTGAGGCAGATCGCGAGCAGTAAAATCGCTGTTAACGTCATTGCACTAACAATGGTTGGTCGAAATCGAACCAGGTTGGTGCTAAAGCATATTCCACTCCGTTGCACAGATGACGCGTTTGGGCAAACATGCAGGCGGGTTGTGGACATTTGAAATACGGTTTGAAACGGTTGTAACGGCAGTCGCATCGAAACGGCCATACGCTTCAGAATCCTAGCAGTAAGCGAAAATGATTTGTGTCTACCTCCCTGTAAAGATATTGGCGCTGCGAACGATTCGCGTGGGGTGACCGACGGCAATGGGGCTTCGATTTGAGTAACTCCGCCGTCCATGGCAGAATCTGTTATGGAACAGCGATTCGTATTCTTCGACCTTGAAACTGGAGGCCCAGATCCAAAGCGGCATCCGATCATTCAACTTGCTGCTGTCGCAGTCGATTCGCGTTTGGAAGTGCTGGAGGCCTTTGAAGCAAAGGTTCGATTCGACCAACGCCGCGCCAACTCCCACAGTCTGCGAAAGAATCACTACCATCCGGGCGTTTGGGCCAAAGAAGCTCGCGAGCCGGAAGAATTGGCACGCGAGTTCGCAGACTTTCTACGACGCCATGCGACGGTACCCGCTCTTTCGAGTCAAGGAGCGGCATACAAAGTGGCCCAACTCGTGGCTCACAATGCGACGTTTGACTCGCCGTTTCTATCGACGTGGTATGAAAAGCTTGATGCCTACTTGCCCGCGCGTCGACTCGTCCTCTGCACCTTGCAGCTAGCGCTTTGGCATTTTGCTCTCTCCGGCGCGAAGCCACCGGCAAATCTTCAGTTAGCGACGTTATGCGCCCATTTCGGCATACCGTTCCATGCAGCGGCAGCCCATGAGGCACTTGCCGATGTCGCGGCTACCGTTCAATTGTATCGAGCTCTTAGACAACAAAATCTGCCGGTAATCAATGTTGCCGCATGAGCCATCTCTCAAGCTGATTAGAGGTGACTAGCTACCAAGTTTGTGGCACGATCGCGAGAGAAAACCTTTTCAAGGAAGAACCAAATGATGAACGACAAACAAGAATCCAAAAAGAAGAAACCAGCCCCAACTGAAACGCCGGTCCATACGATTCGTGGAGGTGCGGTCGCAGCATCGATCTGGCGGAGGCAATCTCCCGCTGGCTACGTGTATTTCGATTTTTCACTGACTCGCTCATGGCAGAGTCTATCGAGCGGGAGTACCGGCAACTCAAAAAATTTCTTTGCCATGAATCAGCAAGACCTCGTGCAGGTAATTCAGCAGGCAAGCCAGTGGATCTCCGAACATGAACAAAACACAAACGCGCGGGAGACGCTGGCCGCATGATGAAGGATGAAGTGGATGCCAAAAACCAGTCTTGTGATGCGGCGAATAAACAACACGAGCAACCCCTAGCCCAAGGCGATATAGCTCAACTCACGGATCCGGTTAAGCAGGCCGAGTATCGCCGTGAATACCTCGCCCAGCTCCGTCAAAGATCCTGTCCGGGCTGCGGAGAGTCTGTCGACTTGTTTTAGGCCGCCCGGTCGTAGCTCACATCAAACGCCCGTACAATCTCACGCTTGAAACGAAGGCACGTTGCTGGGACCTTGACGAATCCAGCCGCTTGCCGCTTCGCGTTTATGAGCCGAAAAAGCTTTAGGAGCTGTTTTCGCACCGGAGCGTACGGAACATACGGCAAGGCGAACAGCTCGTCGCTGAGGGTCTCCGCTCGACGGCGACACGCAATCGACAGGAAGTACGCACACAGTTCCCGGTATGGCTCGCGGGCAATTAACACTCTGACTCGCCACTTCCCATCGGGCTTGGCCGACTTATCGGGTGATTGTTTCTTGAGAAAGTTTCCCCGTTTCACGTACACCGAGTACTCGCCGATCCGAATCGGCACTCTTCGCACATCCTTAAGGTTCGTCCCCTCGCCTTCTCGGATGGGATGATCGCCATGCGTTGCCATCAATATCCAAGACTTCCCGAAGCGAACATACTGGACGTTTCCAAGTCCCTGTTGTTTCCGCCAACGGCGAGCCCCTTCGGTCTTCACGACTTCGTATTTTGCAAGTAGTTTTTCATCGAGTGCGCTCGGCTCTTTCCCTTCCGGCACAATGCCCTGCACAAAGAAGTAATATCCCTTCGGCAAAAGATGCGTCGCCACTCGCTGCAAGTATCCCACAAGATTTGTCACTTCATATTTATATTCCATGCAGATGCCCTCCTTGGAGACCACTCGCATCGTGCAAGCGGTCACAAAGAAGGGCGAACATAAAATCCTTTGTTCGCCCTGAAAAAGAAATCCTTCCCAGCCTTTGCCGCGTCCCCAGAGGAATGCAGCTAGGCTTTCGAGAACCTCTCGAAAATCCTTCTGAACCTTGCAATCAAAAGCCTTTCGGAATCGACGGCGGCAGCGGCGCGGCTGCTGGCTGCTGAATTCACAGCAGCCCCGCACTCAATTGCATGCCACCGTCGTACCGAAAACCTCGGGATGAACGTCTCCGTGAAATGAATACACGTCGACTGTTCACCCTCGATTCGCTGTCAAAGGACTTCTCTTCTCCCGAAGAGAACTCGTTTGACTCACATTGCTTCCAACCAAGGAAATGCCGCAGCGGACTGCCGGGAATACAAATCCCGGCAGCCCCCAGGCATTGTCCGTCCGTTTGGCCAATAGGCCAGTCGCTGCTTTCGTCGTGGCAAACTTCGCTCTGGTGCCACCCAGAACTGCCAACGAGTCCGGACTGCCTTGCCCGGCGCAAGCTCGATGCTTCGTGCATCGGCTTCGCGTCTTTGCCTTCGCAAAGACCATCGTCCGACAGCACGCGAGGCTTCCGCCTCGCACGCTGCCAGCTATCTACTTGCAGCCCACTCCCCCACTTACGAGTTTTAAGCACGTGGCCGACTTGGCCGCGCACCGGTTACCAACCGGCTTCGTAAGTGGTTCCTGCGTTAGTCAGTTTCTTTGCTGTGAGAGTTCCGTGGGTGAGCAGTTTTCACTGCGTGGCAAACACATCTCTAGGTGCGGCGGTCAGGCCGTCCTACTTTACAAAGCCAATTGACCGATAAGGCCAACGGGCTTTGATTTCTCCCTACGAATCCAGAAGATCGGGTTACGGAGAAACGGTTGCTTGTCCCCAGTCCAGTTCGGCTATTGCCGCACTTGGACAAATCTCGGCATCGACCCTCTCAAAGCTTACCGGCAAGCCCTTACGGGCCTTTCGTGGTTGAGCTATTCGCGTCCGAAGACTTACTTCGGTACCCGAGGATGTCACTCCCCGGCACGGCCTATCGCTAGGCTCGTGGTTCCCCACGCCGGACCTCGTTGAACGCCCCTTGAAAACAGGAAGCGAACCCCGTGTGTGGATTACGCTGCGACGATTGCCGCAACATCACCAACTTTGAAAACTGACGGGTCACTCAAGAACTTATGAGTGACTATTTCCGCATCGCCCCCATTCGGGCGAGAAAAAATGAAAAGTATCTCTATAGGATAGAAGCTCAGGATTACTCTGCGTTACTCGATCTGCCATACAAAGGCAGCTCGGTGACTTGCAGGATTACTCTGAACAGCCTCCTTCGAGCACGGACAAGCACCTGTAAGGCGCATCCGGCTCTACGTGGCAAGCACTCATGACGGGCGGTAAACCCCGTCCCCTTTCGCGTGGCTGGCGGCCAAGCTACGTGGGCGAGCACTCCCAAACGGACGGAACTTGTCAAAGCGTTTTACGATCATCGACAGTCAAAAGACCTATCCTGTGTCTCTCTAAACATCCTTATAGCACGGCCGTTTCGCGCTAAGCAAACGGCGCCGCTTGAGACCTGGTTGAATCACAACTATTCGACCACGAATTGCAACCTAGGAGAGTTATCGTGCCACTGAAGTGGCACTATCGGCGTACCGATGATGTGCCAAGGAGTGTCTTCGGAGTAAAATGCTACCGCCCAAAAACTCCCATCTTCTCGTTGAAAGATAGTGGGAGCATAGATTTTGTGGTTGTGAACAAGGTCCGAGCCTTCGTAAATCGACTTCCATTTTCCAGTGATCGAGTCCGCTCGATAAGCGCGAAACGCAGCCTCTTTATCGAAGTTTGTTTTCATCAACGGATTATTCTGTGTGGAGACAAACAGGAAGTATTCTCCGCCCCTATAGATAACCGAGGGAACTTCAAGTTGGTGATAATGTTGCGGCAGGTCCAACGGCTGTAAAAGTTCCCAAACTTCGAGCGTCGAGTCACTGGCTACGGCATGGCCGACAGTTCCGACCGGTCCGAGCGGATTCGGATTCAGCGGTTTCGCAGCAAAGAAGAGATGCCACCGTTCGTCGTTAGGATCAAGAAACAGATACGGATCTCGCCACGCCATGATGACTTCTTTGGACGGATTGAGGTCGGTCACATCGTAGCCCCGTTCAGCGACGTTCGGGCCCTCCGGTGCAAGCACCATTTTGGGTGGCGTAAACTTCACACCGTTCATTGATTTAGCGATTCCGATTCTTTGTAGGTATCCATCGTCGATATTACGTCCGGTTATCGCCAAAACGAATTCGAAAGCTCCATCTTCCGTAAGTCGAACGATTGCGTTACTGGTCCAGATCACAAGGTTGGGCCACTCGGCGTCTTGTTCGGCCTCTATCACGATCCCCTTGTCCTGCCAAGTAGCATCGCGCGCGCCTAAAGTTGCCAATCGCAATTCCGCATGATCGTGCCGCTCATCGCGAGACCATTTCTTACTAGCGCTTAACGCATATCGATAGAGAACGCCGTTGTGCTCGACGACGGAACTATCCCAAATCCAGTTGCCCGGCACGTCTAAGGAACCGAGTGGTGGCTTCGATTGCGTGTGCATGTAATGCTGCCCCGAAGTGGCGGATGCTAACTAAACGACATTGTAGCGAGCAGGGATCGGGGCTTTGCGACCGAATCGAGAAAACGGCGGCGCTCACTTAATTCCATACGGTCGGCTGACCAATTTGCTTAGCCGCATTGAATCGTGATATCTTGCGAAGAGCGCGATTGAAGATGCTTCAGGAGGTCTATGCAGCAGATAAGTGAGAGAATCCAGCCTTGGAACAATCCCGAACCAACAACAGGGCCAGTAACACCCTATATTAACGGACGAGTTCAAGAAATCGACGACGCGATATCGCTGTTCTCTCAAAACCTCACGGCTGCAAATATGCTAAATGCGATCCACGTTCTAGGCCAGAATCGGCATTTGTATTCCAGTGGCCATGTCGAAGCACCTGTCAACTTTGCTAAGTGTATCCGGCGCTGCGATTACACGCTTCAAGAAATCCTAGACATTCGCGATGCCTCAGCCCTATCGATTCCCGAAATATCCAGCGGCTTTGGCGGCAAAGTCGGCGGCGGCTTGCGGATGCGCTACGTACAAAACTTCGCTGACTTTTCACGCGAGTGTAACGATCTGGCAAAAGGCCTCGTATCTTCTTTGGAAGACGACTGCACTGAAAGACTATGCTACCACGATTTCTTGGGACTGACTTTGCGATTTGGCGGTCTAATGACGCAAAGCGATGTCGATTTAGACGCGGCTAGAAATGTGCCCTTACCAGAGCTTCGTCCGTCTTCATTTATTCGTTCCTCCGTAATAGATGTTCTTAACGAATTAAGAACGCCTGAGCGTCCAGAGTCCGTGACCTTCTAGTCACTCTAAGCTGCGCACGTTTTGAGAATGGTTTCCGAAGAAAGCCTTCGTGAAATCTCCCGTTCCAGAATCATCCGCCGATACATTGCGAAGGCAGGCCCGCCCGCTCGCTTCGAGCGATGATAGCCTTCCGAGAGCGTAGCTTCGGCACTTTCAAGCGCAGTCTGCTCAAGCGCATCAATTTCCTCTTTGCTGAGTGACGACAGGTAAGCATCTATCTGTTGTTCGACTGGAGTTTTCTTTGGCGGAGTGTCGATCTTCGCTTCCGCAGCGGGCGTCGCAGCAACTTTCTTCGGACGTAACTTATTGGATGGAACGTAACCTTTTCGAATCGACTCGACCAGGTACCCGGCTGGGTTTCGCATCGGTTCTCGCTCCTTCGCTTGTCGCAAACGATCGAGCACTTCCATTTGCATTGCGATTAACTCTTGCGGATAGTCACGTACGAGTTCAGTTGCCACCGACGGCGTAACGCCGCGGTCAATGAGTTGATTGATGAGTGAAGCGGCCTCTCGGCTCGGCTGCTCGATTTGTGGAACTGCTTTTTTAACAAAAACAATTTTCCACTGACCGCGACAAATTCTCACGTACCGCTGCGCAGGAGAAAGAGCTTCCAAGAAACCGACCGACTCCAGTTCGGCAATCGCAGCTTTCAGTCGTCTTTTGAGTTGACCAACATCGTAGTTACGACTGAGTCCAATATGCTCACATGCAAATTCCGTGAGATCAAATTCCCAGCGCGGAGTATGGTAAAACCGTTTGTCCAGAAATCGGTACATGCGCTTAGCAGCCGCGTGCTTAAGCTGTCGATAGACGCCGAGATCGATTGCTTTCAGGTACCCAGACTTGAAGCTGCGAAACACGACTTCGTTCCAAGTGAACGAAGACAATGGTGGTTCGGAATTGCTGCTTCGCAATCGCTTCAGTCGCCGCTCTTGATCATAGAGAGTCACTTGCTCCAGTATGTGAAAGTTTTCGTCGACCCAACTTTGCTCGTCTTTGTCCCACCACGCCTTGTCGTAATAGAGTGTCACCCCCAACCAGCGCTTCAGTGATTTTTCGAGCCGCTCATAACTATGCCCTTCGTGTCGCCACCCCAGTACTTGAATCAGTTGGTAGCGACTGAAGTTCACTTTACGCTCAGTAAAACGATACTGCTTCGTGAGTTGAATCAGCCCTAAGATCACCTCGTCATCAAGGGAGGTCGGCAATCCAAATTTGTCGGAGGCTGAGATCGTCAGTCGACGCTTTATCATTTCCGATTTGCCAGAGTCGAAAATATGATCTTCGAACACAAGTGTTTTTTGATTGTCGGGAACGCGATCAGCAATTGCTGCTAGCGGAAACTCTGCCAAGTTCAGTTCATCTCGACCATCGTCAAAGTTGAAAGGCTGTGGCGTACTGTGCTTAACTGGGGGGAGTTCTGTTGCTAATTCTTCGCTCATTACTTTTTTAGAAAAATGCACCAACACGCTCTCTGTTGTTGCAAGTTCTTTAAAGTTATTACACAAGAGTTGCACTCCGAAAAGCCTTTTTCTATCGAGGCCTTACGCGCGATTTCTCTGTCTCATTTCACCGTAGAGACCTTTACTTCGCTGCCTCATTTCCCCGCTCATCCTGCTTCATTTCACAGTACCTCGCTGTCTCAGTTCCCTCTAAGCAAGGGGCCATCCCTGTCTCGTTTCACCTGTCCCATCTGTCTCGTTTCACCGTAACCTTTTCCGTCTCGCGTCTTGAGCACAATCGCCATGGTGCAGTTACCTCTGTCTCGTTTCACTGTAGGTGTATAGTGGCACGCCTTCTTTCCTGCTTCGTTTCACCGTACCGCTTCATCAGTTGTCTGTTCTCGTTCCCTCTAAGGGCTCCACCTACACGTTCAGCTTTGGCCGGAATGGAAACAAGCAAGCAAGCTTGTCAGCAAACCAGCTTTCATGCCGACGACGCGGCAAGTTTGCTGCGCATCCGACCGGCAAACCGTCCTGCTTACTGACAGACAAACCAGAAAGGCAGCAAGTAAGAAAGTAAGCCAGTCAGCAATCCTGCTGCACAGTAAAAAAACATGCTTGTCAGAAAGCCAGCATTCGCGCTAGCTTCCGCGTATGTTGATCGTGACCGCAAATTCGAAGGGGGGAGTCGGCAAAAGCACTATCGCCGTTCACATCGCCGTGTCGCTCTACGATTGCGGGTTTCCAACGGCGTTACTCGATACCGACAAACAGCGTTCGAGTTCGCAATGGATCGCCGAGGTAGAACCTCAAATCACCGTTCGGGTCGCTGACACCCCTGAAAATTGCCTTTCTGCCGCCCAAGAATTGATTCAGAGCCACGATTTCGTCGTGGCGGACGCTCCGGGTGGCCTTGAGGACCTAAGCCGCACCTTGCTCATTTTGGCCCACCTCGCAATTTTCCCGATTTCGCCCTCAATTCTCGATGTTCGTTCGGTTGAGGGTGCGACTGCCGTTCTTCGGTATGCTCAAAAGATCAATGGCGGAAGACCAGATGGAATCCTGGTACTCAACAAAATGAGGACTCGTGACACGATAAGTCAGGAGCTAAAAGTTGGGGCACCGGGACTCGGACTTAAGGTCGCGTCGAGTGTCATTCGAGACCTCCAAGCGTACCGGGATGTTGCGCAACAAGGCACTGTCGTAAGCCGCTTCGGACGAAAAGGGGCGCAAGCTGCGGCAGATATGGATGCACTTTTCAAAGAACTCTTGGGTGAAACAGTAAACAACATGACAAACGATAGGAGGCAGAAGTTAGCAAATGGGTGACAGAAGATCGTTAGGAGATGCAATCAAAATGACCCCCGAGAAGCTTGCTTTCATCGGCGGTCAATCGGCGCCGCCAAAGCCAAAAGCTACGAAAGAGGATTCACCGAGCGATGCTGAGCAAATCGTCGACCTTGAAGAAAGGGGAGCAACAGAGCTGTCAAATAATTCAAAAGGGCGGGTTTCAAAGCGTAGGGAACGAGCCAATGAGCCAGACGCCAAAGAGATCCTCGACCAGCTTTTGGTCCCGAAGACGATTCGACTTCAGCACCGAACGGCTCAGGCCTTAAAGCGAGCTTCACTTGAGCTACGGCTTCGCCACGCAGCAATGTCTTCCGAACAGCAGATCGCTGAAGAGGCCTTATCGCAGTGGCTAACGAAGCAAGGTTTTTTGGAGTAATTGCACGATCGAAAAACAGAATCGCGTCGCCTTGCGCGGGTTGAGCAATTTCTAATTTTGGTTTTTCCTAAAAGTTATCCGATTGCGATAACCGTCTATAAATGTTAATTGCCGCTAATGCTGATCGTTCTCTGCATGTGCTTGGGCTACTGCGCTATATTCAACTATTGTCTGAGTGAGCCGAAAGGAAAACGCGGAAAACTTATCCTCGACATCGCTCTCGTGATACCGAATGTGGTCTTCAACATTCGGAATTTGCTGTCGATGCCGACCGTCGTTCAAATTATGATTAGCACAAGCAGCGCCCCCAATGGCGAGCTTTTGATTGCGGTACTCGCCTGGATGGCAATCATCCCGATTCTCTCATCTATAATGATTGCTGTGGGTATGGTGCAGCGCTATTCCAAAGGTTACTTGCGATTCTTAAAGCACGTTAAACTTCGACAACTTGTGCTTGCGGCTTCGGCGATCACTGAACTAATCGTCGTCTTTGGCGTACTTGTTCGGCTGTACGACGCGAGCCCAAGACAAGAAGTGTTGGGTCACAAGCACCCGTGGTTCGATATGTTCGAATCGCTCATGACGATCTGGCTAGCTACTAAATACGCAAGATTAGCCGCAAAAAAAGTAATTGAACCGAAAGATGACGTACCGGCCGCATGAGCGCACAGTATTCTGAATAGTTGCGTTTCTAGTTTCTAATACATGAGGCCCCGAGCGAATCCGACCAACAAAGGCAGGTTAGCAGAGGCGGGGGTGCATTGCCTTCCTCGACCCATCCTCGTCGGAGCCAGCTTGACGTGAGCCCCGACGATGACAGGCCGACGAAGGCAGGTAAAGGCACAACGCAACGAATCACTTGAAGTGACGATTGGCGTGATACGGCGAAGGCGGAATCTATGCAACGAAGACACGACAAGAGTTATCTGGTCTCACCGACAGACCTCGTCAACTGTCTTGGCTGCGCTCACTCGGACCGTTTTGGATCTAAAGTCATTCTCTGAACCTTTGAAAAAAGACGAAACATCAGAAAGCGCACTGCTTCTGCGTCGACAAGGTGCAGAGCACGAAGCCGCGTACCTTGAAAGCCTAAAGGCTAGCGGAAAGGCAGTCGCGATTATTGGATCCGAGCTGTCTCTTGCCGAGCGAGCTCGGGCCACAAGAGACCAGGCTCATAGACAACTGCGATGTTGGACCGGCAGCTAGTTTACTTGCATTGATAGTTTCTCTTACACTGGCTCCGAAACACTTTAGGCTAGCGCCGTATGACGACTCAAAGAATAGATTGCCGCGAACTGATAGATCCGCATCCGCTTCTTCATCTTCCGACCACCCTACAGAATGCTTACCGTGCAGAACTTGCCCGTCGCGGACTCTTGGAAGAAGCAATTGCTGGTACGACCGAAAAACAGATCCACGGAGGACCGACGCCGCAGGAGACGCTTAAGCATTTTAAATACCGCTTTGCCAATTCGTGCAGTAGGGTCGTGTGCATTCTTGTTGATCCCGCCAGCAGCTTCGCTTCACTACCGGTGGAAGTATTTCAGTCGTTTTCGAGCCATAAGATTGCAGTACTGGATGCGCCTTGTGGGGCTGGCGCAAGCCTGCTTTCTCTCTTAGCGGTCCTGGCCACCGCGCGCGCTCACCGGCAACTTCCATCGCTTCCGCTCACAGTGGGCGTCATAGGCGCTGATGTATCGCCGACCGCGCTAGATATTTATTCGTCAATTGCCAACGCTCTCATTCCCGAATTTGAAAGAAACGGCATCACCTTAAATGTAACCACGCTGAATTGGGATGCTGCGCAGATCAACCAAACATCAGGCGTCTGCGACACATGGTTTGCAACACATGCTGATGCCAACGAATACTTCGTATTGGTTGGCAATTTGAGTGGCATCACGGAGCCGACTATTGTCCAAGCCTTTCAACGCTCCTTCGAGCACATCACTGCGAGAATATCGAACGTCGCATCCACCGTTCTTTGGATTGAGCCAATTATTGAAAAAAGCATAACCAAGAGAATCAAGGAGATTTTTAGCTTCTCGTGGTGGTTGAAGCCGTCGGAGGATCTTGCCGCTGACGCTCAAAGCCGATTTAGCTGGCGTCAACCTATTGAGAATAAGACCATTGCTGGCACAGTCATGGTTCATCGATATGAACGGAAGGATGGAGGCATAGCTTAGTTGGACGCCACTCTTCTGATCACGAGAGCCTTGAACCAATTGCCGCGGCAGTATGTGCCGTCTTATTTGGGACTTCGCGTTTTCGCTGAGAGTACGTCTAAAGAGCTGCGGAATGACTGGACTGTCGGTTACGTAGATCGTCGTAGCGTCACACGCCGCAGGCAGGCGTATTGGAAGTATTCCGGGCTAAAGGGACAGGACGAGCAGGGGAAGCTCGAATATCGGCACTTCGTAGTCGGCAGTCCGACAACGCTTCTAGCTGAATGCCGATTAATCTCAATGCTTAGCCAGTGGCCTCAATTTGCGCGTCACCCAGCCGTTTACAGCTATTTGTGGCCGTCATACGGGAAGGGCGGACACCTTTTTGCCCATTTCTTTTATGGATATCGATTGAGAGAGAGACACGTCGCCGAAGCGGTGCGTCAATCGCCTGATCACACCTGCATAATTCTTGATTTGAAAAACTTTTACCCGTCCGTCGACAAAGACAAAGCGCTTCGACGCTTTCGAGAGCGAGTAAGCAAAGCCGAAGCGACAAACAGCGAGAAGGACACGGCAAATTTCCTCGTCGAGCAACTGCTCTCCTTTCCAGAGAGTGGTCTTCCAGTCGGCCCGCCGCTATCTCACGTTCTAGCTAATGTTGTGCTGGAGAATGTCGATCGGGAAATGGCGAAGCTGTATCCAGCCCGTTACTTTCGCTACGTGGATGATGTAGTGATTGTAGTCGAAGCGTCGAAGGTCGAAGCGGCGTTGCGACAGTTTCGCGCCTTAGTTGTCGCGGAAGGGCTGGCCGTAAATGAATCAAAGACGGATTTCGTCGCAGCAAATCAATGGAACGCTCACGTTGCACGGCGAGAAAAGTCTGTGACTACCGATACGTTTGGATCATTGATTCGTCGACTGCAAGTTTATTGCGCTAGTTCGCCAGAGAACTGGATGGCGACACGGGACTTGTTCAAAAGCGCTGGGTTTTCATTACCATTTTCACGCCTTCAATCAGTCGCCACGTACGGACGATTCAGACGGTTCCTCAAGATTCTTTTTCACCGCAGTAAGTGGGATCAGAAGCTCACCTATATTTTTGAATCGCCTGAAAGCCTACTGAAATCCGCGATAGAGATCCGCGACAAGTTCCTTGAGAATGCCAAGCGCATCGCGGTCGAAGAAATTCCACAGCCGGGGATGGTAAGACGATGGCGGACATCAGAAATTCGTTTCACATTTGCCCGGCTAATGTACCTGCTTCCGTTCTCTGAATACGGAGAGCTCTTGCGTCTCCTTCCGCAAGTGGCCGAATGCGCGGAGCTTCGTGTAATTTTAACGGCATTAAGAACAGGGGACGCGTCGGAGTTGCTCCTCCGCCCGGGGGCCTCAGTCGATACTTTTGCCCAATTGTGGAAGGAGCACGGGGTTGGGGTTCCCTCTGTCCGCTGGTCGGAGAAGCCTGATTATTTTGAACGAGACAGCGCAGTGGCGCTAGCTACGTATGGTGTGGTGTCAGTTCCACATGAATGGATCGCAAGAATGCCGCGATTATCGAATCGTCAGCTACTTCAGATGGCGAACGGTTACGAGTTGGAACCGTTCGAGGCGGACACCCCTGACTATTTAAGAGAGCTGCACGCTTTGAGATCCGGTTGGACACGAGATGAATTGGAGAAAATACTTCTAGAACGGTTCAATAACGATGAAGATGTTCCGCTCTTCGGTTTAGATATCGGCGGAGGATATTTTACCTAATGTAGTTAGAGGCGTGTTCAGCCACGTGGCGCCCGTCGTACAATACGCTGTCGTGAAAAAGCCGGGGCATGCAGCGATGAGCAAGAAACGCAATCAAAAGCAAATGCTGCTCGACCTGGCCCGAAACGAAGGGCCGGACGTTGTACATCTTCCATATTCCTCTGAGTTTGAGGCCGTCTGTCAGAAGATCAACCCCGCGGCCACAACCGAAGACAAGCACCGCATATGGGAGGAACTTCTTGTCTTGGGAGGCGACGACACCTCGTTAGCGGACTCCGCTCTGGTGCCTCCCATGGCAGCTCTCCCGCCCGAGCCATTGGTGATGCCGGAGGCGCCCGAAACAGGTTCTCGTGACAGAGACGAGAGCGGTTTCCTCTTCCCAATTCATGATCCAATTGACGATCTTCAACCTTGGTCGGTTCCCCGTGAGCCGAACCTGTCGCCTGAACAAGCTGTGCACCGACAGAAAATGTTGGCTGACATCGCCAACTCGTCCTTAGCGACAAGTGAACAGCGTGTCGCTCACATTTTGCACAGATTCCCCGAGACGCGCGACAGCGACACGGCATTGTGCATTAGGTATTGGAAGATGTTTCAGGCGGATGTGCTGGAACGCTGGCAGACGCTTGAACTGGAGGTGCTTTTTGAACTTGATCGCATAGAGACAATTGGTCGCTTGCGGCGCATGATCCAGAACCAGTTGCGACTTTTCCGAGGCGTAGCCGAGGTGCACCGTGGAAGAGAAGCGAGGCAGTCCGAGTTTCACGAATACATAGCATCGCATCACGACTCACTTTCGGAAGTTCGGTTCTATCTCGACGAAACGGGCAATGAGGGTCACAAAACTTACACGGGAATCGCCGGTGTGTGCGTCATCAATTGGAAGCAGTTTGAAAAGCACTGCGCGGCGTTGGAGCAGTGGCGTTCCAATCAGGGCCCCGAGACGATTCATTTTTCCGATACTTCGGAGAACAACCTAGATCGTGCCGTGTCTCTTCTTCAACAACTCCAGTCTCGGCGCTCGGGCGTTCTTTTCCTGGGCTACTCGTTGACTTCTCGTGGCCGCACGCACCAAGACCTGTTCTCTTTGTTTATTCAGCTTATTGTGGATTCGCTGAAGTACCTCCGCGACTGCAATTGCCTGACGGAGAACCGTAGCGTTCGTGTCATCAAGGAAGCCGAAACAGGCTTTGACTCCGTATTCCTGCATAAGATGACTAAGCAGCTCGGCGAGGTGGTAGCGCTGGAGTTCCCGGGCGAGTTGGCTGTCCTGCCTGTAGAAGCTGTCCCCAAGGGCCGCACCGTTCTCCTGGAATGTGCCGATCTGATTGCAGGCGGAATGCAGCGGCGCGCGTTGAACAAAGGTCGCAACCCGAAAGACCGGCTGGCAGAGGCCATCATCAATGTGACCGGCTTTGAAGACCACGCGGACCCGGGCACAATCTTCAAGTACTACGGGACTAACGATTGATGTGCGAGCGTGTGTTATTAACGTTTAAAGATCACAAGTTATCGGATGGTGTAGCGCTATTCTGGAGCGGCAGCTATGCTCTCCGGCATGGCATATCGCATCATTTATTCACTCTACTTTGAGCTTGGGCCAATACCCCTCCAGAAGCCCGAATTTATTCTGGCGCTCGTCGTACCACTGGACAGGCGCGGGATGCCCGCAGGCAAACGCAGTGACAGAAACGGATATCCGAGGCCACCTAAGCGTCGAACGATCGACCTCAGAGTCGGTGATGAGATCTGGTGCGGGAGGCACTGGGTCAACATAAAGAAAGTCGAAGCGCACCGGGACAGCTGGCTTACTTGGGAAGAAGCATTCGCGTGTAAAGGAAACGAAGGCTTTCTTTACCGCGTGAAGAAATGGACCAGCCCCACACGTGCTAGGGAAGAAGTGTCAACGTGCGGTTGTCAGACAGTCTATAAACGAGAAAGTCGCGGCGATCGAGAGTAAACAGGGTGTCCATTTTTTCTTGCTCGGCTATGTACATAAGAGACGCGTCGGCAAGTTGCGGACTTTGATCGGCGTACTTCGTTAAGAATGAATCCATCCATACCGCAGCTCTTGAGTCAAGCGGATAACAATCCAGTAACCCTTCGCTCACCATCCGAAGAAGACCTGAGACGCCGCCCGAAGTTTTCCTAAGGAGCCACGCTGCTTCAGCAATCACTGGCCAAGTTGTGAGAAACGGGCGGGGAAGATCGAGCCCCTGTTTTTGACAAGCCGCGTGGTGAGCATCAAGGCGATTTAAGATCGCAACTAGTGGGCCCGCGTCAACGATAACGCGCTCACTTCTCACTTTCGCCGAAACCTTCCATGTAAGTGGCGTTAGTACTTAGATCCGCTGGCCCATCGACGCAGCCGACGAGGCCAAGACGTTCTGCAGATTCGGTAAACGATTCGTTGCTGTGCCCATTATTTGCCGCCGCCGGTCGGTATAGCGTGAGAGCTTCGGTCAGGATTTCCGGCCACGGTTTTCCCGACTGGTCCGAGAGCTCGGCCAGGACGTGACGCTGCGCGTCATTTAGCGATATGGATTTCGGATCAACGGACATACCACAATTATCCCGCATATTCTGGCAAACGTCAAAGACTCTTTCGCCCGACGAATTCGACGAATTTGCTCGCACCAGAGGTTGCTGTTCAGCGAGTAGAAGCCGATAGCGATCAATGATCCCAAATTCCTCTGCGCCAGATACAATAGAGGCGTCGGCATCCGATGCGATGACGACCACAATTTGAAATGACGCGCGAGCGTCAAGACGCTGCTCCAGCGAAAACCGGCAAGTTTGAATACGGATGCAGTGCCTTGTGCCGCGCCCTGAAAAGGGCGTCGGCCAGGGTACGTTCCGTATGCCCTCTTGCCGGGGGTTCGCTGGGCGTCTCTGGTTCGACGCCTCTTTTTTTGGGAGCCTGCTGTGGCTCGTCACTCAGATAATTCTACGACGACTGGTTCGGAGTCTGCTCCACCTCTTCCATTCGATGAGCTTCATTGGCGCGCAATCGTCGAAGCCTTAGAGCTTTCGCCAAGACAGGCGGCAGTCCTGAAACTCATGTTGCGTGGACTGCCAGATAAGCAAATCGCAGCCGAGATTCAAATCAGCGAATCGACTTTACGGACATATCAGTCACGCATCGCGGCAAGGACAAGAACAAGAGGCCGCATGGAATTAGCAATGCGGGTTCTAGAAGTCTCGCGGCAAGTGGACCGCCATGAGCGGTGTCGGCAGAAATGATGACACCCAAAAAAGGACGCAGAAACTACGTCCCTACTCGGTACTCGAAATGATTAGGCTCATAGGGCATTGGTCGTGTGCTACTTCTCTGTATTTAGTTCGTTGCGAGATAAGGCTTCAAATGATGAGACTATTCCTGCCGGTTGTTTTCACGGCCGTTCTCTTTACCTTCGCCGCTGATGCTAGCGCCGACGTTTTCAATATGACAGCGGGCCAGTCGAGTATTTCACTGGCGGCTATCGGGGACGTTGGGAACACAAGCGACAACGGCGTTGGTGCGGTGAACTATCAGTACAGCATCGACAAGTATGACGTAACCACCGCTCAGTACACGCAGTTTTTGAACGCCGTCGCAAAGACCGACACTTACGGACTCTATCATGCGCGAATGGGGTCTGGAAACGCTAATGTCGGTATCGTCCAAAGCGGTGGGCCAGGAACTTTCGCGTACTCTGTGGTTCCCGGCCTCGAAAATCTACCTGTCAGTTACGTTACCTGGGGAGATGCTGCGCGCTTCGTAAACTGGGTACAAAACGGCCAGCCCACCGGCCTAGAAGGTAACGGTACAACCGAAACCGGGGCGTATACGCTTAGTGGGGCAAATACAGACGCTGCACTCATGGCCGTTAATCGCAACCCAGGCGCACGTTACTTCATTCCAACCGTCGATGAATGGTATAAGGCAGCCTTCTACAAGGGTAATGGGCTCAGCTCCGGCTATTGGGCGTACGCCACACAGAGTGACACAACTCCTAGCAACGTTTTGTCCGCGATCGGAACGAACAATGCCAATTATGACGGCACGCTAACGCCGGACTATTTTACGAACGTCGGAGCGTTTGCATCCTCGCCAAGTCACTATGGTACGTTTGACCAGTGCGGAGACATCGTCCAGTGGACGGAACAAAGTCTATCGGGAACAGCCAGAGGCCTTCGCGGCAATAGCTTCGCCAGCCCCGCATTTCAGCTTTCTTCGGGTAGCGTCGGTTCTGGCTTCGCTCCTACTGATTCTGAGAGAGTTGGCTTCCGCATCGGCGCTATCGTGCCGGAGCCAACGACGTTTCTGTTGGCAGGGATGGGGCTGCTAGGTTTGATGACTCGCTCCCGTCGGAAATCTTGAAGCGTTTCTGTCTCGCCGCAGTCGGGGCGAAGCTGTCACTGACGTTGCTCTCGCTGAGTGACTCACGTTGACGGTGAAATCGCTCGAACTAGTTGAAACGAGATGCACCATCGGGTTCTAAGATTCAAAACGCATATGTCCTTCAGTCGACGATCGGCTAAGCCTGATTGGCGAGGCGTCCGATGACTGCCGTGAGGTCGCTAACATTGACTGGCTTTGGAATATGGATCTGAAATCCAGCCAATTCTGCCTGTCGTGCGTCGTTCGTATGGGCGAACGCCGTTACCCTAAAATAAGCGGCGTCCGACAGAAGCACTCCTGAATTCTCTGACTTGCGGTCACCAATCCCTTACTTCTTTCATGTAGTAGGCTCCAGCTACGCGAAACGTCCTAGCCGTTCGTTCAACGATATCGGCCACGAATTCGTTTGCCGATGTTAACTTCGATCGTGACACTCGAAGCGGTTCTTTCGGAATGCTTAGAGGATCATGAAGCCGACGCCCCGGCATGCTCATGCTGTTTGGGGCAGGTGAGGGTACTTTGCCAAAATACTTGTCACCGATTCCGCTTAGTTCGCAAGAAAAGAAAAAGTTCGCTAACAATTGGTTCTGTGGCACGAGTGAGACAATCTCGGACACGATTTGAACAAAGGATTGCAACTTCTCTACGAAGATTTCTTCGTCAATTATGTGCGAAGTTAAAAATCCGCTAGTGCGACTTGACTCGCGTTGCACTTCCGAACTCGCGAAGATTGCAGCGTCGTGGAAGAGAGTTACGGACCGCCCTGGCATACCGCGATTTTCATTTTCTTGATGCAGCCGAACATAGTCATCGCCTTCTGTGTGCTCGACACCAAGTGCTGCTGTAAAAAAACGGGGTTTCGGGCCAAACAGTAGTAGCTGGCTAATCTTATCTTTCAGCTCTTCGCTTCCCAACGCTATGGGGGAGAAATACTCCTCCGAATGCCGTTCCGGGATAAGTGCCATTCGGAAAGATACAGACCCGCGCTGGGCTACACAGCACTCATCAAATCGCGTGCGAAAAATTTGGTCAGCGCCTTTTGAATCTAAAACCTTGCCATCAGTTGTTGAAAGATCGTTTAGCGCGCGGATTATCGCTTTTCCTAGATCGTCAGTACTTGAATAGAATGCGACAAAATATCCATCTTCGAATCCAGTGATGCTCCGAAGGAACTCTTCTTGCCGGGGCTCCTTTGCGCCCTTCGTTATGAAGCAAAGAATCGGCAGGCCTCGCTTTCGAGCTTCGTGAAACTCTTCCTCAGTGGGCGAAAGTCCGGACGCGACCGCATCTCCGTATCTTTCTCCAAAAACACCAACGTAGATCTCGCTGCCTCTCACACCTTCAAGGCAAGCAAGCTGCGAGCTGTGCGGCTTAGCTCCAAAGTCCTCCGCACGGACAGCCTCGTGCCGGAGCGTTTCGATCGCATCTATTGCAGCAGTCCGTTCAGCGGAAAATCCTCGCATGACGGAACTCAAGAAAATTCGTTTTCGCATCTGTCCTAAAGCCTTCCTACCGATTACCGCGACTGAGACGACGATCGTCCGATCACCCGTAAGGATTCCACCGACGGGCTGCGGCATTTCTCGCAAGTGACTGGACGACTCGTCCAGTGTCTCTGATCTGCTTCGCCCTCCTCAAAGACTTCAATCATGAAGCGATGCCCGCACCGTTGGCATTTGAATTCCTTTGTTACCATTGCGGCCTCCTGAAGTTGCAGTGCCGTATGCGTGAATGCTCGCTTCATTCTACCAAATCACGCAGTTGTGTTCAGTAACTGATCACAGCCATGGCGGTGCTCTCGCCGTTATGTGAGCAAGGAAATGGTCTGATAGTTGGTGGTGACTCGTCGACCGAACGCCTAGCTCCAACAATTCCCGAATGACCGCTCGCGGCGTTGGAAAGAAGCCCGGGAGATTCTTCCCGATGAGTTCCCGTTCAGCGACCTTTACGTGGTCAAGGCACTGAGAAATTCTACAGCATGACGTTTCTTATCCGGCCTGCGTCAAAATACGTGATGGAGCATGGGCATCATCGGCAGCCGTTCTTTATTGAGGAAAGTGGATTCGATTCTTGGATGGAACCTCGCGTTCGCGATGCCAAAGAATCCCTCGCGATTCTCCGCGAGTTCGCTTACGAGCGGCCGTTTCATCACAATCTCGCGCGGCAAGCGACTTGGCGCTGCATCTAAGACCCATCCGCGGCTGTTGCGCAACGCTGTCATATGCGCGGCACTCCTTACTCTTGGTCTCGGGTGTTTTGCATGGGCTGCCCATCAAAGTGTTAGGCGGATATAGCGCGCGTCTTTAGAGCTTAGGCTCAAAGGAGCAAGTATTTCTACGCAACAGGAAATCGCTGAAGAAGCCTTGTCGGAGAGGCTTACGAGAGAAGGTTTTCTGGACTAATTTCCGAATCAATAAGGCCCCTCGGAATCGGACCAACAAAGGCAGGTTAGCAGAGGCGGGGGTGAATTGCCTTCCTCGACCCATCCTCGTCGGAGCCAGCTTGACGTGAGCCCCGACGATGACAGGCCGACGAAGGCAGGTGAAATCGCAACGCAGCGAATCACTCGGCTGGACGAATCAGCCTGATCGGGCGAACCGGAAATGCCAGGACCAAGCTGTCGCTGATCGTTTGGCGATGGCGTCACTCCCACTCGGCTTCTTCTCGCGGCCAAAGAATTAGGGCAGCTAGCGACAGTAGACTCGGGGACATCTCTTCGCCAGCTAGCAGTCTTCAGCGCACGATTTTCGCATTGTCGTTGAGCAAAGAATTGAATAAATAGTTACGCCTTTTGCTGCCTACCGTTGAACGGTCCGATCTGAACGCCTCGTTCAGCTCATGAGCCGGCCAAGGATTTTCGGACCGTAAGCGATTCACTCTGTGCGCTAGGAGTTAAGCTGTGCAATTACAACGATTCGAACTAGTCACCGCCTGTGCGCTCATATTTTGCACGAACATTGCAGCTGCTCAGGAATCTGGGTGGAAGAACTCGATGCAGGCTGGGCTCAGGGCGCAGCAACAAGGCAACTATTCCGAAGCTCTTAAGCAACTTCAATCCGCCGCCACCCAGGCCGAACAATTCGGGGGCAATGATCCGCGGTTTGCCCAATCGCTGGGAATGCTGGCGAGCGTGCAGCAGGGCTTAGCTTACTACGTAGACGCAGAGGCATCTTACAAACGCGCAAATGCGATCGTCGAACATGCCGAAGGGGCAAACGGTAGAAATGCGATTCGAGGCCAAATCAATCTTGCGTCACTGTACCAAGAAGAAGCCAAGTTCGATGAGGCGGAAAAGGTTGGGAAGCAAGCCTTAGCCGCGATCGAAAAGAATTATCCTAGCGACCAAGCTGGAATTGCGGCAGCGGCACAGAACCTCGCGGTCCTCTACCGCACCGAGGGACGAAACGATGAGGCAGAAGCTCTTTATCGACGCTCTCTGGCCCTCGTCCGCCAATTCGCGGGCGAAAAGAATCCGGCGTATGCCAACGTTTTACAAAACCTGTCGGTCGTGGTGCGCGAAGAAAAGAAGTACGACGAAGCCGAGTCTCTCGGGAAACAGTCGCTTGAGATCTGGACACAAACGCTCGGTGAAAACAACCCGACCGTTGGGATGGGGAAGAGCAATTTGGCGAAGACGTATTGCGCCGAGAAGAAATACGAAGAGGCGGAAGAGTTGAGCCGTGTATGCTTAGAATCCTTTGCAAAAATGTTCGCTGCCGACCATCCGTACGTGGCGAACTGTCAATCGGGCCTTGCCGAAGTGTACATCGCCGAAGAAAAGGCGACCGAAGCCGAACCGTTGTGCGAAGCCTCTCTGCAATCGCGAAAGAAGGCATTCCCTGTCGCACATCCCAAGGTAGCGCGTAGTCTTGAACAGCTTGGTCAGGTGCGCGAAATGCAAGGCAAAACTGACGAAGCCGCATCCTTGTACAAAGAATCTCTGGCTACCTACGAAAAGGCCTTCGGGTCAAACCATCATCCTGACATGGACAGCCTCGTGCAGCGTTATGCCGCATTGCTTGAGAAGTCAGGACAAAAAGCAGAGGCCGCCGAATTGCTTGCCAAGCAGCACAATAGTGTCGCCGCGATCCCGACCTCGCCGTCGCCCAAATGATTGAGCGGCTGTCGCCCGGAATCGCCGGTCCTCCACGAGAGACCGAATTCCCAACTCGATCGCTTCGTATTCGTTAGCGAAAGTTGGACAATTGACCGCGCGAGGCTTCGTCACTTAGCGCGTTGTTGCGGCAACTTCGTGACCAGCTTTAAAGCTGGTTAACTTCGGCTGCTGAGCTTGGCCTTCGTCGAGCGCAACCCGCTCGCCATCAGAAATCTCTGACAGATCACCAACGATGACTTTTTCTGAACCGTCGAAATCCTGCCAGGTCCCGGACTGTCCGTTTGTTGGATAGGATTCTTTTTTCACGACCTCGGTCCAACTGCCGTCGGTGACGCCGATTTGAATTTGAGTGCGCGACGCCTTCCCGTTCTCCACTAAATAACAGCACATCCGATTGCCAATTTGCACGGTCGCTGAATTGGGTATTGCGCGAACTTTCGAGCGGTTCAATTCAATGGACCCGTAAGCATACATTCCCGGCAAAAGTTCGCCATTGGGATTCGGCAAGTCGACCTCAGCCATCAAGGTTCGACTCTGCTTGTTGAGCGTAGGGGCGATTCGAGTGACTGCAACGTCAAACTCGCGACCAGCGAGCGCCTGAAGTCGAAGCGACGCTTTGGTGCCTACTTTCACGTATTGCGCATCGACCTCCGGTACTCCGATGACGAATACCATCGGATCGGTACGCGTAACGACTAACATCGGCATTGGTGAACCACCGGATGCCTCGGAACTTCCGCCCTCAGGCGAGTTGCCGGTGCCCGCACGGACAAAATCGCCGGTACTGACGTTGCGCGAGGTGATCGCGCCGTCGTAGGGAGCAGTGATCTTTGTGTACTGGAACATCGAAGCAAGCCGCTGCTCTTCTGCCTCGGCAACTTTGACCTGCGCTTGACTGGCATTTAAGTCTGCCTTGGCCTTTCCCACTTGGGCTTCGGCCGCGAGGCGTTGCGATTCTTTGCTCTTTACAGCGGCGTGAGCAGATTCCAATGCCGCTTGGCTCGACTTCAGTTGATTCTCTGTTTCGGCAAGGACCTCCTGATTAACAACCCCATCTTTCGCGAGGCCTCTTAAGCGATTCATCTCACCTTGCCATCGATCCACGTCCGCCACGTAGCGATCGATATTGGCCTTTGCTTCGGTCACAGCGTCCTGTGCAGATTGAACGTTGCTTTCCGCTACCGTTATGAGCTTCTCGGATTGGTGAACGACTGCCCGGGACTGCTCGATCTGGGCGACCTTTTGACTGTGCTCATCGGCCAGCTCAGGAACAAGCAACTCAATCAGCAAATCACCCTTCTTAACCCGATCGCCAATGTCGACGTGCCACTTCTGCACGAAGCCCGGGATCTTGGAATAAATCGACGTTTGCTCGTACGCTTCGATCGCCCCTGGCTGGGCAATAATACGTTCGATGTCGCGCAATGCAGGTTGCTCAACTTTTACTGTCGGCACCAAATTGAGTGGCGCGGCTTTATCCGTCTTTGGTTTACTGCAGCCGTATGCAAAACCGCAGAGCAGCATTCCAAGCAGAAGTCGATTCACCGATTTCACAGTTTACTTCCTTTCAGATCGCCTTCATGCGTGGGCAAAGGCTTGACTCGTACGGGGATCGTCGCCTTCTTTGACCGGCAAGGGATCGTAATATCGACTCGCAGGATCGTCGGGATGTACAGACGGTGACACAGACGGGCGAGCGCCCATCAGCAGGGCAAATACCGACGGCACAATCAGCAACGTGGCGAAAGTAGACACAACTAATCCACCAATAACGGCTCGCCCCAGCGGCGCCTGCATTTCACTACCTCGTTCCAAAGCAAGTGCCATTGGCACCATACCGACCGTCATGGCGCACGCCGTCATTAAAATTGGCCGCAAGCGTTCTTGAGCGCCAAGCCAAGCGGCATCAAATGAACTTTTCCCATGCTGCCAATCTCTCGCGATGAACGACACCATCATTACGGAGTTCGACAGCGACACGCCGATGCACATAATCGAGCCCATGAATGATTCGATGTTCAGCGAAGTGTTGGTGATGTACAAAATCAATGCCACACCACTGAGAACACCAGGTACGGCACTCACGGCAGCGAGTGCCAGCCGCGGCGATTCAAAATATGCCGTTAGTAAAATCATGATGGTAACGACGGCGATCGCCAATCCTATTGTCATCGATTTGAACATCTCTTGCATTGGCGTTATTTGGCCACGGATATCAATTCTTACACCTTTTGGTAGCTGGCCAGCCGCTTCGATGGCATCATTGATTTGACGCGCAGCCCGACCTAAGTCTTCACCCTCGACGTTCGCGGTTAAACTCAGAAATCGTTGCATGGTGTTTCGGTCGAACTGTCCAGGCATCGTTCCCTTACTAACCGTGGCCACATCGCGCACAAGCAAGTTCGACCCTCCCGACACGCGGCGCAAGGGTATCGTTTCCACTTGTCGCGATGAATTCATCCGTTTCGTCGGAACGAGTACCTCGACTTGATAATCCACTCCAGATTTTGGGTCGCGCCAGTAGTTGCGGGCGACGTAACGGCTCGATGACGTGCTCACCAAAATGGCGTCTGCAACTTCTTTCGCCGTCATGCCGCTCATGCCGGCCCGCTCCCGGTCGATTTGCACCGGCACCGTTGGATAATCAATCGACTGATGGTATGCGACGTCGCGAAAATAGGGGATTTTTTCCAACTCAGTTTTGATTTTGTCCGCATGCTCTTTAGCGTCTGCTAAGTTGGGACTGACCACGGCAATCTCGATGGGCGTTGGTGACCCGAAGCTCATCACCTCGCTCACGATATCACCCGGCTCGAAACCGAACGCGACCTGATCCGCCCGGGCTTTTGCGGAGGCAGCCGTGAGGCCTTGTTGTTCAAGTAAGTCCGCTAACCATGGCCTAACCTTTTCAGGCAGCACTTTACGCAAGCGTTCTCGGAACGGCGCTAGGCGTATACCACTTTCTTCTTCTAGTGCGATGCGCAGCTGCCCGTCGTCGGGCCCACGCATAAAAAGAATCAAATTGTTCATTGAATAGACGGGCGCTTGCTGGCCAGCGAAGCCCATTGAAATTCGAACGTTTCCGGCCTGTGCTTCTTCGTCGATTACTTGCAGAATTTTCGCCGCGATTTGCCGGGTGATTTCGAAATTTGATCCGGGCGGCGCATGGAATCGTAGTACGAACTCTCCCGAGTCCACCTGCGGGAACAGTTCCATTCCGAGTTGGCTCCCCGCCGCTAGCAGCACGAACAAACTGACGCCGAGATAGGCAGGTACGACGATCCACCGCCAAGTTACGAGTTGTCGCACACAGCCACCGAAAACGACCTGAAATCGATCGAACAATCCCTGCTTGGCAGTTTCTGAGTGCTTTATTCCTGGTTTCTCAGGCTGATTGAGACGGTCTGTAATGTATGCCGGAATTACGAGTCGACGACCTCTTCTTAGACGACGAAGCCAAATCCGGACGATGCGCTGAGTTCGATCGAACAGTCCCCGCTTCCCATGTTCCGCGTGCTCGCCGTGATGCTTGATCAGCCAGACAGATATAACAGGTACGAACGTGCTCGATAGCACGTACGAGGAAACCATTGCGAACCCGACCGCGAGCGCCAGCGGCACGAACAACGATCGAATCGGCTCTTCCATGATAAATGCGGGAATGAACACGGACAGCACGCAAACGAGCGCCAACAATCTCGGCACCGCGGTTTCATGACTGCCTCGCTCTACGGCGCGGGCCAGCGACTTCGTACGAGTCATCTGAACGTGGATGTTTTCGATCGATACGGTGGCCACGTCGACGAGAATGCCGATCGCCAATGCTAGGCCGCCGAGCGTCATGATATTGATCGTGTAGCCGGTAACCCATAGGCCAAACAATGACCCGAGCAGCGCGAGCGGAATATTGAGCACGACGACAATCACACTCCGCCAATCGCGGAGAAAAATCAATACCATCACGCCTGTGAGCACCGTGCCGATCAAGCCCTCCATAAACACGTTGCTGATCGCACTCTTAACGGCGGGCGACTCATCGAATTCGAAACTTAAATTGACGTCGTCCGGCAACACGCTTTTGAACAGCGGCATCGACTTTTTTATGTCGCCGACAACTTGCAACGTCGAAGCCGTGCTCTTTTTGACGATTGGCAAATAAACGGACTTATGTCCGTTCACCAACGCGTAGCCGTAGTTTAAGTCGGTCGCATCGGAGATCGTGCCAACATCGCGCACATACACGCCACTACCGGGTTTAATAGGAATGTTACCGAAGTCTTTCGGCTCACTGATCATGGCGTTGTTCGGCACCAATGGCATTTCATCTTGAACATACACATTGCCCGACGGACTGATGAAATTGCCGTCTCGAATCGCGGATACGACTGAATCGGGCGTAAGGTCATACGATCGCAGCCGATCGGGATCAACGCTGATCACGATCGCACGGGTATTGGTTCCAAAAGGAGAGGTGGCCATGGTCCCGGGCACGTTGGACTGAACAAGCGCCCGAATTCGCATTTGGGCGAGGTCGCCCATTTCTCCAAGCGTTCGATTCTTACTTTGCAATACGAGATAGCCGACGGGGACACTGCCCGCGTCGAGCTGCATGATAAGCGGAGGCAGCACATTGGGCGGCATGCTTGCCTGTGCCCGGTTCGCTTGGCTTACGACCGAGGCCATCGCTTTGGCCATATCGGTACCTGGGTAGAACGCGAGCTTAATGAGCGCGACTTGGCTGATGCAACGTGATTCGATGTTCTTTACGCCGTCTACATATTGAAACGCCAACTCGAACTGATTGACGAGGAGACCCTCCATCTGGCTAGGATCCATGCCGCCGTAGTTGCAGAAAACGACAATTTGCGGCTGATTGATGGGCGGGAAGATATCGACCCGCATGCGAGATAACGCCAGCCCGCCGACGGCGATCAACGTCACGATCATCATCATCGTGCTGATCGGGTGACGCATTCCAAATACGATAAAGTTCACCGCGAGCTCCTGTCTTCAAGTGGCTCGGTTAGACGTTGCTGCTGGCATCGCGTTGTTGGCACGCCAGTCACTTGCGTCGCCAATGGAGCGCTTTAGCCGCTATCGGCAATGCGAAATTGCTAGTGGCACTCACGCCTGCGGACCAATAAGGTGGGGATTGCTAGCGGAGAACAAGGAAGGTCTTAAGGTCAGCGTCCGCTTACACTTATTCTGATTGTATCGACTTTGCCGTGCAATAAGCTCTAGTCCCGATCGAAACTGGGACGATGGTAACGATTATTAGGCGATGGATCAGCGTAGCCGGAGCGACGGCTCACCGCGAGTGGACGACCATCAGCGGCTGATCGGGGGCAACGATGATGCGACATATCTGCATGCCGCGCTTGGCATTAACGCTATTGCTAGCTACTCCCAGCGCCGTATACGCACAACAAGCGGTAGATGTTCGGCCCGACGACGCAGTTGTGCATTCGGGAGCCATTGCGAACTACTTCCAGGACGTCGTCCCAGAACAAATCCCACCCCCACAACGACTGCCTGAGCCCGGTCCGCTTCCGCAAGTTTTAGGCACATCCAACGTCCCAGAGATTCCCGCAGCGCGGCCCGAGGATATCGACCAGTCGTTGTCGATTAACCTCGCCACCGCACTGAGATTGGCAGAAGCACGGCCGCTCGTAGTCGAAGCCGCGCGAGCCAGTGAAATCACTGCATATGGACAGCTTGAAAAGGCGCGTGTCCTCTGGCTTCCAGATGTCGATTTGGGAACAGATTACCAACGCCACGACGGCGCTCAGATTCGAACTACCGGCGAAGTAGCAATTAACTCTCGCAATCAGTTCATGGCCGGTGGCGGCATGAAAGCCGTGTTCGGCCTTACAGATGCGATCTATGCTCCGCTTGCAGCGCAGCAGGTTTATCGATCACGGACGTACGACGTTCAAGCAGCACAGAATGACGCACTGCTGGCAGTTTCGGACGCTTATTTTTCCGTGCAAGAGTCGCGCGGCGTGTTAGCTGCTTACGTCGATACGCACGCCAAAGCCGATGAGCTGGTAAAGAAAGTTCGCTCACTCTCGCTAGGCCTCACTGCTCCAATCGAGGTCGAGCGCGCTATCGCTGCTTTTGCTGACTTAGAACAACAGACGGCAACCGCTAGACAAGATTGGCGGATCAGTAGCTCCAATCTCACCCGTGTTTTGCGATTAAATCCTGCGGCCGTTATCATCCCGCTCGAACCGCCGCATTTAAAAGTGACCGTTGTCGCTCCAGACGAGGCGGTCGACGAACTGATCACGGAAGGGCTTACGAACCGGCCGGAGCTTGCATCACAACAAGCAATTGTTCAAGCAACGATTGCAAGGCTCAAACAAGAAAAAATGCGGCCGTGGATTCCGAGTCTCGTTTTAGAGGGTGGTTCTACGCCTGGCCAAACATTGGGCGCGGGCATCTATGGCGCCGGGCTTACGGGCCAGGATCCTACCTGGGCTGGACGTAGCGACTGGGATTTTCAAGTGCTTTGGCAACTCCAAAACCTTGGCGCTGGAAATGTTGGCTTAGTGAATCAACGTCACGGGGAACAGCGCGAAGCCGCGGTCGAGCTCTTTCGCACGCAAGACAACGTGGCCGCGGAAGTCGTCCAGGCCCGAGCTCGCGTATTGGCAGCGGCGACTCGCGTCGGCGAGGCCGAGTCAGGATTGATCGCCGCCAAAGCCTCGTTTGATGGAAATCTTCGCGGGCTGGGCGAGACAATTCGCTCCGGTAATCAACTGCAACTGGCGATCCGCCCCCAAGAAGTCACCGCAGCTCTGCGACAGTTATTGCAATCTTACCTAAACTATTATGCCAGTGTGAATGACTACAACAAGGCGCAGTTCAGACTTTACCACGCGTTAGGTTATCCGGCCCAAAACGTCGTCGATAACAAAGTGTGGGGCGAACCTCAGTCGATTGACTGCCTGACGACTCACTAACGAGCATTAGGCCCGTCTAGAAGTTGTACGCCATTCGCGCGCCGAATCCGTTAATAAACCCATCCGGCGTGCCGCTTACTTGGCTACGGTGCGTCAAATCGTAATTGAATTGGATGATGGTGTTTGGGTTCGGAAACCAATTCAGACCGAGCGTGCCCGAGTTCAGAATGCCGCCGTTGATGCCGTTGTCGTTCAAATCGATGCCGGAATAGCGGATCCCCAGTTGCCATGCACCGCGCCCGGAGCTGTATCCATTCGCAGTTTCGACCAGAAAGGCGTTTTCTAGTGGCACGGTACGATCGGGAACTGCGAACTGCTTATTGAAATTACGACAGTCACCTGTCAAAAAATAAAGCAGTTCGACGTAGCCGCCATGAAAAAATGGCGTGCCGTGATCGACCCCGGCAGGCTGCACCGCGTCCTGGACCCAAGTGCCAGCATACTCACCTTGCAACGACCACGGCCCTGCCTGGGCAAACGTTTCAAACGCCACGACGTCTTGCTGGTCTGAGAGCAATCCGCCGGTGTCGGCGTAGATTGGATTCAATACCCCCGGCGGTCCGCTGCGAATATCGCCGCGGGTTCGCAACCGCACCGCACCCTCATCCGGCGTGCGGATGCTACCGGACGTTCCCACCTCCCACAGGTAACGCCCATTGGAGGGTTCATCATACCAGAGCAAGTGCGTTGCTCGTCCGGTAATCGCCCAGTCATTGTTGATGCTGTAACCGAAGCCGTCCGAGTCATTTCCGAAGACCCCGTATTGCCAAGTTGTGGATTGGTCCTCGGACCAATTCATAACCTGAATGCCGGGAGTGAAACCCAAATTAAAAGGTCCGAAGACCATGTCAAATAAATAAGACGGCTCGATGAAGCTCAGGTACTTGATGGGCTCGACGTGCTCCAGCCCAAGCGGTTCCTTTTGGTTGCCCACGCGAATAATTCCAAGCACCGGCAGTTGTGTCCACTGGCCCCACATTTCAGTCAAACCCGGCGTGCTGACGACTGGCTGGCCTGCGGAGGCGGCGGCTGGCGCGACGAAGTTTGCGAAATCCCATTCAAACTTGAAGTCAAACACCTCGTAGGCCGTGCCTTCAAGCGTGATTCGAGCCCGGCGAATCTGTAGCGAATCGGGATTCGAACCGATGCCGCCTGCTGCGGGTGGCCGGAGCAGGTCTGGATCGGTGTTGAGAAAACTAGAGTCGAACTGCAGCAAACCGCCAGCTCGATAACGGAAGTCACCGTTCTTACTTTTTGCTTCAAAGCCGTTGTTCCAGCTCGAACTGAGCGCTTTGTCGCTTCCGACTTCATACGCGGGTCCAAATACCGGCCGACCGTCGTCCGCTGGCGACTGCGCATCGGCATTTGACTTCCCCGGTGAGGGTAGTGATTCTTTGTTGTCGTAGCTGCCGGAAGCGCCCGCCACAGAACTGGTTTTATCCGCGGAGGTGTAAGACGCCGCAGTCGGAAGATTTCCTGCCCGTAATTCTTCGAGCTCACGACGCAATCGACGAAGCTCTATTTCCTGGCGATCGAGCTGTTCACGAACGTCATCCGTAGCGGAGATGCCATCGCTGCCTAGGCCAGTGGTTGAGCTTCCGGCGTACGCGCTTGATGGTTGTGTGCGAACAGTCGGCTGGCTTTCTTGTGCTACCGCAGCGCAAGCCAGAGCAGAGACCGTCGCCACGGCCGTGAGTGCCGCGCGATAAATCGGCGCAGTAAACAACGGGGAGTCTCGTTCGCAAATGCTAACACGTTGGCGCGTGGAACGTGCGCCGGAAAAGTAAAACGCCAATGGCGTGGTGGGATTGTAGCGGATGAACCCGAACGGTCCAGATCAGCTACCGCCGCTGGCGTGCTAGAAAGCTCGTCGCAAGCAAGAGGATTGGGTCGCGCCGAAAGAGTGCTGGCAGCGACGGCATTTTAGAAGAAGTACGCGAATCGCAGGCCAAAGCTGTTGATATCGCCCGCATCGACTGTTTTGACCTCACTGCGACGCGTGAGATCGTAGTTGAATTGAACCTTCGCGTTCGAAGTCCAGTACCAGTTAACACCGGCCGTGAAGCTATTTAGTACTCCGCCGTTGATGCCGTTGTCGTTCAAGTCGATCGTGTTATATCGGAAAGCCAGCTGCCAAGCGCCGCTTCCAGTATTGGCCCCATTGCAACTCGAAGTACAGAACGCATTTTCGAACGGCGTGACGCCCTCAAATGTGCCCGTATGTCGGTTGTAGACACTGTGCTCGCCTGTCAAGAAATAGAGCAGTGTTACATATCCGCCGTGATAGAAAGGCGTTCCAAAGTCGACCGGAATTGCGCCTGTTGAAGTGGCATCCTGCACCCACGTGCCATCGTATTCAGCTTCGAGGGTTAACGGCCCCCACACGACCGCCGTTTCCATGCCCGCGATATCCTGCTGCGAAGCATTGAACGTTCCCGTATCAGCGTAAATCGGATTCAGAACGCCCGGCGGACCGCTGCGAATGTCGCCCCGCGTACGAATTCGAACTTGCCCCTGGTCGGGATTGCGAACGCTGCCGGAAGCGCCGATATGCCACAAATAGCGGCCGTCAGAAGGTTCATCGTAGTAGGGCAAGTAAGTTAGACGCCCGGTAGTTGCTACCTCGTCGCCAATTGCGTACCCGAACGAGTCCGCTTGGTTTGCATAGAGGCCGACTGCCCAAGTGGCGTCTTCGCATTCAGTCCAGTCAAAAAACGTCATCCCCGGCGTATAGCCGTTGTTGAACGGCCCCCATAGCGAATCGCGCAGATACGAACGTTCGATAAAGTCGAGATAGAGATCGCTGGTCAAATGTTCCATACCCATGGGTTCGCGCTGATTGCCCGCGCGAAAATTGCCCACAATCGGCAAATGCGTCCAAGTGATGGTAAGCTCCGTCAGCCCCGGGGTCGTGGCCACGGGTTGGCCCGCGTTGGCCGCAGCTGGCGTGAGCGTGTTCGCCAAGTCGTATTCGGCAACCCAGTCGAATACTTCGTACATCGTGCCATCGGCGCGAATACGTGCGCGACGAAATTGGGTTGAGTCGGGTTGCGGTCCGATGCCGCCAACAGCTGGCGGCACGAGTAAGGCCGGGTCATTATCGAAAGCGCTTATATCCCACTGGACTCGGCCACCGACGTGAAATCGAAAATCTTTGTGAGCTGATTCGAAGACCACACCATTCTTCCACGAGGCGTTCATCTTTGTATCGCTGCCGACGTCGTAGGGTCCGGTCATCCCGCAATCGTCTTTTGGTGTGTTGTCCTTTGGCGTGTCCAACTTCTTGAGCCGCTTTTCTAGCGCATTGATTCGGTCCTCAAGGTCGGACGTAGGGGCTTTTGCCTCGCCACTCTCGCTGGACGTAGATCCATCCGGAAGTACCTCTGAATGTTCCGCCGTACCCTCGCGGCCTGCCAATTCCTCGCGGAGTCGACGAATCTCCGCTTCCTGACCATCGAGTCGGCGGTAGATGCTCTGAACGTCCGCACTGTCACTTTGACGAGCGGGATCGCCGCTTGCCGGAGATTCGGCGAAGGCGCTTATGTGAAAGGATGCTAGCAATGCTGCCGCGCAGGCTGCTATCCCAACCAATCGCAAATTGACGACAGGATTGACCACGACCTGAAAATCCACACGAAAAGTAGATGAGAAACAGGACTAAACAGACTCCTGTTGTCAGGTCGTCGTGTGTGCGACGCATGGATAATCAGCGTCAGCAGCATAACTGTCATCGTCGTTGCCGTCGTCAAAAGCGAGTAACTAAAGTGGAACCAGATTCGTCAACGCAAGCGGCAGGCTAACCGCAGTTCCCGTAAATTAACTTCAGCGCTCGGCTCGATTTGTAGCTTCCACGAGTGATCAGGACATCTGGAGAGCATTGGGTACGAGGGCCAGAGCCGCGTTATGCGTTCGCAGTTATCAATGCGGTGGCTGTGCTAATCATTGCATGTCCCTGTGCTCTTGGTCTGGCCACACCAATGTCCATTATGGTCGGAGTTGGTCGTGGCGCGACTGCCGGGACACTGATTAAAAACGCAACGCCTAAAAGTCCGGCAGGTTTTCCGTCTAGCAAAGCGCGGGTGTAACGCTCGTGAAGGGCGACCTTCAGCGAGAATGAACAGAGGCACGGTCAAAGCGGCGCTCGTCCAAAAGCGTCTGCTCATAGCGACGAGTTCAGGATTTGCTTCTTCAGCGACGACCGTCCGTGGCTCAAGTGCCATCCCACATTTCGGGCACGTGCCAGGCTCACTGCGCACAATCTCGGGATGCATCGGGCAGGTGTACTCGACGCCATGTGCCGATACCAGGGGAGACTCAGGCTCCAATGCCATGCCACATTTTGGACAGCTCCCGGGTCCGCGCTGGCGTATTTCGGGGTGCATCGGACACGTGTAGAACGCATCCGGCGACGCTTCAGCCGAACTTGCTTGTTTGTCTCGGTCGTTCTTTGGTCCCGGTGTTGAGGCCGTCAAAAAACCTCCAGGATTGGCGGAAAACGTTTCGAGGCAAGAACGACCGCAGAAATAGTACGTCTTACCATTGTAGTCGAACTTGTGTTTCGCCGACGACACGTTGACCTTCATTCCACACACTGGATCGATTGCTGGTGGCATCGCCGCATCAAGAATTGGCAGCGAGATGTGTTCTGAGTCCATGTCTTTCTTCCCGTCAGTAGGAGTGATTTACAACTCAGTTAACCAGTCTCACACTGCGCTCGATTCGACAACTTGATCATCTGGGTGGCTGTCCGGCAAATGAATCATTGAACCTTTGCCATGAAGCTTCAGCCAACGAGCACGCCGGACCCAATAGAACCGAACCGGCAAGAATAAATCGACAACCTCATCGGAGATCAACAGTCCGCCCAAAACGGGCAATGCCATCGGGGCCAGGATTTCCCCGCCCACACCTTTGGCAAAAACCATCGGGAAGATCGCAATGATGGCGACACCCTCGGTGAGCAACTTCGGTCGAAGTCGATGCACGGCGCCTTCGATGACTGCCTGGCGCAGTTCTTCAAGCGACTGTATGTTTTCAAGACCGCCGCGTTTTTCGATGGCTTCGCGCAGATAGACGAGCATGATGATGCCCGTCTCTGTGGCCATTCCGAAGCAAGCGATGAAGCCGACCCACACGGCGACGCTGAAATCCATCGGGGGAGATTCCCAGCCGTTCAGGATTTTTGGGAACAGATACATAAAGAATGCACCACCAGCGAGTGCTTCGGGTACGGCCAGCATCATCAACCCGGCATCGGCGAGGTCGTTGTATGTGAGGTACAGGATGATGAAAATAAGGACGAACACAACAGGAAAAATAATGCGGAGGGTCCGGGCAGCTCGCACCTGATGTTCGAATTCCCCGCTCCATTCCAGGTGGACTCCCTCTGGCAACGCAACCTTTTGCGCTACCACGCGCTGCGCCTCATCGACAAACCCTACGATATCCCGCCCGCGGACATTGAGCGTTACGTAGTTCAGCAAGCGGCCGTTTTCGCTCTTGATCATCGCTGGCCCCTCGACGATCCGCACGTCGGCCATGGCGCTTAGTGGGATTAAGGCGCTTCGCTTAGCCGAGTGCGCGGGAGCGGCGGAATGTTCCCCAGCGGTTTTTGTTGTGGAAGACTCATCACCAGATCCCGTCGTCGAAGTGGACATTCCGCCGGGCGAAGACGTACCGTCCAACGAGTACCCCATTCCTCGCGCGCTCACTAGCAATCTGCGGATATTTTCTTCGTCATTACGGTCGGCTCGTGCATAGCGAACGCGCACTGGAAATCGGTTTCGATTTTCAACGGTGAACGTAACGGCTCGACCAGCCAATGCAACTTCAATTTCATTTTGAATATCTTCTACCGAAATCCCGTAACGTGCAGCCCGCTCGCGATCGATGTCAATTTGAACATATCCCTTCCCCATGATCGGGGCAGCGATAACATCGCGGGCTCCATTGACGGGCTGAAGCGAGGTTTCAATCTCCTTGCACACACGGTCGATCGTGTCCAGATCCGGACCAAATACTTTCACTCCGATATCGGTGCGAACGCCCGTTGAAAGCATTTCAATTCGGTTAATAATCGGCTGCGTAAAAATATTGCTCCAACCCGGGACCTGCAAAACTCGGCCCATTTCATCATCGACAAGATCGCCCTTCGGTCCGGTTTGCCGTGGCCAGAAGAAGACTTTCTTGCCGAAGGGTTTCTCTAATTCCTCACGCATTTGGTAAAACGCTTTAAAAGTCGCGGGGTCAGAATTCTCCCCCAACTGGGCGTTCAGTGCTTGAACTGCAAATTGCTCCGCTTCGTTGCCTCGGGGAACCTTCGTTAGCCATCCAAGCTTATCCGCACCTTTGATCAACTCCTCCATAGAGTTCCAAGTGAACGCCTCAATCCCCCGATCGAAAAGCTCCCAATTGATTGCATGAATACGTTCATGCCACAGTTGAACGCGTTTTTCTTCGACGGCGTTGTGCAATTCGCCAGCCAGTGATTTGTGCTCTCCTCCAAGGAATTCGTTCACTCCACTTGTCAACGTGGAGACGATCGACTGTTTTAATTCCAATGCGCCAACAACGTCCTCGATGGCGCCGACTTCCGCGAGTTTCGCGGCAACGTCTTGGCTGAGGTGTGTCGCATCTTCAAGGGAGGGAGATTTGGCCAACCACTGCCCGTACTTGGGTTGCAATGCTACAGAAAGTGTCTCGATCTGCTTCGTTTCATCCGTTCCCGCGGGCCAAGTCAGCTGGCCAGCATCCTTTAACCGGCGCACCAGATCTTCGACAGCGAAATGGGTTAAAGCTGGCTCAAGTGCCCGCTCAAATTCTACGTATCTCAGCAGGGCCATTTCGCGCATTGTTTCGTCAAATCGTTCCAACGCCTTTTGGCTGGCATCGGCAATGAGACTTTTGCGCTCGGGCGCATCGGTATGTGGTGCGACAAATCCTTCTTGTTCGAGGCGATCCAGGACGCGGCTAGTTTGGCTTTGCGCGTCCGCAAATTTTAAGACGCGCTTGGGCCACATCTCCTTCGGTCGATAGTTGACGAACGTTTCGACCATATCCAGCGGCGCGGGATCGGTCGGCGTATCCGCCCGGCCGGATTTGCCAATCACTGACTCCACTTCCGGAAAGCCCCGCAGCAGAGCGTCTCTGGCTTTGAGATCATCCGCCGCTTGAGTTATGCTCGCTCGGGGTACCGTCACCGGCATATCGAGCGTCGCGCCTTCGTCGAGTGCTGGCATGAAGGCCACGCCAATCTTTGGAAAGTGGTAGGCCCACAACCCGATCAAAATGAGGCTCGCCAGCGACAACGCTTGCCAGTACCACTTCAGCGTGAAATACACCGTCACAAACGTGACAACCGCAAACCAAAACAGGAAGGTCACGCGCCACGCCGTTTCCGAGGCTCCTTGTCCAAAGATTGCCTGCAAGGGGAAGATGCCAAGCGCTAACACGAGTATCGCGGCGAACGCCCACATTACCAGATTGCGATGTGGTAAGGCCCAGGTAAGCAGCGGCTTATAGATATTGATAAAGCTCCGGACGATCGGATTTTCTTCTTCACTGCGCAAATGCCCTTTAAGAAAGGTCGGAATGAGTGCGGGCACAACTGTCACTGAGATAAGTGCGACGCCGAGCATCGCAAAGCTTTTCGTAAAGGCCAGCGGATGAAACAATTTTCCTTCGCGCCCGCTGAGTATGAATACCGGCACAAAGGACAACAACATAATCAAGACGGAAAAGAAAATCGGCCGCCCTACCGTTCGGCAGGGCTCAATTACCAGTTCGCGGATGTCACCAGTTACTTTTCGATCGCCAAAATGCAATTTCAAGTGATGAGTCGCGTTCTCTGTCATCACAATGGCCTGATCGACCAGAATGCCGATGGAAATCGTAATTCCGGCAAGAGACATGATATTGGCTTGAATGTCGATGATGCCCGTACGCCGCAAGACCCACATCAGGAGAAACGAAAACAGCACCGATAACGGTAGCGTTACGCAGATCACAAAGACGCTGCGAAAATGCATTAAGATCAGAAGAATAGCGATGGACGCGATAATCATTTCATGCCACATCACTTCCCGCAGCGTGT
Organism: Planctomycetota bacterium; assembly: GCA_013286045.1. Lineage (GTDB taxonomy): Bacteria > Planctomycetota > Planctomycetia > Pirellulales > Lacipirellulaceae > JABDGM01. The sequence goes on along the minus strand of JABDGM010000002.1, from coordinate 30,011 downwards.
GAATGGCGCCTTCGATAAGTCGCGTGCGGTCGTAGGCAGTTACGATATGAACGCCTTCAGGTAGTGCGGGTTGCAGCTCCTGGATCTTTTCTTTGACTCGCTTAGTCACGGCGAGTGGGTTCTCTCCGTGCCGCATGAGGACCGCCCCGCCGGTTACTTCATTACCGTTTTTTTCAAAGACGCTACGGCGAAACTGCGTGCCGAGTTGCACTGACGCGATGTTCTTTACAAAGATCGGGGTGCCCTTGATCTGTTTGATGACTGTATTCTCGATGTCGTGTTTGTCTTTGATCCAGCCGACGCCGCGAACAATGTATTCGGCATTGTTCTTCTGCACGACCCCGCCGCCACCCGGCATATTGCTTTGCCCGACAGCTGAAAATACATCGCCTAGCGTGATGCCATACGCCCGCAAATCTTCGGGTCTCACGTCAATCTGATATTCCAGCGGCATGCCCCCAACTACGGCAACATCCGCAACGCCCGGTGCTGAATTAAGTTGCGGGGCAATGTAAAACTTGTTGAGCGCCCACAACCGGCCGGGATCTACCGGATGGCCAGCCGACGCTTCGACTGTGTACCAGTAGATTTGCCCAAGGGCGGTTGCATCCGGTGCTAAGAAAGGAACCGCTCCGGCTGGCAAAAAGTTCGCCGCCTGGGCCAGCCGCTCGGACACGCGCTGTCGCGCAAAGTAGAAGTCGATGTCATCATTGAAGATGATGGTGATCATCGAGAAGTTGAATTCTGACGACGAACGCACCGCCCTTACGCCAGCGAGTCCCTGCAATTTTCGTGAAAGCGGATATGTTATCTGGTCTTCGATTTCTCGCGGGCTGCGACCCATCCAATCGGTAAAGACTATAACCTGGTTCTCGCTTAAATCCGGAATGGCATCCACCGGCGTGTTCAACACTGCAAACACGCCCGCCACGGTTAGTGCGCACGCTAAGATCAGCACTAAGAATCGATTGCGAATCGAAAACTCGATAATACGCTCGATCATGTTGGCTTTCTTAGCGTTTGTGCAGTTCGGTGATTACGTAATCTGGACCGCGGACCTCCAGGCGTCCGCGGATTTGGTCGCCCGGTTCGATGCCATTAAGCAGCTGGGAATTGTCCAGCTTGTACGGCATCTCCATTGCCGACATGAGACCTTCAATTGCTTCGTGGTCGATAGTCACTGTTTTCTGGTCGCTATCCACGGCTGTCACTTTACCGACGATGTCGTATTGCATGTTAGTTTCCTTTGGCACAGTTGACGTCTTCTTTCCTAAATCGCGAGATGGTTGTTGCTTTAAGTCAGCAACCGTAGCGAGCGTCTGCTGTGAATTCGCCAACGCCTTTTCCTTGCATGCAGGACAACAAAGAAACACAATCTGTCCATCGATGAGCACTTTCACGGGCGTGCCCATCGAACCCAAACGATTTTTTGTAATTGGACAGAATCCCTGTGCTTCAGCCAGTTTGCGATCTTCCGGTGTCAGTTGGGCCAACCCCGCTTTAATTATCGCGGCGGGGTTTTGAGGCGTAGACGGACGGACGCTACTCACCTTTGTCCCCTTGGCCTGCGAGCCGCCGCTGCCGCCGAAATACACGGAACCGAGCGCCGGATTCAGCCGAGTTTCTGCGTCGACTAGGAATGAGCCGCTAGTCACCACCAAGTCACCGGGCTTCAGACCGGCGAGCACCGGATAATACGCGGCGCCGTCCTGACCCAACATGCGAGGACCAACTTTCACGTCCACACCTTCGTAGACCCCCGGCGAAGCCTCGCGATAGGCAATCTTCTGTTTTCCTGTGTCGATAATCGACCCATCTGGGACGGCTAAAATCTGACCGTCTTTGATGATCGACTTTCGTTCGGACTCACCAACTGCGCTAAACAACGGCAAATCCACAGGCTTCACCTTGAGCGTGACGGTGGCGGTGCTGCCTGGCCGTAACTTGTGCTCTTTGTTTGCCAATTCGAAACGAACGGTTACCGTCCGAGTTTCTTCATCCACGTGCGGATAAATGAAAGTCAGCTTGCCGTGAAACTCTTCATTGGGGAACGCGCGAGTTGTCGCTACTACCTCTAGCCCGTCGGCATCGATTGAACCGCCATCGCGCGCGACGGGTAAGAACGGGATATCGTCCTCGTAAATCTGAGCCTGAATCCACACCGTCGATAAATCAGCAACGTCGTAGAGTGGCATGCCTTCTTGTACGTACTGGCCTTCACGAATGTATTTATTGATCACATGGCCGCTAATGGGCGAACGAATCTTCAAATGCGTATCTGCTTTCCCGGAAGCTATAATGTCGTCGATCTGCACCTTGTCGATACCAAGCAGCTCCAATCGGCTGCGAGCACTTTCCAGCAGCGATGCATTTCCCGTCCGCTTAGCATCCAGCAGGTTTTGCACTGTCACGAGGAGATCGGGGCTATATAGCAACGCCAATTCATCGCCTGCCTCGACCATCTGCCCGGTCTCGTTCACGAACAGCTTGTCGATACGCCCCGCGACGCGGGCAGGCACGGTGCTTTGTCCGCGCTCGTTGAATTCAACAAATCCGACCGCTGTAATGTCCTTCGTTAGTGGCCGATAATCGACGGGCCACGTCTGGATTCCCGCGAGGACAACACGGTAAGGCGATAATTGAACACGATTGACGATCCCAGCGGGCAGTGCTTCTGCCGGTCCGCCCTTTTTGCGCTTCGAAAGCGGCATGAAGCAAATCGGGCATTTGTCCGGATGATCGCGAACAATCGACGGATGCATCGGGCAAAAATACTCAACGTCCGATTCGACGACGACTGCCGCGCCGGTTGGCCGCGTCCATTTTTCGTAATACGCGGTGAGCGTTTCCCATTTCATGATCACCGCGCCAATGACGACTAAGATTGCAATAAATCGCAATCTCGCCAGGTTTACTAAGATGACGAAGTGAAACCACCACCACGCTTTACCCCAGCCGTGCAGATCAGGCGGAGCAGACAGTCCGCCCTCATCGGCAGCCGATAACGTCGAGGTCTGAGATTCAGTTGAGTGGATAGGTTTTTCAGTCATTTAGATTAACCCTGACCGAGCGAGGCAAGAAAAGCGGCAGCCGTGGACACAAGCCAGCCAGACAAATGGTGCTAACCCGCCAGCCTGGCCACGGCTGCCGTCATTCAATAGTCAAAACTCATGTCACTGTCGCAATTGCGACGTTGACGTTCGTTACTTTTTTAGTTTTGCGAGATATTCATCGGGGTGCGATAAGATCTTATCTTTGCAGCCTTCGCAGCAAATAAACACCGGCTGACCTTTTACATCGAGTTTGACGGGCTCTCCCATTTCCCCGAGCCTTTCTCCAGAAACCGGGCAAATCTTTTGACTCAAAGCAAGTGCCCTGTCTTCGGCAGTAAGCTTTGCAAGTCCCGAGGCAATGTCTGCATCGGGAGCGACGTCTTTTGCCGTTTCAGTCGCATTAGAACTCGTAGTAGCTGCTGCTTTGTTTTCGTTACTACCGCCGCTGCTGCATCCAGGTGCTAACAAGAGAATCGCCAATCCAAGCATAGCGACTAGTGAATATAACCAACGCATAGGGACCTCAAAAAAGGGTTGGGTGTTGTTTGGGAACACGATTCAACATTGTCATTGCGGTTAAAGGTTTTTTGCATGAAAGCCTGCGTCTTTGAGAGCGCTAAGTAGCTGTGCCTCCGTTACACGCCCTTTCGCATCAAATTGCACTTCGACCGTATGTTGCTTAGGTAAGGCAGTAGCGCGCTTAACGCCTTCAATTTTCCGCAAGACATCGGTTGCTGATTTTGCCGAAGCATCGTTTTCAACTTCGGAGACGTTAAGCGCTAGCAGGCCCTCATAGTGCATATTTTTGCCCATCATGTGGGGCGTGTCGGCGATAAGGCGGGCCACCTTTTGCGCTGAGATTATTGACTCATCAAATTCGATGTGAGCGTCTTTTGCTTTCCAGTCGACGGTGACTGACTCAATCCCCGTTGCGTGCGACAGTGATGATTCAATCGTCTTTACGCAACCCTGGCAATGAAGACCCGTTAGCACGTAAGTCGCTTTGACGACGTCGTGTGATTCTTTGGGAGGTTCTGTGTCCAGCGCAGCCACGCTTTTTGCCAAAGCCAAACCGCTAAATAACGCAATCACAAGTACTCGTTTCATAGAGGCACCTTAGGTGAAAGGGAAGTAAAAAGATTCCCACGCCACGCCTTAGCAGGTCACCGGTTGAAACCAACCCGGCGCAAGCGCGTAGCGCGAGCAAGCGTCAGAGTCGCGGTGCAACGAAACGATGCACTGCGCAACAGGTAATCAGATGATGAACCTGTGGAGCGATACAGTTAGATCGTTTGGCGGACACTTTAGGTCTGGCAAAACGAGAGGCGGCGATGGTAGTACCGCCGGCACGTAGGAATCAGCACTTGTGCCAAAATCGAGGCAAGCCATCAGGCCAGCGTCGCTTAAGTCACTTTGAACTTCGGTTGCAGGAATAACATCGTGCAGAGCAATTCGAACACAGTGCTTAGACCCGATATGGCAAAGCGCATTCGCAGTCTGATCACGCTTTAAATCAGACGAGGACGCTGATTTTTTGTGATTGCAGCAAGAACAGCCTTTGCTGTTCCCTGGACTACAACAACTGCCGCCTGGCTTGCAGCAGTTTCCAGACGCCGTACCGCAGCGACAGATATCTTCAAAATGCCCACTACAGCCGCAGCCAACAACCGTTCGCCCATTTAGAACAACCAGCGGCATCATCGCCCAGACCACTAGCGCCCGAGCGATGCGGCGAAGAAAACGGATTTTAAAAAAACCGTACATCGAATGGCTCGGAACGCTGGTTCTACAAAAACGCCTGAGTGCGGCGGTGATGGCCGCTCGCGTCATCTGTATTGTTCCGTCCAGGCGACGTCAATCAAAGGGGCCAATCCAATTTTGGTGGGAGCCTAGCCAGCCAAACCGCTCACTTCCTTGGAAAAAACGCGGTTTGTTGCTAGCAAAGAAATCCCGTTGCGCCAACAAATATGTGAAGCGTTGACACTTAATTGGGTCGAAGGGGGTGGAAGCAATGCATCGTCGTGGGGATCTAACGAGTTGCACTCGCCAAAGCGCAAAGCACCTACCGATTATTCCGGCGGGGCGCTTTTTATCAGAATTATGCCCTACCTGCTAACCCGCCAGCAAAATTCAAGCCCGCCAGTTGCACGACGGAGGCGTCATGTCGCTGTTCCGCACTGCGCAACTATTCGCGTTTCTTATCCTCGCATTTGCTTGGCCATCTCAAATGGCGACGAATGCAGCCGAGCCGCTTCGTGCAGGTACTTCTGCTTCAACGTCACCGGGTGCGATATCCCAGCCACGCTTTGAAGACACCCCTGTACCGGTTGTAAGTTCGCCGATACAGGAAGAGCTTTCACTTCCCAAGCTGCTTGATGAAGTCCGCGCTAGAAATCCATCCCTTCAAGCGATGGCCGCGGCTTGGCAATCTGCCGCGCAGCGGTATCCACAAGCGATCTCGCTCGAAGATCCAATGTTTATGGCGATGGCCGCGCCAGCCTCGTTTGATTCGGACTTGGTAAACCCCGGCTACACCTTACAGGGTTCTCAAAAGTTTCCCTGGTTTGGAAAACGAGCGGCCCGTGGACGCCAAGCGCAGGCTGAATCACAAGCGGCCTATCACGATTTGGAAGACAGCAAAAACCGCTTGGATGAAATAACGAGCACCGCTTTTTACCAGTACTATCTTGCCAGGCGAAGCCTTGACCTAAACCGGAACAACTTGGAAGTCATTTTGCAGTTTCAAAAAACAGCGCAATCAAAATACGAAGGCAATCTCGTGACACAGCAAGACGTGCTGCAAGCAGAGCTAGAAGCGGCCGACCTAGAAAGAAGGAACCTTGAACTGGTGCGGATGGATAGAGTTTCCATCGCCAGGATAAACATGCTGCTTGGGAATGAGCCGTCGTGCCCACTCGCACCTCCACCTACAGAACTTAGTCTTCCCTCCATTCCGCTGGACGTCTGCTTACTCCAGCAATTGGCAATCCGCAGACGTCCTGACTTGGCAGCGCTACGGTCGAGAGTTCAAGCGGCTGAGGCAGCTGAAACTCTCGCTGGGAAAAGCTATTATCCTGACACCGAAGTCTTTGGCCGTTACGACGCCATGTGGCAAGAAAACCCACTCAAACCGGCAGTCGGCGTAAATCTAAACGTGCCAATCTATCGCGGCAGGCTTGATGCAGCCGTGATGGAGAGTCGCTTTACCGTCAATCAGCGCCGTGCGGAGTACGAGCAACTTGTACTCGACATTCAATACGAGGTTACTTCAGAATTTGAGCAAGTAGATGAAAGCCGGAAGGTGCTCAAGCTGTACTCTGAACGGCTGCTGCCAGCCGCGACTCAAAATGTGGCGGCCGCCCGCTCCAACTACGACGTCAACAAGTCGAGCTTTCTTGATCTCGCTACCGCCGAACGCAGACTAATTGAGATACGGGAAAAGCGCGAAGAGGCGGCAGCAATGTATCACAGTCGGTTTGCAGAGCTGGTTCGTGCTGTGGGCGGCGCGATTGACGGTGGGCCAGACGAGGAAGAAATGCCGCCGCCGGGATCTCGTTAAACTGGCCAAAATCTGCCCGACACATTGCGACGCATTGTAGATGCGGCAGGAGGGACATCGGATCGCGCAATGAAGTCGATGAAGTTGAGACATTCCGCACGTCGAGAATTGTGAATCGACGCTTCCATGTATTGCGCTTTACAAACACCGCGACGTCCGCTGGCTATAATTGGGAACGGTTCGACGGCAATATTAGTCGTCTTAGTAAGGCTATGAGCAAAGCGAGTTTACGTTTTCAGGGTTATTGACTGCCAGCAAACAGATTTCCAAACAAATCTTGCCTATCTCGACGCGCTCCTTCAATTGCGTGAGAATTCAATTGAGATCGAGGGACTGCGCGCTCGCGCGTATGAGACCCTGTCGGCAGCTGAGTTGTTTCATGTTCGATTCACCTTCCGACGAGCGCTTGGAATCGAACGACGTCCTTGCTTCCGCAACATCAAATCTCCCCCATGGCCTGTCCTCGCTACGGCATCGTGACTTTCGCCTACTGTGGTTCGGTACTTTTGCAAGTAACGTTGGCTCGTGGGCGCAGAAAGTCGCGACATCCTGGCTGATTTATCACATCACGAGCTCCGAAGCGTGGCTCGGCATCGATGCTTTCGCTTCGGGGATCCCGACCGTGTTGCTCCTGCCATGGGGCGGAGTGGTGTCGGATCGGGTCAACCGTCGTAACTTGCTCATTTGGACAAACGTTGCCAGCGCGTGCCTTGCATTTGCACTGGCGGCGCTCGTGTTCAGCGACAGGTTGCAAGTCTGGCACATAATTGTTGTTTCAGGTCTATCTGGGATCGTTCAAGCGCTCATGGTCCCAGCCAGCACGTCGATCCTGCCATCCTTAGTTGGTGAACGGGATACCGCGAATGCAATCGCGCTGAATTCGCTTCAGTTCAACGTCTCGCGTGTTATCGGCCCGGCGATTGGCGGCGCGACGTTGATTTATTTGGGGGCTTCATATAGCTTCGCTCTAAACGGGCTCAGCTTTCTCGTAATGGTAGTTGCGCTAGTCTTGATTGCGACCGTCCCCGCCGTGAAGCCCATGAGTGAATCGGTCCGTGATAATCTTCGCGACGGCTTGCAGTTCGTACATGAAAACGGGAATATCCGAACATTGCTTTTTTTGGTGATGCTCGCCGCATTTGTCGGCGCGCCGATGATTTCGATGATGCCAGCCCTCACGAAATCCGTGCTACATCGAGATGCGTCTACATATTCACTCCTCTTAAGCAGTTTTGGCGTTGGAGCTGTGGTTGCCGCCGGATTTGTGGCGCTGCGAAGCCGCAGCAGTCCAAAGCCTTGCCGAGCTGTTCCATATCTCAGCATCTACGGCGTTTGCCTGATCGCTGTCGCGTTCCAATTGCCAATTACGATCGTTGTTGTTTTGGTGGCTCTTTCCGGCTTTGCGTTTATCAGCACCATGATCCGACTCGGAACCGCGATCATTCAATCTTCCCCGGACGAATATCGCGGCCGGGTGACCAGCCTCCAATCGCTGGGCTTTCGCTTAGGCCAACCACTCGGCTCGCTAATCGCCGGATTCGTTGCCCACGAGTTCGGAGTTCAAATCGCATTCTGGACGTTTGGCGCCATAATGATTGCGGCAGTCTTCATCGCTCGGCAGCTGAGCACAAGTCTACGCACGCACAAACTGATGTCGTGAGTAGACGTGCGTAAATCCGACACAAATCCGACACAGCACGGGCAATCCTAAACCCCTTCGGTTGCCACGCTGTTCCCATGCGATGTTGGTGGAAAACTGAAAAATCCGCCACGAATTCCCGCTTTCCCATGTGTCCGCCCTGCATTAGCCTCGCAAGACCAATACGATTTGACTACATTCGAATCCTAGTTCCCCAGCTTCTTTTCTCCCGCGTCCTGCGTAGAATCCTACCAACCCGTAGCTGATTTGGTAAGAATTTGGTAAGACTGTTGCGACGGTGTTGGGTTGGCATTGGAGAGCCACCCAATGGCAGCCTTACAACTTCGAGGCGATTCCTATCGCCTAATATTCCAGTACCTCGGCCAGCAACAAAGTTGCACACTAGGCGACATCAGCCCGACCGAGGCACAGCAGTGCAAGACGCGATGCGAGCAATTGCTGATGCGCGTTCGGCAAGGACTTCTCGAAGTCCCGCCTGGCGTCGCCATCGCCGACTTTATCCTGTGTGATGGAAAGCCGCCCGTTGATCCGGCTCTCGCTCTGCGGAAGCAGACTACGCTTCGAGAACTGCGAAAGGGCTATCTCGACACCCACAGTAACGGAGCGATTGAGAAGAACACGCTGGCTACCGCCGGCATCCATCTCGACCATTTGGAACGGACGCTCGGCAAAAAGTTCCTGCTGTCGGGCATCACGCTCGGCAGATTGCAGGAGCATGTCAATCGTCGTCAAGCCGATGTGTTACCGGTCACAATCAAGAAGGAAATCGACACGTTCCGCACGGCCTGGAATTGGGATATTACGATGCAGTGGGTCAATCAGCCTTTTCCGGCAAAAGGTCTGGTATATCCCAAGACCGACGAAAAACTGCCCTTCATGACGTGGGACGAGATCAGGCGGCGGGTCAGGGCAGGGGCCGACGCCGGTTCTCTGTGGGAGTGCCTTTACCTCAACATGAAAGAGATTGAAGCATTGCTATCCCACGTCCGAACAAAGCACGCCCCGGCTTGGGTGTATCCGATGCTGACGACTGCTGCATACACCGGAGCGCGTCGCAGCGAGCTGATCCGGATGTTGCAGGAAGATACTGATCTAAAAAACGGTGTTCTGACGATCCGCGAAAAGAAACGGGCCCGCGGGAGCCGTACGACAAGGCGTGTACCAATCAGTTCACCCTCGCAAAGACCTTGAAGGTGTGGCTTCGCCAGAGACGCAACTGCGTCCACGTATTCAGCGCTGACGAGGCGCCACTTGCCGTACAGACCGTTCATAAGGCCTGCGGCGAGTGCTCGATGAGTCAAAATGGTGCGTTATTAAAGGATGGCACGTCCTGCGTCATTCCTTCATCAGCGCTTGTGCCGCCAAGGCAATCGACCAGCGATTTATTGACGAATGGGTGGGTCACTGCAGCGAAGCGATGCGACGTCGCTACCGTCACCTCTATCCGAGTGTACAAGCGGCGGCGATCAACCGAGTATTCGGATCGAGACCACACCGCGACTCGATTGCAAGTGTCGATCAGCGTGCGGCTCCTGGGGCCGGTCGATTCAAGCCCGCCACCGGCAAGTCCTAACCGTCTGTCCAGATAGTTGGCAATCAGTTGCGTAGTTTGCTTCAATCTACTTGACTTACCAAAGTCCAACGAAACTGCTTGCGCACTTCGACCGAAGCGCGCAAGGCCCTACCGAAGATGTCAAGGCGAAGCACCGTTTAGCTCATATTAGATGAGTTTTCCCCATTCTGATTGTCGAATGAATATTCGGACGATGTTGTCCGAGGATTAATAAGCCGTCATATCTCACCTTGTAGAGTGCCTGACAACGCACGGTTTCTCGTATTTGGGGAGCTTGCAAGTCTTATGTGAAGCCGCTGATGGTCATCTAACGAATTTGGAATCGAGGCCACGCCGTCTCAAAGATTGATATTCAAAAAACGCCAACCGATTGGCTTAACCTCTTCGACAGACATAGGATCTCTATAGTTCGCGCGTGGAAGTTTATGGACAGGAAGATTGTGCTGGTCTAGGTTAACTTCAACAATGGCCATTAATGTACGAGGCTTTTCGATCCGCAGAAAACGAGGGTCATGTGGAACAACCTTTTCGGACTGTTTTAGGCTTTGTATAGCGAACTGCACTTCTTCAGAGGTTAAGGCCGCAATAGCCGACTGTGACCCCCAGTGGCCAAGTCCGCATGCAAGCATTAGTACTACTTGGGGTTTATTTGTCGGAGGAGGCCAGTGAATCACCACTAGTCCGAAATCCTCAATGCGATCCTTGGTAAACACCAGCGGAAGCCGTTGTGGTTTCGGCTCGGCTGGCAAGATAAGGCAGTTATTTCGGCCTTTCTTATCAAGTTCGAAAATCGAACTTTTGTGGTACAAATTCCCTTTTTTGAATACCATCTTTGGCAGTTCTTTGCCACATGAATGGAACAATCTATCCGATATCGCGCCCGCATAAGGGTTCGAGAACACCGATCCCACGGCGACGATCGCTCCAACTATTTTCTGAACGGATTTCTTCTTCTCGATTGGAAAGGTTTCCGTCATCCGCTTAATGTTCTCATCTAGATGCTCTGCTGCCAGCACAAACATGTCCGAGTTGTTTGTTGTCAGATCGAGTTGCCAGTCCAACTCTGCTTTGCGATTGTTAGCGGAATCGTCCTTCGACTGCTCGCTAACTGAACTGGTTGCGGGCACTTGTCCTGCCATTTGATCATGGGGAGCTGAAACATAGGACACGCTACATTGTCGATTAACGCGAGGATCTGACTGCCAATAATCGCATAACTCGGCGACGGCTTGTGCTTCATGAAGCGAAACCACCAACGGGAAGTCAGGAAAAATGCGAGAATTCTTCGTTTTCCCGAACGTGTGATCAGTGAACGGCGCGCCGTAACCTCCTGGGTGCGCGCCGACTAGCACTTTCACAGGCGAGCCGTCCTTCCAATTGCTCCATGGTTCTGGGGCAAACGTGATAAACAGCTCAGGCCTCATCTTCAATTTTGCAAATAAAAAGTTCCATTTTTCACGATTTGCTTCAGTGGCAATTTCATCATAAGAAAACCTTCCTAACATTTTTTCAAGCGAGTCTCTTTTATTACTCGGACTGCAAGCTCTGAGAAAGTCCGCCTTGTTTTTCCCAGATTCCTCAGCACGAATATCGATTGCTCGATTTAGAGAGCGTCTGATTCGCCCGTTGGCTTCATTTTTGATTGTTTGTTCTTGCCGACGGTCTTCGTCTGGAATGCCAGCCGGGCAAGATAGAACATTTTCGCCGATTTCCTTCCCATCTTCTGCAGTAATTGGCGACTGAAATTCTGCAAGATAACCATGGTACATACAGAAAAGTAAGTCAGGCCATCGAAGTGAAAGGGATCTGTTTGTATTGTCGCCAGTTTTTGGACCCGGCTTACTTATCGATTCTGGTTTCTGTTTCGGTTGTGAGCGTCGTTTCGTCATTTGTACTGGTTGGTCGCCGAAGTATGGATTAGGGGAGCCGAGTGGCTGTGGCCTCTCACGGGGATTATAGATGGGGACCAGTAGGGAAATACACCCTGATTAACTTTAGAGCTAGAATCTTCGTCGGATGTTGATACGTGACCGCCCCGCGGCGCGAAGCCAAACTAATCTTTTCCGATCGGTGGAAAAGTTATTTCACCGCGGAATTGATCCCCCAATGTATCCCGGAAGCACCGGACGCACTTTGCACGCCCGCGAAAAGCAGTGCAAGTCGATATCGACTGTTCTTGAGGAATTCAATCCTCGCATCTCCGCGTTACGTAAGCATCGAAAGCTAAGTTGATATCTCTGACGTAGGACTGGTACCGGTTGCAAGAATCTATGGGAGAATCAGTTGCTGCCGGCAGTATTGTGCTCTCGGCATTTATCGTGGTGCACCAAACGAAGGAGGAAGAATTGCAGCACTAAGAATTCAGAAGCATTTCGCGACATGGTCTACCTAGTTCAATTAGCCGTTTTTTAAGGATGCTTTATCATGACTAAGACAATTCGCATTTGCATCTACACGCTTGAGCAGCTGGTCAACGCAAACGGTGCCCTGATGATCAAGAACATGCATCGCATTATCTGTGTCGCCATAGGTCTCGTTTGCGCAAATGTGTCGCAAGGAACGACGGTGTCGACAACGCTATCGATTATTGACCACGACATGCGCCCCGCCGATTGGGCAGTAATCAACAAACTCAGCCCCGTTTCAATTTCCGATTCTTCGTTTGTCAATACCGAAGCGTTGAGCTGCGTAGCCAACGCCCAATTCTATTCAGCCATTTATCGCAAAACACCCGTTTGGACGTACGCACAATACGGTGGGATTACCAACATTGCGCTGTCAGCAGATTTCTTCCTCGATCAGAATTTCCCGATTTTTTCGCCTGTGCTCGTGCAAGGCCAGAATGTCTATGCGCCGCCGGGCGCTTACTACCAACAGCCCGGCGAGTCTGGCGTTAGCCAAGGCTTGAGTTGGTCACTGCCAATCTCGCTTTTCGGACGAGAGATTGGAACCGGGCCGGGCGTCCCCGATTTCTCTCTTGGAGCGCCTGACATCCAATTTGCCCTTGCCGTCAGACGTGATGCTGGCGGCGCGCGGTTTCGCTTTGGCAATATAAGCTTTACCATCACCGGCGAGAAAGAAGTCCCTGACATGCTCGCGGGAGATTACAACGAAGACGGCACTGTGGACGCATCCGACTATGTCGTGTGGCGGAAGACCGACGGCACACCGGCTGGGTTCAACACATGGCGGGCCAACTTCGGGATGACGAACGGACTAGGCAGCGCCTCAAGTACCAATGCGAATGCCACCGTTCCCGAACCTGCCACTCTGTTGCTGCTGGTCGTGATGGCTGTCGGCTTAGGTTTGCGGCGTCGCCATTTTGCAAGTGTACTTCCAAGAAATCGTTGGGCCTGACACACGTCAACAACCCACTGTTTTCGAAAAGGCCCTCGCGACGGGCAGCGAACTAGGGTCGGTCGCAGCGACCGATGAGTAAAGGATATCCGAGTGTACAAGAGGTAGCAATCAATCGGATATTCGGTTACGAGCCGGCGCGTCTGGACAGACGCACGCGTACCGCAATCGCTGCGCGAACTTCGCCGCGGCGAACGGTGCTACTCAGCGGCAAGAGTCCTTCACGGCGAAACCGTTCCAGTTCCTCGTGGCTAATGACCCACAGCGTACCTTGTTGGAATGCTGAGCACGCGGCCGGCAGAATAACCAGGCCGCTGCGTCACAACGGTGAGAAATATCACGGCATTAACATTATTGTGTTGTGGATGGTGGCGGAGACCCAGGGCTTTAACTGTCCGTTTTGGCTGACATTCCAGCAGGCCAAACAGCTTGGCGGATTCGTGAAGAAGGGCGAGCATGGTTCACCCGTCGTCTACGCCAGCACGTACAAGAAGAACGACACCGACGAGAGCGGCGAGAAGGTCGAACGCGATTGCCGGTGCCTGAAGCAATTCACCGTGTTCAACGCCTGTCAGGTCGAAGGGTTGCCGGAGCATTACTACGCACTGGCGGAGCCGCCCAAGGAGACAATGCAACGCATCGAGCAGGCCGACCGGTTCTTCGCCAACACCAACGCCGACATTCGCAATGGTGGTAACCGGGCGTACTACAACCTCACCGACGATTTTATTCGCATGCCGCCCTTCGAGACTTTCCGGGACGCGGAAAGCCACGCGGCAACCCTTGCTCACGAACTCACGCACTGGACGCGGCACGCATCGAGACTTAATCGCGACTTCGGCCGCAAACGATTTGGCGATGAAGGCTACGCCATGGAAGAGCTGGTAGCCGAACTCGCCTCGGCGTTTCTGTGTGCGGACTTGCAGATCACGCCCGAACTACGCGACGACCACGCGAGCTACCTCGACCACTGGCTGAAGGTGCTCAAAGACGACAAGCGAGCCATCTTTACCGCCGCATCGCATGCGAGCCAGGCGGTGGGCTGCCTGCACCGATTACAGCCATGCTAAAAGATTGGTAAAGTTCCGTCGTTGTTATCGGATCGATATTACCAATACGGGCAGCACAATGACGGATGGGAGAAAGATTGCTGACGTTGCGAATAGTGGCCTACAAAAAAGGCGACCGTGGCCTTCAATACAACTCTTAATATGCTTCATATGGGCAATCGCCGCGATTGTCGCAATTGGTGCAGACCCAAGGCAATTTGACTTAGATAAGTAGAAGGACAGCTAAATAGATCGACGAAGAACAATGACAATGGCCAGAACAAACTATCCCAAAGCCAGATAAAGGGGCTGGCTTATATTTCTCGATCCGAGGACGAACCAATGCCGCTAATTACTGCAATGCTTGTCATTACAAACAAACCAAGCGAGAGATAAGTCAAGAACAGAAGTAACAATGTTCTAGACTTGATGATCATATTTGCAATGCATTGTTATCCATTTTTTTACACCTGTCGGCAAAGGAAAGTGCTTTAAGAGTTAAACCAGAGTTTGTCGCAATGCAACTCGTTATCGCGCCTTTCGTATTCTTGCCGCGCATAAAGCAGCCACCAGTCCCGTCAAAAGTTCACTTGTCGGCGCCTCCGGTACTGAAAATGTTCCGAGCCCAAATCTTACATCGTTGACATCAACTGTGGAGGCAAGGCCATCAAACGGATCTAAACGGAGCATCAAGGTGTGCACCCCTGCGGCGTATTCGTCGCCCAGGTAAACATTTACAGCAGCAAACAGGTCTGATCCTGTATCCAATTCGTCGACCTGATAAAACTCGTCGCCATCGAGATAGGCGGTTAGCAACCCGTGTCCAGAAGGAAGAAACTGTCCGACGAAACTAAGCAAATTCGTCTTTGAAGCAAACACGATGTCGTCTGTGAGAATTGAGGGATCGCCGCTTGGTGACTTAAGATTTAATGCGCTTTGCGACTCAGCGCTGATAGATGAGAGGCTTGAAGTTGACAGTATAATGCCGCCACTTCCATCCGACTGCACACTACCAGTCGTCACATGAGTCAGGCTCAATAAGTCAGTCTGCATGTCCGAGCGAATGTTATTGAATTTGGCGGTAGTGGGAAGCACCACGAGGGAGTCGTGCAATACCGAATAGCTTGGCATCCGGCCAGTGTATTCAATCGAGTTTGCAAACCCCCAGCCGCCGCCGCTAATATCTCCAGTTGGGGCCAGGATTGTTTGTTGATACCACTTATACGGCCATTGGTGTGGCCCCACTATTGGAATATCAGTTAAATAATAAAATGTGGATTTCAGTTTTTGCACATCAAAGTTAACGGCTGTTGGCAAGATTGTATCCAGTCCCGAGAAATTGGGATGCAAGATCGCGTTGCCTCCATCAAAATATTGCTCTGCATAATTGGCGGTTTGTCCTAAGCGAGGAGGGGAAGCGTAGCCCTGAAAGGCAAGCCCGGATGGATTGTATGCGTCTAGATAAGTCTCCTGTATTGAAACTGTGGTATTGTGCTCTTTGACGCCGTTTGCCAATCCATTAATCAGCCACGATCCAGCACTATGGCCGATCAGATGCATTTGGTTATATGTAATCCCCTTTTCACGCATCCAGTTTGCTAAACTCTCGCCCACATCGTTTCCATTTACAGCCGCCGTTGTTGCCAAAGAAGCGCCGCTGAAATCGGACCAATCCATTGTGGCAACGTCCCAATTCCCGACGAGCGTTGAGTGGGATATGCTTTGCGCCATTTGATTTGCCCAAGCAGAAGTATTGGAAAGCCATCCATGGGTAAGAAGTATCAAGCCCGCGGTGTTGTTGTTCGGTACCGAATTGAGTGAAGACGTCATGCCATTTGCTCCCACTCGCTGCGGAACGGGTAAAGTGACCACGTCCAAGCTTCCGATTCCATCCAATCCCACGGCACCATAGAGAAGACCAAAAAATTCATTGCTGGCGGCCGCAATTGGCTGGCCGCTTGTATCCTTGATCACGGAACCAGTAAAAGTATCAAACCGGCCTTTCAACGAGCCGTAGGTCATTATCGTCATTCGATCGCCAACTGACGGAACATATGATGACGTGACGTCCAGGGTTCCCGCCAACTGAGCTGAACCACTAATTCGAATCTGGTCGTTTATATAGGGCCGATTGACTTGCAACCGAAGCGTTGCGGAGGGGGATTGAACGTAGTTGCCGTTGATTGTTACAAGACTCTCTTGTGACGTGATGTATGAAGGGGTTCTTGTACTGAAGACCCCATTGTTAACTACGTTCCCTGAAATAGTCGAATTCTTAATCGCGTTAAGCTGGCCGTAGTTGTTCACATTTCCGGTGAGCGCAGCGAGATCAAGCGTCATGGACGAGGTAGCGAAAGTACTCGATGTTGTCCCTATAGCTACGGTCTCACCGGCACTTACTTTCCCTCCCGTAATAATGAGCGAGCCGGGCCCGGATGCGGTTCCTGTGACATTGATAGGGCCACTTATTGCTAGGTTCGTCTGGCCACTTAAGGTCACTGTATCGCCTTGAATAGACATGCTCTTCGCTGGGTGTGCTCCGCCAAAAGGTCCACTTGGAAAACTAACGTTGTATGACGTGCTCGAACCGGTTTTAAAATAAACATCGGAGTCAATATCTGGCGAATTCGGCGACCACTTCGTACCGTCAGTCCAATTTCCGTCAACTGCAGCAGTCCAAACGACGTCATGATTCGGAACAACCGGTGTGTCATATGTCGCGACGAATTTTCCGTTAACTGCGGCCGCAGTCGTCGACACCAGCCCTCCCGTGAGATTCGCCGACAGCTGAACGTCAAATTGCGAAGGCGCGCCAGTGATTGGGCTATCTACTGTTCCCCAAAGTCGTACAGGAACATTGCTGCCGAGCGATTGGTGGTCCGTATCGCCGAGTCCGCAAGTGGTAAATGAGCAGTCGGGTTCCCCATGTAGACCGGCAATACCTCCGAATTGATCCGCCGCTCCCAACGAGAGATGGGCGTTGCTCATTGAGAGTCCAAGGAGCGCGGGGTTCCAACTGGAGTCGAGAGTAAAACTGTTGAGAACGAAATCGACGGCGCTCAATGTCAGGCCATCTCGTACAGTCGGCAGCGATACCGTCGTAAGCAATTTGCTGTCACTTATTATCGGAGAAGTAGCGATGTTTAAGGTTAATGAGCCTGTGAATGGAAAGTCGTACTTCGTGGTGTCAGCACGCGTCGTACGCATACTTGGCGCGAAGAAAACGATAAATATCAACAGAGTGCTAAAAGCGATGTTAATTACCCGCATATATTTACTCGCGTTGATAAGCTGTGTAGCTGTCGTTCTAAAAAAACGGAGAGGCTGTGAGGTGCAAAACGGATACGCTCTTCCAAACAAGCGAGCGCACGATCGACTTAGTACCGTTGGACTGAAGATCGACCGAAGCAATGAGCTAGCAAATGCCAGATGCCAACCCAAGGGTCATTAGCTTCGGGAGCAAAGATGAGAGCGGTAAAGCGACTAAGTGTCGGTTAGTCTATGAATTCACATCAACCGTAGTCAAGTATTTGGAGGTGCAATCTCCAAATTTATTCGAATCGCAACGATTCAACGATTGGCTGATCTGGCGACAATAAAAGTAGCGATGAGCTAGTGGCCTCCTGAATCCATGGAATCTTGTGGCGTAAAATGCCATTTAGAAGCTGCACGTTCGGACGGCGCTCCGCGTTAAGATTGCGGCCATGGATGGTCACCGTCCGGCCGGTGAACTTCAGCGTTAGGCCGTCTGACGGGTCGAATGTCACGCTTTCCAGCCACGGATAGCCCAAGGCGGTGACGCTGCCATCTTTCTGACGAAGTTCCAGATAAAGTGCGCGGTCACGCACACCCCGCAACCAACCAAACGCGCCGTAGTCGTCGGTCATTTCCGATTCGTCAATGGGCTCTTGCGATTTCTTCGCAAGGCGATCGGTCAAATGGTGGAGTACGCTATCGCTCACGGGCCAACTCTCTTTCGCGTCTTATCTCCGGAGCGGGGATCATCATCGAACGTCGCCGATGCAATTGTACGACGTCGCGCAGTTTCGTTAGCCGAAATAGATCGTGTGCGCTAAGCCGCTCAGCATGAAGACATCGTATACGTGTCCACGTGCAACCAGTCATCAACATCAAAATGCTTTTTTACAATCGCAATGAGATTTTCTGTCGGCTGTGGCAGGCATGCACCAAAATGGTAAACGTTTAGTCACATCGATTCTTAATACGCGTTAACACTGCCACGAACGCGGCCTTTTCTTGCACCTTTACGCTTTCGTCGTCAGGCACGTAAACCTGCCAACACGGTTTCCGCTGTCGCGGACCCTCCGTGTTTCGGTTGACGGTACGCTCGCTTCGCTCCGCCCCGTCGCTTCCTCAAGCGTCTGTTCGGTGCAAGGCCGCGATGGTCGTGGCCGAAACGCTAAACAAAAGGAATCGAACAATGACTAACGAAACGAACTCTGTCGCCAAGACATCCAACAAGCCAACGCACTATGCATATTGCGTACGCGAAAACAGTGAAAAGAAATCCGCTATGTGGCTGATCGTCGGTGCGGCTTGGCCCCACAAATCTGGTCGTGGATTCAATATCGAATTGGAATCTGTACCGCTTTCGGGCCGCATCGTCCTTCTCAATGCCAGCGAGAAGCGAAAATAAGCCAGTCAAAGGGCGGACCAGAAATGGTTCGCCCTTTTTCAATGACGTAAAAAGATTCGAATGATAGAAGGAATCATTCTTATGGATAAAACTTCACCTGCAATAACTCCTCGTCAAACCTGTATCCGCAAACTGCCGGATGGCTCCGTACTTGAAGCAGAAGTATCACCCTGCGTTTTTATGTACTCTGACTACCCGCTGCAGTTAACAGTAACCCTGCGGCTCCGCGCTTGGGCGGGACATGTTGATGGCCAAATCTTGAAGGTGTACAGGCACATCGCCGATTGCGAGTCAAAAGCCCAAATGGCGCGATTGTTCCCGATGTCGGAGAGTGCGAGTTCGGATCAACCTGTTGAAGGGCAGGGCACGGAAGGAGGAGACAGCCAGCCCAAGGAGTGAGATCTGGCGACGAGCCATGCCAATTCGTTAGCACGTTTTTAGCACAGTTTACACAAGGAGAAAAAGCATGAACGCGCAAAATAAAAGCCGTCAACGGGTTAAGAAGACGGCTTCGAGAAAGAACGGAGAGGACAGGATTCGAACGTGCAGTAATGCGCGACACTGTGACCTTGGGGGTCCCAAACGTCACGATATTGCGCGTTCCCGGGTCATTTTCAGTTCAAACATGGCATGTGTGTCGCCATCGTAGGGGTTGATCGGGTTATGATCAGTGGCGAGTTATATTTCTGGCCCCAGTGGGGAAAGAAATAAAAAAGTTCGACAGGGACGTCCGTGCCGTGGTTGCATTGACAGCTTTTCGAATCTGCATGATCCGGTCGCGCTAGTGTTAAAGATAAAAAGTCGGGCGACGAGGAACTTCGAGGTACGAAGGTCTCCAAGGACGTACTGAGCACCGATCCTGACACGATCTCGCCCCTTCAACGTGCTTTGGGATATGAACTGACGCAAACGCTGTTTATTGGTCGGCACACGTTGCTTGTCGAGGGCCCGTCCGATTTGCTGTATTTAAAATCGTTCTCTCGGCAACTTGAAACCAGAGGACAGGCGGGGCTCGATTATCGTTGGAATATCAGCGTTCTTGGTGGCGTTGACCGCATCCCCGGTTTGGTTTCACTCTTTCGTGGCAATTCGCATTTCATTGCCGCAATCGCGGATGTTCAGAACGGCGATAAGACTAAGATCGACAACGCAAGGAAAAGGCTACCCGAGGGGCATCTTTTCACGCTCGATAAATACACTGGTCAGAAGGAATCGGATATAGAGGACGTTATCGGCCGGGACTTTTATTCTGCTCTAGTAACAAAATCTCTCGGGTTGCAACCGGCGCACCAACTAAGTTCTGCACGGCCAACCGGAGCATCGGACAGAGTCGCAAAGGAAGCCGAAGAACACTGCCGAACGCTTCCGCCGCATTATCTAGAGTTTGACCACTTCGTGCCGGCTGAGTGGTTATTTCAAAATGGCGATGAAGGCTTAAACCTGCCAAATGCGAATGAAGCGTTGGAGAGATTCAGCAAGCTCATATCGGATATTAATGCGCTGGTCGCCAAGTGATGAAAGACGCGGCGAATACCCGGTTCGGATGATTCTACTTGTGCTTCGAATATACCTTGTTGCCGCTCGCGCTGTAGTGATACGTTCCGCCGCGCGGCCCGGTGTACGCCGGTATGCCAGTGGGTGTTGAGCCGGTAACTTGCTCGCTGTACGGATTGCGGTCTACTGAATCTATATTGGGCCGGCTAACGTCGCTTGTGTTTTCTCGCGTGCTTGGCTTCGCCGCGCTGCGCCTTACCGATTTAGAAAACGTTTTTGGCGGTTCTGCGCTTGCGGTGCCGCTAAATGACTCCACCGTCGAAAACGGATCATCAGGTGCAACGGTCGCTACAGTTGATGCGGGAGCACTAGGCTTTGCCGCTTCTTTTAATCGGCTCAAATACTCCCGATCTTCGCTTGATAACTTCTCGATCGGAATGCTGATGACTTTTGAATCGGCACGCGTTAATCGAACGTTGGTATCATCAATAAATGCAATTGCCTTGCCGTCAATGTGGAAGCTGCCGCTCACGTTCGTCCATTGCCGTTGCGGCTTCTGGAATTCCGAGTCTGCTTTGTCGCGAGTCTTTAAATAAGCCCGATCAGCTAACGATAGATCATCAAGCCGAAGCGTTGCGGTCGACTTGCCAGTGAGTTGAACATTGGCAGATTCGCCGTCGACACTGGTAACAGCGCCGTTGGCGATTAGCTGGCCGTCGCTGCCGTGCCACGACTCAGCCAAAAGCGACGATGAGAGTGAAAGCAATAATGCAATTGCGACGCGAAACATAGGCCCGTCCCTTTCAATGAGCGAGCAGATTGCTTTTGTGATTATGCCCCCGCGATTGGGGATAATCAAGCACCCTCACGGACCTACAGAATTCAGCAGCGCTGCGAGTCGCAAGCCCGCCGCTAAAACGCGTTTTCGGGCAGTTTCGCCAGCGTTAGTGTAGTAGCTGAGCGGCAATTCAATCGGTTCGATTTTCTCCCCTGCGACAGTATTCCTTACGGCTTCTAAAATTACCGGATCGTAAACTGCTGACTCGCAAATTTGGTGACTTTCTTCGGCCCATTTTCGCGGGTCTGTTTCGTTCGTCGCCGATTCCCATTGGACGCCGAACTTGCTTTTGTCCAACAATTCATTCGCTGCTTTTGCAACGCTGCTCATTTTACTGTCGCTGCCCAACAATCCGTCCCAAAGCGAATGCAGATTCTTGCCGCGCTTCAACGGAATTTCGTTGCCTCCCTTATCGCCTTTCGGAAAGCGATCGACGCTGACCAGCCCAGTGCAATGCAACGGCTGGTGAATATCGCCGACTAGGTGAAGTAGCCAACACAATGCAACGGCTTTTACTTCCGGCCCGGCTTTGCTCTTTAGCGCCGCTCGACAATGAGCCATCGCCTGCAAAATGTTGTACTTGTCGATCGGAAGCTTCGTCGGATAGTCGGCCAATATGTTAACAGGCAATTTGCCAAGATCCACTCTTTCGCCCTGATCGAGGAAGATCGGCAGGTCAATGTAGTGCCACGACGGCCGATCGTACTCTTTGTTTTTGCGAATCTGATCCGGCCATGTTGCGGCGTGTTGAAATATCCAGCGATCCTGAGTTTCTTTATCGCTACCGGCGTCTTCCATTTTCGAAGCAAAATCGTTGTCGAACCGCGGGTGCCGACGCAGCGTTTCTACAGCGCTCTGCTGAATCTTCGGATCGAGTTGGCGCCATGCAATCTCCGCAACGATTTCGTGCCCAAGCGAGTTCCAGGCGAAAAGACGCGCCGGGCAAACGGCGGCGACCAGTGGAACTAACCAAATTAGCAGTCTGTTACGCTTCATGCAATATTTTGGCGCGCTATATGCGCCACTACTCCGCTTGATACCCGCGTATGCCGGCATGAACAAAGTCTATGATTGATTTCGCTTTCTGTTCCAAGTCGCTTGGCCGCACATACACGCCAATCCAATTGGATTTGACGGCCACGGTGAACCCGTCTGCAGTCAATCGCTCTGCCCAGTTCTCTACATTATCAAAGGACGTGGTAGGAAAACGCACTTGGACCTCCTGCTTTTGGGGCACCAACGCGCCAATATTGAAGAAGGAGCCACCGACGCACAATCCGATATGCCTCTTTTTGTACTTCAGTTCCAACGGGGTAGCCGAGACTTCATTTGCGATCCCAAGCACTCGGTCGCAGAGTTCCAATATTTGAGTTCCAACGTTTGACTGCCAATAAGTACGGTCGGTATCGGGCGTGTTGGAACCACTCGCCGTTGCTTCGTAGGCATCATCGGTTCGCAGTCGAGTCTGATCTAGGACGCGAACAAAATGTAACAAAACCTTGCCCTCGACTTCTAGCGCCGATAACTGAATAGCGATTAGCGGTATACTTCCCGCGAACAAACTCATCACGTTCAAGAATCTCGTCGTCACATCCTCAGCAACAATTACGGCAACATGTTCGTATGCAGGGTATCGACGCCGCTCTAGGTCCCAGTATTCAATTGTACGAATAATATGGCTTGCGTCCGTGGCGCCGAGCATTAGTTCGACTTCGTAGCGTCTCTCAAGTTGTTCGTTGTGCAGCAACAAGTCGAGGCGCCCGCCACTCGACTGCTTTTTCTCAACAACCAAAATCTCAACATCGCCTAGCCCCAAAATTATTGGGCTCTCAGCAATCCGATCCAGCAGCCATTTTTCAGTAAATCCCGGCTGCTCGCGCAAGCTTATCCGCTTGTGGTCAATAACTTGTAATGCCATTTAGCCTCCTAAAAAGGTGAATTGCACGTCCTTGCCGGTTTAACCGATGACGGCTTGATCATGCGAGTCGACAGCATGACGCCGCAAATCACACAGTTTCGATTGACCACCATGAACCGCACAGTAACACTACGAGTAGTCCGCAAATTCAGTCGCAAAAGTGAGTGCAATCGGCGATGGAACCTGACCCTACGCAGTTCGGACTCACCAAGTTAATTGACATCGCAGATCTAGTTGAGGACGAAGGTAACTATAAAACAAAGGCGGAACGGGGGGCACTATCTGGTCTCATAGCAGGGATTGATGAGGACATCAGGAGAATCTTTCTGGAGTTGCCAGCCAACAAACTGACGAAAGTGTTCCTGCAGTATGGGCAACTCTACGGCATCAGCAAAGTAATTTATGCAAAGAACACTTATCCTCGGTGGCAATCAGGCGAAATTAAAATGAGCGGCGTGGTGATAGCGCGCCTTCTGAACCTAGTTCCTTTAGTGTTAGACGCCGATGCGGTGCTTGCCCTAGTTAAAAAAGTACGGTCGATGTATGTCCGCTATCAGATCATCGATTTGAAGTGCCACACGACGGATTGGTTCAGAAAGCTGCCGCCCGTTGTTGCGGGGCTCGTTGATTACAGCAATCAGTTTGAGTTCCCGGAAGCCGTTTTGGAAAAGCTGAAATGGCTGACGAACAGCTCGGGCAAGGCTGCGCAGGATTTGCTCGCTGCCATCGAAGTAGATGAGGCGGCGGTTCGCACCCTGTATCTCAACCGTGAATATATTCGGATTACGCGAACATTGACGGCGGAGGGAGGTGTTTCATCGTTCAACCACACGATCGAGTTGCCGCAGGGCAAGATCAACGTCACGATCACAAGAGCCCCGTTTGATTTGCGCAAATTCGTTCCGCTTCTGCCGAGCGAGGTTGGTGGCTCCCGGCGCAGGCTTACGATAATCTGCAAAAACCCTGGGTGCGGCGCGGAACTTGAAACGACGCTTAAGGCCTATCGTGATGAGCCAGTGGAGTGTGCATCAGCCAAGATAACTTGCCACCGATGCGGGCTCGCTTACGTGTACACAGACGGTGACCTCAAAAAAACACGGGCAAACTTACACGTGGAAGTCCGCAAAGGGCTTTGGGGTGGCCATAAGGTCCACTACGATTGCCCGCTGTGTGGAGACCGTCTGGTAAGCCCTTTAAGTGATGCCGGCAAAGCTGAAAGCTGCCCGAATTGCAAAAGCGAATTTATTGTGCCAAATGGTTGAATGTAGCGAATGGCGGTTGCTATCATGACTTCTATGAATGAACCCACTAATAATGCCGGCCGTTCGAATAGCGAGTCTAAGAAAACGGACCTTACAACCGAGTCGGCAAACCGCTCGGAACGCACTGATTTGGCGCCAAGCCGGAATCAGACCCCTGCCACACTGCCTCGCGGGAGCAGCGTGCTCGATCATGCGTTTAATAGCTTACCAGTCGAAAAGCAGCATGAGCTAATGGAGACTGCGCTTCAAAAGAAAATTGAAATTGAAACCAAAGCCGCTGAAGCACAACAGGCGTACAGAAACTTTGAGCACGAAATCCAGGGATCGGTCGAGCATGTGCGCGAGCTTGGGCGAACCGGAATGGATGTCACCGGTAATTATGAAGGCCGGACAGCCAGTGGAAGCTGGAACTTCGAAGTGCGAAAGAGCAACTACACGGTCATCATGGTCGTTGCTGCCATTATCGGGGTCGTTGCTATCTTCCTTGCGATGAGGCACTAACTAGATGCGCGCTACCGTCAGAGTTCAGTCGATGCAAACGACGGCTCTTCGCGCCGCTGGTATTTGCGCTTTGATAGTGCTTGTCGCCTTCGCACTGGTGTCGATAAGTCGATCGACCGATCGCAAAGGATCGGAATTGAATAAAACCAGTGCTGCGAACTCACACGCCGCAGAAAACGCGCACGGTGAGGGTGGTCGATAGTGAAGCCATGCGGCTTTAGACAGTTTCGCAATATTTCATCCGGCAGTATCTCAGCGAAATGTCGGTCTACGAGAATTACAACGCGCGCTTTGCTACTATCGAAAACGGCACTAGCGGGTGCCTGGAAAGGATCAGCTCGCTTGAAAAGCAGCGACCGACTTTTGCTAAGACGGCCGATAACGCGCGATGGAGGCTGCGCTACTTACGACTTGCTCGCCGACTGCGCGTGCCTTCCGAAAGCTACGGCCTCCGGCAGCCTGGCTTATTGATGGTGAGCGCCGACGCCGCGGGCGTATTCTGCTTTGTCATTCTCGATTTGCTTTCGCTATCCGGAATGACGAGCTTCTATCTGTCGATTGTCGGAGCAATAGCCGCCGCGTGCGTCGTCGGCGTATTGTTCCATTACCCGAGCGATTCAGCGCTGCCGACTGTGACGGGCGAAGCCGAACTGATTCAGCACGACTTTGACGGTCGATTAATCAACCTTTCTCACGAGCTGGTTGCCACTAGGACACGGCTCGAATCGCCATCGAAAGAACGTGCCGAGATTATTAAATCCGTTGAATGGCGCCGCGCAGCGCTGCTCAACCGCGAATGGCGCTCATTGCGCGATGACGCATGGGAGGATTACTTAGTCGAAGTGTTCAGTGCGCTCGGCGCGACGCCAAAGCGAACCGGCAAAGTTGGCGACTAGGGCGTTGATCTTGTCGTCGAATGGGGAGAGCGCTGCATCGCAGTGCAGGCGTGCTTGTCGCCTGTCGTCTTCCGCATAGGCACGGGCGCGGGCGGCGCTGGCGAGCGCCAATTCTTCCTTCCAACGGGGCGCGCTTTGGATGCAGTAACCGACTAGCCCTAAAACGATGGCTAAAAACCGTCGTGACCACAAGCAACGTCCGTAATCGGTATCGAGGTGGGTTGCGAACCAGTCGATACACGACGGCGACAACGAAAAGCAAAGCCACAACCGCCACCGTGACGATCAATGCGGTGGGCCACGGTGGGCTGGCTCTGACGCCGCGACCGCCGAATTGCGCCAGTGGCAAAAACAGGTTGGTACATCATTGCCCCAATAATAACACTGTTCGGGCAGATTGGGACGCGCACGCGACATGTTGCCAATCCCCGATTGCGCCAGCTTAGGACATTGCCCGGTAAAGGGTTATAGCCACTCTCACCGCTCGCCAAAGTCGAGTCGAAAACAGCGCGAGGGAACGCGAGACGCGGCCTTTCGGCGGTGGAAAATCGCCAAAACACCGGGATTTTGGGCCATTCCAATGTAGGTGTGGGTGCAGGGTGCGAGAAGGTCAATTGACGTATGGCCGTGCCGTTGGTGGGTGGCGTTCGGTGGCGCACCATGCCATTTACTACCCGCCTTGTTCAGCTGGAAGAACAACTACAACGGTAATGGCTAGTCCACCAATGCTGGAATGGCATATCGCATGACTACGGCATGCGGTGGTGGGCGGCGTGCCTAGCGATGCGATGGCTTGCCATTCGTCCTTTCGCGATATACCCCTGATATGCGCGAGGTATGCGAAGCCTGATAAGTCGCAATACGTTTCGATTCGGGATCATGCAATCACCTTGTAATAAGAAGCGCGGGTAAATTCTGCATTAAGCCATAAATGCCCTCTTTCGCGTAGCATAAGAGTGCTAAATTTTGCGCCGATTTGTGTCATAAGTAGGTGAGGGCGCTTACCTCTTTGTGCCGCAGCTTCCACCCATCGTCGCGATGCTACTCGTTGGTTCGCCAACCAATTGAACAAACCTTCAAATACCTAGCCCGGAGCAGGGACTATTAGGATGGATAATGGTGTTCGACATCGGGGCATTTCGCTATTTGCAAAATACAACTTATATGAAGGCCAGAAAAATGCCCAATATGATAAATAGAGCGTGCCCAAAGTCCGAGCTTCGGTGGCGGTGATGCACCAACCGCCCCCGGTGCATTGCCCGACATTCGAGGAGAACGACACTGTAAATTGCTTACGTCGATTCGGCCGGCCGAAGCTAGCTGTTCATTTCCCACATAAGTCAGTGAACCGGCGTCTCGCGAGACTATATTTCCAGTGGTATGCGAGCGGGGATTCCCGTGACTTCAGCTCTCCCGGTATGGTAGGAGTTATTATCCCCAGGATAGCGTATTAACCTGTGCGAAATCTTGAGAGACACGAAAAGTGAGCGCGCGTGTTGGCGAATCGCGGTCAACGAATCGAATTGTTAGGTTCACTATGGCAAAGATGCCTAAATCCGCTGAATTCTATCGGTCTCCGTCGGCCAAAGGGCTGCGTGATTTTCTTGATGTGAATTCGAGTTGGGTCGCGGATCGACTAGACGTAGACGGTGTCTTGCACGACCTGCCACTTGCTCATGTAAACGCATGCATGGATCTGTTTAAGACTAGTCCAGACTTTCGCGAAACTGAAACCGAGCTATCACGGATCTGCTACCGCCATTGCGCGGTCGGCATATATGACGGCAAACTCTTGCGCTATCCGTTTTTGACGCAACGACAGCCTAGGTTTTTGCCGCATATCGAGCTTGAAGAGGCAGTGGACGAAATCGTTGGCGCTGCGATTCTCTACGGTAAACCGAACAATTACAGCCGGCGTTTAAACGCGTCGGTAGGTCGAGTTATTTCGAATCCTAAATTTCTCGCGTCACGCGATAAGTTGCGCGCACAATGGCGATCGCTGCCGGCTGAAACGCGGCCAAGCTTACCCCTAATCGCGTCGCCAAATTTTCCAAAGCCTGCTGTCCGACAATCCACCAAGGCCATGCGACAACTTGTTGAGTTCTTCGTCGCGGTAGATGAGCTCTGTGGTCGCTGGGATTTATTGGGATTAACCACGTGGCATTTACCTGCTGTACGGCTGCCACAACTGATCCCCACCGCAGTTCCAGCGGCGCTGCGCGAACAAGGACATATGGGAGTTTCGATCCCATGGCATTTCAGCGTTTTAGGACAAGACGGGGTAGGTGCTACGACGGAGATGTTTCACGAACTAAGGGCAGCTAAATATCATGGCGTCGTAGATCCTGGGAAATGGGACACATACGCGCACATGTTCGAGTTGGATCATTGGGAACGCGTCCTTTCTTCGCGTTATTCCCGAATGGATCGCGTGCACGGCTTCGTCACCAAAATGGAGGCCGTGCTCGCCGACATCTTGCAGATCAGCACCGACCGCATCGGAGTACTGCGAAAATCTCTAAAGGCCCTGCGGCGCGGCTCGATCAAATCGCTGCTCCGTCGGCAGTAGCCTTCTATTCCTGCAGAACTGGAAGAAATTGGGGCGCATCGTTTACACGATGCGCCCCATCTTTTTTATCTAAAATCGCTCATCGTAGTCATATCGCGCGGGCAAAAGCGCCCGCCGCTTCGCGAGAAGCAAGGACCCGATATGGCTCAGATAATTTCACGCGCCGAACTGGAGGCGCACTTTCCCGACAAGGATAACGCGATCTTGTCCCCGGCAGGGCTCGCAAATTTGCTAGGCCTGAAGGTGAAAACCATTTACGTATGGATCGCGGACGGTCGGCTGGACGGCTGTTTTCGAAAGAGAGGTAAACACAACCTGATTTGGCGCGACAAAGCGCTCGATCGCATTTTCAACGGTCCGCAGTGGCAATGATTAAGAGCACTAACAATGACAGAACGCGTGTGGGTCTACGAGTGACGATCTCACCCCGGGGTAAGAACAGCATCTATGTCGCCGACTTTCATCAGGCGGGGCAGCATTGCCGAAGGTCGCTGAAGACCACGGTCAAAAAGGAGGCGATGCGAAAGGCAATGGAGCTGGAGTACGAACTTGAGAACGGAATTCTGGTGCATAAAACTACCAAGCCAGCGAAGGAGGTCGCCAAGGCATCAATCACCGAGGCGGCTGCCGACTTTATCAATTATCTCAAAACCGAAGGCCGTCGCCGAAAAACGCTGACGAAATACGAGGGGATTTTTCGAACGTTCGCGGAATACGCAGCAGAGCAGGGCGTGGATCAAATTGGCGACGTCGATTTGTCGCTAGTCGACAAGTATCGAGCGTTTCGTAAACCCGCGCTGTCGGCCCGGAGCATGTCCAACGAGGGCGGGGCGCTGAAACGATTTTTTGCCTGGTGTCTTAAGCGTGGTTTCGTTCTCCAGAATCCGCTCGCGGACGAGAAATATAAACGCCCACAAGCGAAGTCGCGCGGCGGCCCAACTTTGGAGCAGATCAATATGATCCTCAAGGCTGCCACGCCGGCGCGTCGCGCGATCATCGCGGTGGGCGCCTTCGCGGGGGTCCGGATCGGCGAGATTGCGCGTTTACGGGTTGAGGACGTCGACTTCGAAAACGGCTGGTTGAATATTGTCTCGAGGCCAGGCTTGGAAACAAAGAGCGGCCAGTCATGGAAAGTACCGCTTCACTCGCGCTTGCGGTCAATTCTAAAGCGTGTGCCTCACGGCAAAGAGGGGTTGTTCTTTACGGCCGAACCAAGTCGCAAGTTCCCAAGTGGTGGCCACCACATCAACCCTAAGCATGTGAACGAAGATTTGATCAAGCTGCTCAAGAAGCTAGACATGCCCGCAGGGAGGGTCGGCGGCTTTACCTTCCACAGCTTACGCAGCTCATTCAAAACGATCGGCATTCACGCCGGTGTCCCGCGCGAGGTTGTCGACGTCTGGCAAAATCATGCGCCGGATCGAGCCGCTAGCCACGTGTACTATAAACTTTCTGACCAAGAGAGCCAGCGGTTCATGCTAATTGTGCCGTTTGGCAATGAATCCCAGGGCGTCGCTTAGAGGCCCGCTTTTATGGAGGCTTTGCTATGTTGTTGCGTGAACCGGTTCAGGATGTTCGATGGACGGAGAGGGCTTTACGGTTCGGTCGCCAAGCTCGCGGCAAAA
>JABDGM010000001.1:69691-127323 GCA_013286045.1 Planctomycetota bacterium | reverse complement strand
CGCGATGGCCGATCCGAAGTTAGGTCCGTCGGTCGCGATGGATCGCTTGAATAAGGTCGTGGCCCTATTCGGGGACCAGCCCGGGCTGCGCGTGGATAAAGCGGAAATTCTCGTCAAGCAGTCGAAGAGTGACGATAGGGAAGCGTTGAAGCGCGATCTGGCGGCGCTCTCCGCGGGAAGCGACCAGTGGACAACGCCGCAGAAGATCGAATTTTGGAGCGGTATGGCGCGGGTCTATCTCAATCTCAACATGATCGAGGAAGCGCGCCAGAACCTGGCTATGTCGGCAGACGCTCAGCCGAATGAATTGCCGCTTCGCTTGGCGCTGTTTTCTCTTGCCTTGGAAGCTGGCGATGACGCGGGGATGAAAGAAGCCCAGGAAAAGATTCTGCAAATCGTTAAGGATAAGAACGACAGCAATTATCTGTATGCCGAGGCGCGTCGGCAGCTGCTGCTCATGCGGCGCGGACGCCTAGGCCCTGAACAGCTGCCCGAAATTCGCAAGATGGTGAAGCAGGCCATGCAGCAGCGGCCCGAGTGGTTCGAGCTGCAGGCGTTGTTGGCTGAAATTGAACTGATGGCGAACAACAGCGCGCTTGCGTTGTCGTATTACGACAAGGCCGAGGACCTCGGTCGACCCGCGCCGTTGGCTGTCGCCCAGCATATTCGGCTACTGGTTTCCTCCGGGCGATTTGCCGACGCAGGCAAGCTGCTCGACCGTATTCCAGAAGGACTGCGGCAAACCCTGTTGGGACCGTTGTATTCCGAGATTCTGTTTCAGACGCATCAAACGGATTCCGCGCTGAAGCAGGCATTGGCGGCGACCGAGTCCGATCCCAAAAGTGCGCAGAATCAATACTGGTACGGCCAGTTGCTGGCGCGATCGTCGCAGGCATCCGATCTGAAGCCGGAGCAACGGGACGAGAAAATGGCGAAAGCAATTAAGGCGATGCAGCGGGCGACCGAGCTGCAGCCCGAATTCCCGGACGCGTGGTTCGCTCTAATCA
Organism: Planctomycetota bacterium; assembly: GCA_013286045.1. Taxonomy (GTDB): domain Bacteria; phylum Planctomycetota; class Planctomycetia; order Pirellulales; family Lacipirellulaceae; genus JABDGM01. The sequence goes on along the minus strand of JABDGM010000001.1, from coordinate 126,316 downwards.
ACTACTACGCGATGCAGAAGGATCTGAACCAGGCACAGAAGACGATGCGCGATGCCCAGCTGGCGCTGAGCGGCGACAACCTCACGGTCTTCTTGGCTCGCAGCTATGAAGTTTTGCATCGCTGGTTCGATGCGGAAACGATGTATCGCGAGTTGTACGAAATCGATCCGTCGGATATCGGCCGCGCGCAGCAGTTAGCGGCGTTCTATCTAGGTCCGCTGTACCAGCGGCCGGATAAACGCGAAAAGGCGACGCCGCTCATCAATCAAATCCTAAAAGCCGGCGCCGACAAGAAGCTTGCAGTAAATGACACCAATCTGCTGTGGGCACGGCGTATGGCCGCAAAATTGCTTTCCATGACGAACGAGTATCAGAATCTGGTGAAAGCTGAAAAATTGTTGCGTTCCAATTCTCAGGAGGGCAACATGTTGATCGAAGACAAGCTCTCAATGGCGGAAATTCTGGCGCCACGGCCGGAACCGGAATCCCGTCTCAAGGGAATCCGCTTGTTGGAAGAGGTCGACAAGGTTCAACCGCTGAACGAGCAGGCTTCGATTCAACTTGGCGAACTGTATTACGCAGTCGGCAATTGGCAGAAATACACGTCGCAAATGGAAAAAACGATCGGCCGATACAAGACCGCGGTCGAACCTAGGCAAGCTTACGTTCGCCGTCTCTTGGCCAAAGGCGATTCACGGTCGTTGGACAAGGCGGTGGATTTGATCAACAAGCTCCGAGAACTTGCGCCAAATAATTCGACGACATTCGAGTTGACGGTTCGTTTGGCAGCGAAGAAAGGCAAGCAAGATCAAGTTCGCAATGACTTGGTCAAGCGAATCCCAAAAATGCCCGAGGGCAAAGAGCTCGACCCCGCTCTGGCGCAACAGTTCGCTGCGTATGCAGGATTGCTGATCGAGCTTGGCGATCTCGATACGGCCGAGAAGATTTACCGAGACCTCGCGGCCAAGAACCCGGCGGCAAATCTCGAGTTGGCTCGATTTCTAGGCGAGCACCGTGATCCGGAGCTCTGCTTTGCGAAGCTGAAGGAAATCTACACGCCAGGTACGGTGCAGGAAGTTTTGGCCGTGGCGCTGGCGGTGGCCCGTGAACGCCGAGATAAGGTCGGCGATAAATACGACGGGCAAATCCAGGAATGGCTCACTGCCGCGCTGCGAGAAAATCCGGATTCGATTCCGTTGCTCATCGTGCAAGGCGACTTATATGACCTGGAGAAAAAGTACGATGACGCGGCCAGTACATATCACAAGTTATTGAGCCGTAATGATTTAACGGGTCTGCGTCGCGCGGTAGTGCTGAATAACCTTAGCTTCCTATTAGCTCTCAGCGGCGCCACGACCGCCGGAGATGATCCTCTCAAATTGGTTCAAGAGGCAGAGGACATTATGGGTCCGAATTCTGATATTCTGGATACATTGGCGGTCGTGCTAACTGCCCAGGGCAAATATAAGCAGGCGATCGACGCGCTCGAGCTCTCGGTCACTGATAACCCGACCGCTTCGAAGTACTACCACAAAGCGGTCGCCCATTATAAAGCCAATGAAATGCGCAACGCGGTCGAAGCCTGGGAGAAGGCCGAAGGGCTCAGTCTCACCCGCGATTCGCTCAATCGCATGGAGTTCGACCAATACGACGATATGAAGACCAAGATCGACCAACTTCGCAAACGTTCAGTGACGCAAGCCGAGCCCGCGCGCAAAGCTGGCTAAAGCGAACGGTCGAACAGCCACGAATGACCAACATGATGAACTACCTTCGAGCATTCTGTTTCACGGCAGCTTGTTTCTCTGTGTTTGGCGGCGCTCAGGCACAAGAGCCTGAGGCGGCAAAACTGTACGAGCGTGGCGTCAATGCATATTTTGATGGCTGCGCGACCGAAGCCGATGGGCTGCTCTCCGAAGCGATCCAATGGAATTCGCAAGATCCGCGCGCCTATTACTTCCGGGCCTTCAGCTTGCTTCGTGAAGGACGCCTCGCGGAGGCGCAGGGAGACATGCTTACCGGCGCTACGCTAGAGGCGCAGTCGCCGCAGGGCCAAGCCATTGGCGCGGCGTTGGAACGTGTTCAAGGTTGCGATCGCCTGATGCTCGAACATTTCCGCTGTCGCGCTCGCCGAGAAGCGGCGATCCAGACCTCGGAGCAAACCCTGGGTGCAACTGAGACGCCGGCGGCCGGCGTTCCGCCACAGGCTTTGCCGTCACAACCGCTGCCTCAGCCACCTCAAGCTCGGCCGCAGCTACCGACGCCGCCGCAGGCTCTACCGCCGTCCCGTCCGCAAACGTTCAAGCCGCAGGATGAAGCGGTGCTTCGTGAGCGTCGCATTGTTCCGCTGGAAGAACTGCTTCGTCCGGGCGGACCTCAAACCGTGGCGGAAGAGCCCGAACAGCCCGAAGCGCAGGCGAAAACGAACACGCCACCTAGCGCACCGCCGGCTGTGGTAACGCCGCCGGGTACTCCGGCTGGAAACCCGTTCGAAGATGACTCGCAGAAGTCGGCTCCGGAGCCAGAAAAGCCAGCTGCTGCGGCGCCTAAGATTCCGCCACAATCGGCTCCGGCTGCAACTCCGGCGACTCCGCCGGCCGCGAATCCGCCTGCAGCTCCCGCGACCAAAGCAGAAGATAATCCGTTCGGTTAGTAACGTATACTTTAGCGGTTGCTGTCAGGCCACAAGATCGCCTGACTGCTAACCTGTTCACGCAAGTCGAATTCAAGCACTATCGCAAGGTTGAATCGAAATGACATCGCTCGGCGTTCGATCCGCGTTTTGTGGTGTTCTGGTATGCCTGTTGGGGGCGGTTGCCTCCTGCACTCATCAGAGTGCTGCTTCGGCGGCAGCTGCAAAGAAGCACGCCAAACCCAAGCCGGAGGAAAGCTTCGAAATCATCATGGAAACGTTCCGCCGGCGGATGGAAGAAACGCCGGTCGGGTTAGTGGTTAATAATCCGAATGGCCGCACCACGCTGACGGGAACTAACAAAGTGAGTAGCGAGCTTCATCCGCCGAAGACCGCAGATGACCCGTACAAAGCGACCATCACGGTCAAAAGTCAGTCGCGGTATTCGGTCAAAGTGCAGACTGAAACGCCAGACGAGGCAACTCGCGAAAAGGGCAGCAAGAATGACCGGTTGCTGCCAGACAAAGAACAGAAAGGCAACGAGGCCTTTGATTCAAACGTTGCCAAAGGCTCGAGCGACAACTCAAAGACGGCCGGGTCGGGAACGCACGTCAGCGAGCAAGTGCTGCCTCCTCTAAAGGATGAAGAGGTTCACAATTATGACCTGGTCTACCAGGACGGCCGATGGATTCTCGTCACCGAGTTGAACAAAGAAACCGAACAAGCGGTTCAAAACGCCTTTAAGTCGGCGTTAGAAACGCAAATCTAAGCGGCAACGATTGCCTTAGGGCGTCCCGTTGCGGAGCGTCTCGAGCGTTCCCTTGCGGAACGCATCGGCCATGGCTCGCGGCACTTCCGCCTCTGCCAGAAAGACCAGCGAGCGATTAAGCGCCACTTCGGCCTTCATCTCCTGTTCGCGGGCGATTGCGTTGGCCCGCCGTTGCTCTGCAAGTGCTTGAGCCTTGCGGGTATCGGCTTCTGCCTGATCGGCTTGCAAACGAGCACCAATGTTCTCGCCGATATCGATGTCGGCGATATCGATCGACACGATCTCGAACGCCGTGTGGGCATCCAAGCCGCGCTGGAGCACCGCTTTTGAGATCCGATCCGGGTTTTCCATCACTTCCAAGTGATCGGTTGACGCTCCGATGGAAGTAATGATTCCCTCTCCGACACGGGCGATAATTGTTTCTTCAGTGGCTCCGCCAATAAGCTGCGACAGATTCGTACGCACCGTAACACGTGCACGCACGAGCAGCTCCACGCCGTTCTTGGCCACCGCGCTCAACGTGGTGCGGCCCGATTTTTCGGGATCGGGACAATCGATCACTTTCGGGTAGACGCTCGTGCGAACGGCATCGAGCACGTCACGACCGGCAAGATCGATCGCCGCCGCCCGATCGAAGTCCAAATCAATATCGGCCCGGTGCGCGGCGATCAGCGCGTGGATGACGCGCGGTACGTTGCCGCCCGCCAAGTAGTGCGCTTCGAGTCGCCGCGTCGTGATGCCCGTGTGCGGGTCGTTCCCAACCGCTGCTTGCATCGCCATGATCTTCGCTTCGACGATCGTGCGAGCGTGCACTTGCCGCAAGCTCATGCCCACCAGGCTCATGAGGCTCACATGCGCGTTGGACATCACCGCTTGCAGCCACAGCTTTCCGTAGCTGAACATCACGAGGACCAACACGAATGCCGCGATCAAAACGAGGCCGAACGCCCCGATGTAAACGAGGTACCACAGGCCGCCGTTATCGTTTCCGCCTTGGCCTAACGCCGCAAGAATGCCCCACCTCGCTCCGATGGGTAGCAAGTGTTCAGACATTTTTTTGTCGACTCCTGAGGCGGTTCTGGCATAATCTCGACCAGTTCCATCATAACCCCCCGCTGGCCGAACTGCGAGCCGGGCGGCTGCACTCGTACTGGCGTCGCCCTAAAAAGCTTCCATCGTGTACGTTGTTAGGCATTGGCGTCGTCGTTCACGGCACTTCGAATGAAAGGACAAACACTTATGAGCACCTCCATCCGCCGCGCCGCCATCTGGTCGAGCGTTTTCGCTTTGATGACCGCCCAGCACGCGGCGGCCGTGGATTACTACACGGTCGACCCAATGCACACCTCGGTCGTATTTAGCGTAGCGCATTCGGGCTTTAGCTACACGTACGGTTTCTTCCGCAAGGCGACTGGCACCTACAAGCTCGACAAAGACAACCCTGCCAACAACAGCTTCAGCTTTTTGATCGATGCCAACAGTTTGGACACGAACAATCAAGAGCGCGACAAGCATCTGCGAAGTCCCGATTTCTTTGACGTGCAGCAATACCCAACGATTACCTTCGAGTCGACTCGCTGCACGCCATCGAACACGCAGGATGGCATGATCTACCAGCTCACTGGAAACCTCACCATTCATGGCGTCACGAAATCGGTCAGCATACCGCTCCGCATGTTGGGCAGCGGTCCCGGCCCGTACAAAGATCAACGCAGCGGTTTCCTCTGCCAAATCGAACTGAAGCGAACAGATTTCGGCATGAATGAGTTACTGAAGGATAATTTAGTGGGTGACGCTGTCGGCATTACGGTGAGCTTCGAGGGCTCGCTGCAGCAGCCGGGCACAGCGCCGGTGCGGTAGTGGTTGAGGTACACCTGCCGGCGCAGTTCGCTAAGTCTTCCAACATCATTCGGTTGTCCCCGGTCGTGTATTGCGCATGTTTCTCCACACGTTTCTTTGCGCTGGGGTCGTGCCGTTTGTCGTTGCCGCAGCGATTACGATCGTAGCGGCGCAAATGCATGCGGGGCCGCGCGTTTTCTGGCCGCTCGGCACCGCATTGGGATTTATTGCGGGATACATCGCGTTGAAAAATCAAACCGGCATGGCCGGTGCGATCGCTGCGATTTCTCGCCCGCAGCATGCGGCAGACTGGCTGCCAATCATCTTGCTGCTCGCGCTCGGTGTGTGCTTGCTGCTTGCCGAGCCTGCTCACCGCTGGATCGGCCTCTCGCTGGCCGCAATGCTCGTGCTTGCCGCGCCATTGCGTTTACTGTGCGGCAACGTGCGGCTCAATGGCGAATGGTCTGCCGGGCAAAAGCTGGCGTGTATCGTCCTACTCGCGTCGTTGTTTGGCGCCACTTGGTTCATTCTTGCTCACAGTGAAATGGCCCACACTGCAAGGACGCGAGTATGGTTGCTTCTGATCGACGCAGTGGGCACCGCCGCCGCGCTGACGATCTCGGGCGTTTTGGTTTACGGCCAGGCTTGCGGGGCGCTGGCGGCCGCCGTGGCAGGGACGGCATTGGCATCCTCGATCGCAGGCCGACGAAGTCGCGCGGCACGCGCCGAATCTCACCAAACTTTCGGCGCTGCTCCTCCAAGCTCGGGTTTTCCCGCCGCTGCGGGTATCATCACGTTTTCGCTTGGCAGCTTCATCATCCTGGGTCATTTTTTTGCCGATCTAAGTGCTACCAGTGCCCTGCTCCTTTTCGTGTCGTTGGCTGCGGCCGGCGGACCGCTTTTCGACGGCCTGCTGCGAATCCGCGGCTGGCAGCACGTCGTGATTCGGGCCATCGCCTGTTTGATTCCCCTTGCCGCCGCGGTCACGCTGAGCTTCGGCTAGCAGGGGGACGCCATTATCCAAATCGAATGGCCACCACCGGCGTCTGGCGACAGACTTGCAATAATCACCCCGATTTAACGCGACTAGTCTAGAACGCTGGCAATTTTTCGACCTTTCGGCGATAATTACCTTGGTCCGGTTCCGGACGGCCGCTCTCGCGCCAGTGAACAGAGATCTCGGAGACCTACCATGGCCATCAACGCTCGTCGTCGGCTCGGCTTTACGCTTGTCGAATTGCTCGTGGTGATCACGATCATCGGCATGCTCGTGGCACTGCTCTTGCCGGCCGTTCACTCGGTCCGCGAGCGGGCTCGCCAAACCCAATGCCTGAACAATTTGAAGAACATCGCGCTGGCGGTCGTTTCGTACGATTCTTCTAAGGGCCAACCGCCGGCTCTCTCGCAATTCGTTAAGCAGCAGAACACCGTCGCCAATAGCACCAACTATGCCGACGTGTTCTACGACACATCTCTGAGTCCCGCCCGCTTGGCAGTGCATACGACTCAACTGGCATCGACTGCCACGCCAACGAACGTTGCCGGTTTGAGCTGGGCTGCCATGCTGCTGCCGAAGCTCGAACGCGGCGACATTTGGGATGCAATCGTTACGCCGCCGGCCGGGGTGTTGTCTACTCCGATTCCACAGATGGCTGTTTTCATCTGTCCGTCGGATACGGATGTCAATTCGCAAGTGAATCTGCCAGGACTCTCCTACAGCGCGAACAGCGGCGGGTGGGATCGTAGTACCGCGGGTTCTTTCCTTTGGCATCCTAACCAAGGGGATACAGCCGACAATGGCGTATTCTTCGATTACGCCAGTTACGATCGACAACTTCCGGCCATCCCAGTAGCGAGCCGTCCCTTAACACGAATTAGCAACATCAAGGACGGTGCCGGCACGACGCTCATGCTGGCGGAAAACATTCACAAATCGTACACCGATTCCTCCAACAAGCCGCTCTTTTCGTGGATGGCAGGTAGCGAAGGATTGAGCACGTTCGACAGTTTTCCCAGTGAGCAACAGCTGGGGTTTGTTTGGGTCGTTCCTGATACCGGAACCGCCCCGACGCCAGGCCCCGACAGCGACACTGGTGCAACGATTTACCAGCAAGAGCGCATCAGTGGGAATATCGACAAGCTCGGCACGTTCGATCCGAGTAAGCCGCGCTTCGCTCGCCCTGGCAGCAGCCACGGCAGTGGCGCCAATGTCGCATTTTGCGATGGCCACAGTTCTTATCTTCGCGATGACATCGACTACATCGTCTATGTTCAGTTGATGACGCCAAACGGCCGCAAGTGCGTTGATCCCGGGGATCATTCGGACACTAGATCATCAGCAACGCCGATCTCTAACTTCCGCAGCGCTCCCCCGCTCTCGGAAAAAGACATCCAATAGTCGCCGTAGCTCTTCTAGAATTTCAGCCTGCGTTCCACCTACGCAGTATGAAGCCGTTCTCGCGCCTCGAAGTTTCGCCGCTTGCCGTGTATGCTGAACCTGTGGCGAAACAGGCAAAACCAACGAAAAAGGCAGGCAAGAGTAAGAAGGGCGGCAAGGCCGCGGCCGATGACAAGAACGAGCGCGTTATCTCGGATAACCGCAAGGCGCGGCACGAGTACCACGTGCTCGATACGCTCGAATGCGGCATCATGCTCGTCGGCAGCGAAGTGAAGAGCCTCCGCGCCGGCCAGCTTTCTCTGGATGAAGCCTACGGCCGCGTCGATAAGAACGAGATTTGGCTCATCGGCGCGAATATCGCCGAGTACACCTACTCGCACGCGCTGAACCACGAGCCCAAACGCCGCCGCAAGCTGCTCATGCATCGGCGCGAGATGAAGAAATTCGCCGACCAGGCGTTCGAAAAAGGCCTCACGCTGGTGCCGCTGAAAATGTATTTCAAAGAGGGCCGTGCCAAGGTGCTCCTCGGCATCTGCAAGGGAAAGCAGAAGCACGACAAGCGCGAATCAATGAAAGAGCGCGATTCAAAACGCGACATCGACCGGGCGATGCGCCGTCGGTGAAATATTTTTACGGAGCGGTGATGACCACCGCCGCGGCCTGCCCTGTCGAGTTGTGACTGAGTTTTAGAAACGCGCTTTTCTCAGTACGCAACAGCTCTGTAGCGACGTTGACTGGGCATTCCGGATCGGGTGTCTCATAGTTCAGCGTCGGCGGCACCACTCCCTTTTGTTGCGCGATGATGCTGATCGCCAATTCGACCATGCCACTGCCCTGGCCAAGATTGCCGAAATAACTCTTGAGCGCGGTCACCGGCACATCGCCAAGCGTCTCGCGAACTGCGCGGGCTTCAATCGGGTCGTCTTCGCGAGTGCTCAAGCCGTGCGCGTTGACGTGCCCGATCTCGTCCGCCTCGATGCCGGCCAGATCGATCGCAGCTCGAATCGCCCGGCGAATTGCGTTACCCGTCGGCTGCAGCGAGTGGGTCGCCTCCGATCGGCTAGCGACCGCCTCGACTCGTGCAATCGGTCGCGCTCCTCTCCGCTCGGCAAACTCGCGGCTTTCAAGCACGATTTGAGCAGACCCTTCGCCGCAGACCATGCCGCTCCGCTCGGCGTCGAACGGCCGACAAATCTGCGCGGGATCGGGCTTGCCATTGCATGCCATGCGCGCTCCGCGATGCCATACCAGCTCCGATAAATTGATTTGTACGCCGGTGCCGCCAGCGATCATCACGTCCGCATGTCCGCGTCGAATGACACTCGCCGCTTCGCCGAGCGCGAGAACGGAAGATACATCCCGTTCCGCAATTGTGTTGTTCGGCCCTCGCGCGTCGTAGCGAATTCCGATGTGGCAAGCGGGCATGTTCGGAAGATATTTCAGCATCCACAGCGGGTAGAGCTCGCCCATCGCCTGTCGTGACCAGCGCCGAATATCGAAGTCTTCCTGCTTCAGCCATTCCACGAATGGAAGTCGCAGCTCCTCCAGATCGCAATACATTAGCCCAGCCGCGCCGACGACGCCGAAGCGTTCGGGATCGAGCGTCGCCTCGCCGAGTCCGGCTTCCTGCCACGCGAGCTCGGCCGCTGCCGAGGCCAGTTGAATATCGCGAGACATCAACTTGATACTTTTCCGCGGCTGAATCAGTTCTTTCGGATCGAAGTCGGAGATGTCGCCGCCGAACGGCGCAATCCAGCCGGCATCCGCCAGCTCTGGCTGCATGCGCACGCCGCTCCGCCGTGAAGTAATCGACTTCCACACGGCATCGCATCCGATGCCGATCGGCGAGACGATTCCCATTCCGGTGATGACAACTTCTCGCTCAGTCACCGCACGCTCGACTCAAGAAGAGATTGGCCAGGCAAAACGAAGAAGGCACGAAATACGCTGAGCAGCAAAGGTGCCGGACACGATTGCGGAACCAGACTTGGTCCCGCTCTCTTCATCCTACATCTGGCTGCTTCGAGCGCTCCGTGCCTCCGGTATAAGACCTGTACCAGTCTAATTTCGCGGAGTCTGAGTCACAACGGACTCGAAAAACTAATGAAATCCTGCACCGCCAAGTAGAATCTGGCGGTTTGAGGGGCGAGCGGCCGTTGGCTACCCTTAGATGTACCACATCGGCTCTCGCCGAGTGGCACGCTCGGCCAAATCGGCCAGCGAGGTGTCTTCCAGCCGATCGCGCTGAGCATCGCCGATCTCGCGACATAGCCCCAGTAAAGCGGCAACTAGCGGTGTCCGCTTCCCTGCGTTTGTCCCGGGTCGCACGTCGCCTTCCATGACGTCGACGACCTCTGCGACAGAAATGTCTTTCGGCGGCCGAGCCAACCGATAACCGCCCGCGGCCCCGCGCGTGCTCGCAACCAGCGAAGCGCCTTTGAGCTGCAAAAGAATCTGAACCAGAAACCGCGAGGGAATCCCCTGCTCTTCCGCGATACGGCGAATTTGCAGCGGCTCGCCGTTCGAGTACTGCTGCGCCATTTGCAACATGGCGAGGCAGGCGTACTCGGTTTTGGCGGATAGTTTCATGAAAGTTTAGGGCCGAGTGTTCGGGGTCGAGTGTGCGCCTTGCCGCGAACTCTCAACTGTAAACCCTAAACTCTCAACCATCAAATGCCGCTGCCGTCCTGCTCGTTTACGGAATGCAGGCCGCACTCGGTCTTCTTCATACCGCTCCAGCGCCCGGCGCGCTCGTCGGTTTCGCCGGCTGCCACGGCCCGTGTACAGGGCCAGCAGCCAATACTCGGGTATCCTTGATCGTGCAGCGGATTGTACGGGACGCCTTCGTCCGTGATCCGCTTCCAAACGTCTTTCTTCGTCCAATTCGCCAGGGGGCTAATTTTCACCAGGCCGAACTTTTTATCCCAACCGACCACCGCGGCTTGCGCGCGATCCGCGCTTTGGTCGCGGCGAATTCCGCTCATCCAGGCGTGCATCACTTCCGAAGCTCGCTGCAACGTTTTGATCTTGCGATCCGCACAGCACTGATTCGGATTCGTGCGATACAGCGGTCCGCCGTTGAGCGCTTCATATTCGCTCACCGACAGATCGGGCGCCAACAAGTCGACCTCGATTCCATATTTGTCCGCGATTCGGTCTCGCAGGTCCAGCGTCTCCTGGAATTGGTACCCAGTATCCAGATTAAACACATAAGTTTCGGGAGCAATCTTGGCGAGCATGGCCAGAATGACGCAACCCTCGGGCCCGAACGCGGTGGCCATCGTCAGGTACGGCGCGTATCGCTCAACCCCCCAGGCGATGATTTCCTCGGGGCTCGCCTTTTCCAGGCGGCTGCTGGCCTCTTTCAACTCCTCCATCAGCTGGGGAGTGTTTTCCAGTCGCCGAAAGCCCGCAGCAGGCTTTGGCAGGCCGCTAGATGCCCGCTGGGGCTTCTCAACAGTACTTTCAACCATAACCAATTTTAGTTTGCTGACGGGCTTAGCCGGGGTTCTTGGGCTTTCAGCCTGGTAATTCAAGCGGTTAGGGATAGCCGACATTGGAGACAATCTTACATAACTTGGTCAACTAAGTCAACAATACGACGCCATCATAATATCGGCTTTCCCCAGGCGTCAAGCTCGGAAAAGGGTAGCGAATTTAACGGTTACCCTGTTTTGAAGGCAGATTTCGCGCCCCGCGACCGCTAGAAAGGGCCGAAGGTGCTGCCAATGGCATCAGCTGGCGGCGGGCGCATCCTCGTGCCGCAGCCGAGAAATCGCTTTGAGAAACTGCGAGATGCTGGGAAACCGCTTCTCGGGCTCCGCTTCCATGCACTTGTGAATTGCCGCTTCGAGCGTCGGGTTGATCTTCGGGTAGTACTTCCGCAACGGCGGCGGCGAGCTCATGCCGTGCGTCATGGCGGCCTGGCCCGTGTCGCCCCGCTGCCACGGCAGATCGAATGCAAAGAGCTCGTAGACCGAAACACCGAATGAAAAAATATCGAGCCGCGGGTCTGTTTGCCTTCGCCTTACCACTTCCGGCGACATGTAGTTCGGGGTTCCGGTACGATTGCCCGGTTGCATGAATTCCTTCGTAGCAGGCAAAGTGAGGCCGAAATCGATAAGCGTTAGCGACGACGCATCCTTCGAGCAGACAAAGTTTCGCGGGCAAATATCGCGATGGATATACCCGGCCGCGTGGACCGCCTCGATCGCCTCGGCCGCCTGCCGCGCTAGTGTCAGCCGATTGCCATCGAGCAATTTGCTGCGGCCGATAAGCAGGGAATTCAGGCCCGGCCCGTCCAAGAATTCCATCACGAGGAACTGCTCGTTGTTCGTCGTGATACCGTGCGAAAATGTCTTGACGATTCGCGGGTGATTGAACGACGTGGCGATCTCGCCCTCGGTCGGCTTCTTCAGGCCTTTGAAGCGGCCTTCGAGCGCGTCGGTCTTGGCCTTATCGAGCACCTTCAGCCCAACGATGTCACCCGTTTTGCGATCCCGGGCCATGTGAAAATTCGACATCGTGCCTGAGACCGCTTCGCGCAGAATCTCATACCGGCTGCCGACATCGACTTTGCCGCCCTCTACGATCGACTTGAAGAATTGCCCGATGCCCACTTGGCGAAGCCACGGAGGAGGTGAATTTCAGCAAAAAGCCCTAATCCAATATACGATGAGGGCGGCACGCGGCCAACGAAATGCGTAGTCGCCGAAAGCGGTGCACCCGAGCGATCTGGCACTTATTTGCCGCAATAGTCGATTGCCCGTGCAATTTCACTCTTCAGATCGCTCCGCCGAACGATACGGTCGATGTATCCGTGTTCCAGCAGAAACTCGCTGGTTTGAAACCCTTCGGGCAGTTCGACACGAATCGTAGCTTTGATCGTTCGTGGACCGGCGAATCCGATAAGAGCTTTCGGTTCAGCGAACACGAGATCGCCGAGCGACGCGAAACTCGCCGCGACTCCGCCCATGGTGGGATTCGTAAGCACGGAAATAAATAGGCCGCCGGCTTGGCCGTAGCGGGCCAGTGCTGCGCTGACCTTGGCCATCTGCATGAGCGACAAGATCCCCTCATGCATCCGCGCGCCGCCGCCGGAGCCGCTGATAATAATTAGCGCCAAGTTTTCTTGCGTCGCACGTTCTACAAGTCGCGTCAGCCGTTCGCCGACGACCGAGCCCATGCTGCCCATGATGAACGCCGAATCTGTCACGCCGAAAGCCACGCGGCGGGCTCGAATCATTCCCGTCCCCGTGAGCGCCGCGTCGCGCATTCCGGTTCGAGCCTGTTCGGATTTGAGGCGATCCGCGTACGACTTCTTGTCACGAAACCCGAGCGGGTCCATCGGAGAAAGATCGGCGTCCCACTCTTCGAAGGTGCCCTCGTCGAGCATCCATTTCACACGGTCGGGGGCGCTGAGGTACATGTGGTACCCGCACTGCGGGCAGACACTCATCAACGCTTCCGCTTCCTTGCGAAAGATGGTTTCGCCGCAGTCTTCGCAGCGAATCCATAGCCCACCAGGCACGCCGCGCTTCTCACGCGTCATTTTCGCCTTTCCAGTGGTTTCGGTTTCGCTGGTCGCCATACTGAACGCGGCGGTGAGCCAGAATGCTGCTCGCTCACGCCGACTCGATCATAGCACGAGCCAGAAATGGACTCTACATCGAGAATGGGCCGCCGAAACGCCTCGCGCAGCCAAAATCACTTCGCCGCGGCGGCTTCAGGCACGTCGATGACCTGCCAGTGTGGCGTTTCGCTCGCTCTTTGCCATAAATCGCCCCAGGCATCGTGACGCACCACGTTGCGAACGACGCTGGCGAGCGGTTCGGGAACTATCACCGCGAAAAGAGCATCCGACTTATGCTTCTTCAGCAGCTTTGTGATAGAGGCCGTTACCCGCTGCCTGGCTGCTACCAGTGTTTCGCCTTGCGGCGGACAGACATTTTCCGGCTGCTCCTGCCATTGCCGGTAGACTTTGGGTTGTTTGGCTTTAACGTCGGAGACGAGCATGCCCTGCCACAAGCCGTGGTCGAGGTTCTCGAAGTTTTCGATCGTCTTCACTTTCAAATCGAGCGCTTGGCCCAAGCTTTCGGCCGTTTGCTCCGCCGATTGGGACGGGCTCGAGTAAATGGCGGCGATCCGCTGCCCACGCAGCTCTTCCACCATCGCTTCCACTTCCTGTCGGCCGTCTTCGCAAAGTGGAATGTTGAGCGTTCCCTGCACTCGACCCTGCTGATCGTATTCCGTTATTCCGGGACGAATCAAAAGTAACTGGACCATAGATTTGTGTAATTATATCCCCTCGCGGTTTCAGTGCGCGCCAGTCATGGATTGCGCATTCGACCGCAGCTGTTCGATCGTGGCCGGATAGTCGCCCGTTTTGAAGATCGCCGTCCCCGCCACGAACAGTTCTGCGCCTGCTTCCGCACAAGGTCCAACCGTTTCCAAACCGACCCCGCCATCCACTTCCAAAAGCGCATCTACATCCGACCGATTGCTGAGCTCCCGCAGCTTATCGAGGGCGATGTCTTCGAACTTTTGTCCGCCAAAGCCCGGCATCACGCTCATCACGAGAATCAGATCGCAATGCGGCAGGCAGGCTTCGATCGCAGAAAGCGGCGTCGGCGGATTGATCGCCAGCCCAGCGAGCGCACCCAGCGAGCGGATCTTGTCTAACACGGGCCGCGGATCGGGAACCGCTTCGATGTGGATCGTCATCGAATCCGCGCCCGCCTTGCGAAACGCTTCGATGTACTTCGCAGGGTCCGAAATCATCAGATGCACATCCAGCGGCAAATCCGTGATGCGGCGGACCGCCTCCACGATCGGCACGCCGATACTTATGTTCGGCACAAACTGGCCATCCATTACGTCGAGGTGCAGTCCGGGAACACCGGTCACCTCAACCGCATGCACCTCCGGCTCGAGATGCCCAAAGTCGCACGCCAACAGCGAAGGCATGATTCCGGGACTCGCCGCGCGAAACCGCGCTTTTATTTGTTCACGACCTAGTCGGCGAGCCATGTAGATGCCAAAGGCAAAAGGAAGCAACGACGATCGAGCGGCCACGGCCGCGATTCACCCCAGTTGTCGTACCTTGAGATACAACTCGTTGCTGAATGAGCGAACATGAATGAATGCGTGTTCGCTCACGGCCGACTGTCGTTGAATGCGTCTTACAAACAGATGCCCCGGATACACCCGGTGCCGATTCGTCAGCCACCAATATCGTAATCGCCGCGGCCGATATTCGGCAACGCCATGGTGAACCTGGAGGTCGCGACCGTCTCGGGCGACGTAAACCGTATGCTGCAGACGCTTTGCAGCGACCCGCCGCATAAATCGCCGCGGTTAAAGTCGATCCAGCTCTTCGCTTCGCGGCAGCTCGGCCAGCGACTCCAACCCGAATAGTGACAGGAATCGTTCTGTCGTCGAGTACCGTGGCGGGTCGCCGGCAGATGCTGATCGATCAATTCGAGCGAGCTGCCGTCGCACTAGGGTCGCTAGCGCGGCACCGCACGCCTGGCCGCGCAGCTCGTTCAATTGCTCCACCGTTGCCGGCTGGTTGTAGGCCAATATCGAGAGAACTTCGAGTGCCGAAGGCGACAGCCGCACTTCCTTGATTCGGCCATAAAACTTGTCGCGCACCCGTTCAAATTCTGGACGCAATACGAGTTGATAGCCGCCCCCGCTCTGTTCGATCCAGTAAGGCGTTCCGTCGGCTTGATAGGTGGCATTCAACTCTGCTACCGCAGTATCGATTTCGCCCGGGCTTACGCCGCGCATCGCCGCGGCAAGCTCGCGAGAACTTATCGAGCCGTTGTCCGGTCGCCCGACAAATAACATCGATTCAACGACTGATCGCGGATTGATTTCGCAGGGCGCATCCCGCGACGAAAGAGGCAGTCCGCTGTTAAGATCCGAGGGATCAGCCTGCTTCGTTGAATCGGCTGCGTTCGAGACGTCCTGCCGCCCCATCATCGCGGCGAAAGCTTCGCGCAAACGATTGAGCGACAATGGAGATTCGCGCGCAGGCTCCACAGTAGGTTTTTCTTCCGAACTTCCTGGCGACGTTTGCTTGCGCATGGCGGCGAAGCATAGTCCTGCCCGCCGTCTCGAATCAAGACGGATTGCCGCGATGACTAGCGCAACCGCTCGCCAAAAAGCTCACCGGATCGCTAATTCCCGAACGGATTTTCGGCATCCTTCACGCCAAAATTGCCAGCCGGCTGATCCGGCTTTTTCTCGACCGGTTTGTCGTCCCCCTGCTCGGCGGCGTCCTTGTCAGACTTCACACTCTTTGGTTTCTCCGCGGCCGCCTTGGGAGGGGCGGGCGGCGTCGCGTCGGCCTTTTTATCTTTATCTGCCTTCTTGTCTTTCTCTGTTTCCTTCGGATTGTGATACAGCGGCTCCTTGGAATCGGTTTCACGCAAGCATTCCACCATGCCATCTCGGGAGATTAAGTACACGCGATCTGTCTGATCATTGACCAACGAATGAATTGGGTGGTCTGTGGCGATCCGGCCCACAATCGAGCCTTTTTCAGCGTCCAGCACGACCAGTCCCCCCAAATCGTCAACGCCATAAACACGGGTCTTGCTGGCCGCGGCGAACTGCATCACATGGGGCGCCTGCCACAGCGCGGCGCCGGTCTTGATGTCGATGCAGTGCATGGCTGGTTCTTCGGACGTCACGAAAGCCCGGTCGCCGACCGCGGCCACCGATCGGCTCACCGGAAAGCCCGTCGCGTACTTCCATTGCCGCACCCCCGTCATTTCTTGCAGAGCGAAGACTTCGCCCGCCGCTGAGGCAACGAAGATCAGCGGTTTGCGATACGACGGCGGCGCTAGAATTTCGCTCTTTGTCTCCATCCGAAATCGCATCCCTGGCTCTTCGCTGTTTCCCACATAAAGGTTGCCCGTTTCCGTCGTCCAGACAACGCTTTGCGGCGTGGCCAAAGGAGTAACCATCGTGCGGCCACTCGATTGGTAATACCAAGGCGTCAGCTTTTTATTGTCCGTGATGGAGTACCCTTCGATCCGCCCGTTCACTTGCGGCACGAACACATATTTTTCAGAGAGCACCGGTCCAGAGCCGGGGGCGCTGCCAGTGCGGCGAATGTTGACGGGCCGCCCGTCGGTGCGATCCAAAATGTATAGCGTCGATCCGTTCATGACCGCGACATATTTGTCATTGCAAGCCGGGCCCAAACTTGGATACGTGTCATTCCCAATTGGCGCAGTCCAATAAACAGCGCCTGTCAGAGCGTTAAAATCCTGCACCACTCCCGCGGAGGTCAAAACGGTTAACCGGTCGCCTTGAAGCATGGCGCGATCCAGGCGGTGCCGCGCACGATCCAACTGCACCTGGCCGAACCACGCCCGCGTCAATCCGACGCGCTTCAGCTCATCTTGCGGGACGAGTCGTGTTGCCGCTTTCGCGATCCCGCCGACCATGGCCAACGCGAATGCGATTGCTCCCAAGGTCTCTATCAGCCGCAACGGCCACGGCCCAAACTTGGAATTGTAAGCTCGTCTCATTGCGGCGGTTCCTGCGTTCAAGGGTAGTCGACGGCGGTTTCGGCGAACCGCCTGTCAAGGGTAGCGGCTAAATTGTATTCCTAAGGAGTGCCAGCGGCACAATTGAGGCGGCCGCTCATCGTGGCCGCGTGCTCGCCGGCGCGAAAGCTGGCCCCTTTGCACCCCATGGACCGGTAACTTCCCCATCCTTTACATTACACAGCGGAATTATTTCGTGCAAAATAGCACGTGGTTCCCGCATTGGGCCAATCGGTATGAGTGAAAATGGCACTTCACTCTCTGCAATGGTGAGGCGCGGCGATGTTGTGCAACCGCAGGCTTAGCGGCCGTTCTTTGAAACACATCCGCTGCGGACTCTCCGTCGCGGGAGTCCAGCTCATCCCGCCGCCAACTGGCTGATCTCTGTTTTAAGCCGACTTCCGCGATGATCACGCCTATCCCGAAACCTACGGAAAAAGAGCTTGCGCTGTTGGAGGAAGCCGTCGGCTACCTCAACTTTTCGAGCGGTGCGTCCGACCCCAAGTTCCTGCGCACAGTCAACGCGCTGTTCGAATCGATCGAACAACGCGGCGACAACGACCAACTGCCGTTCAGTATTCTTTGCAGTTGGCTGAACTGCCGTATGGACGACTTATCGGCGAACTCGTCCACTTATCGGGACGTTACCCAGGCCCGCGCGGTGGTGACGATTCTCCGCGAACATCTCTTGCCAGCATACCGCGCATTTCATCGCGACTTGCTCTGGCATCAGTCAGATCGCGAACTTTGGCGGCCCTTGTTCCTCGGCCGCGCGATCGAGTCGATCTTGTCGCAAGGCCCTTCCTGGGGTGACACCAAGCGAATCGTCGACCGCAGTCTCGAAACGTTGAACGACTACATCGGCTATCGCCCGGTCGCAGTGCTCGAATCCGAACGCCAAATGGAGCCTTACATCCACGAGCGCGTGCGGCCGATCCCGCTGTACATCAAGGATGTCGGCGTCGCGCCTGGCATCTATCGTGAGCTGATCGAACGCGCGCTCGCGATACTGAATGAGACCGACCCAGAAATTCGTCAGCAAGCCTGGTTCGATCCACAGCTAGTCGAAGAGCTTGCGCTCGACCCTCGCGCGTACGACTTCGATCATCCCGCAAGCAAACGTCCCAATCATCATTTCGGTCAGTGGGATCTGAACCATATTGATAACCGTGGCCACTACCGTCGGTTTGTGCTTCAGCAAATGACGCTGGATGCACTGCTCTCCCGCATCAATGGAGCCGCCAACGGCAAGGCCGGGCATGAAACCGGCACGCAGATTACGCGCGACGACCTGATGTTCGAGGCAGCCGCCGTGCTGGCCGGCACGATCCTCATGGCCTCCGGCACCACCGGCAACGGCCCAGGCTGCCACAATTCCGATACCACACTTTCGACCCTGCTGCCGCACATCGCTGCCTATCGGGATCAGTATTATGAGAATCTGCTGAATCATTCGTCCGGTGCCCTCGGTGAGCGCTTGCGAGCCGAATCGCAACGCACGCGACAGCCCTTCGGCGGCGCGCGGCAACATCTCAATCATGAGCTTGCTCGCCGCCGCGCGGTGCAAATGCAGCATGTGCATCTGGCGCAACTCTACGCGCGCATGGGCTACCCGGATGCCGCACTCGCCGAAGCGAACGGCGTCCGAATCGCCTCAGCCCGCATGCTCTGCCGAATCTATTGCCTGCTTTCCGCCGGCCATCAAGCGATCGATGCCCATCAATTAGATTCCGTCGCTCGCACGCTTCCAGAAATTGAAAAGCTGCTCGAAGGCGGCATCGAATGCGGCGCACTGGTCGATCCGTGGAACATCATCGGCTTTGGCGGCAACTTCAGCCTCTTCCCGGCGCTCGAAAACACCGTCCACGATTTCCGCGTAGATGACCTGGTCGATCTCGTCGAACAGATACTGGATCTTTGCGCACGTGCTTGGACCGAGGCCGCCGCGCTCGATGATGCCAAGCGCGAAGCCGAATTTAGCGCCGCGTTGGGCAGACTCGCCGCGTGGTGGGATAAGTACGCCACGAGCGGTGTCGGCGGCGTTAAACGCGTGGTCGGCAAAGAAATCGAGATTTCGACCAACCTCGTCGCCGGTGCCCTCTCGGCCTGGCACAAGGCCGGAGCCGCAGCCGGCGACGTGAAGTTCTGGAGCATGTTCGTCGATCAATTCGATTCGCCGAAGGCGTTTCAGCTCGTCGTCGAAGCCTTGCTCGAGCGCGGCGATCGAATCGCCTCCATGGCCCTCATGCTGCAATGGGTCAGCCAGGTCGAGTACACGCCGCTCGAAGATGGCG
Organism: Planctomycetota bacterium; assembly: GCA_013286045.1. Taxonomy (GTDB): domain Bacteria; phylum Planctomycetota; class Planctomycetia; order Pirellulales; family Lacipirellulaceae; genus JABDGM01. The sequence goes on along the minus strand of JABDGM010000001.1, from coordinate 106,821 downwards.
ACGCGTCGTTTCATCCGCTCGTGCTCCGCTGGCTGCGCACCGTTGAAAACTACGAAGACGCCACCGGCGAGGACCAATGGCCCCTCGTTGCCAAGTTTTTGCAACATCTCGAAGCTAGCGCCGATATCTATTGGCAGGTTCCCGAATTCGAGCTGATGAGCGTTTCCGACCTCGACCTCGACGACGAAGATGACGACGAAGACGAAATCGACGAAGAGTTGGCAGGTGAGATCGATCAAGATTCGGAAGAGGAGCCCGCTGAGGGCACCGATTCTTGGCAAGACGATGAACCCGAACAAATCTACGGCGCTGCCTACGAGGACATGGTCTATCGAGACAGCACCGACGATGGACTCGATGCCGACATCATCGACGAATACACCGATGGCACCGAGATCGAGCTCGAAGAAGAAGCCCAGCGACTCGGCCAGCGCCTCGAGTTTCTTTCCACCATTGCCCGGCTCTGGCGCCAAACGGCGATCGCCTGGAAAATGGGCGCCGAGGACGCAGAACGTCATGATCTACTCGAAAACTGGTGCGAACAGGCCATGTCGCGCCATGAAAAATTGCTTGAGCTTGCGGAAGCCGTCCACCAATACCGCATTCCGCAGCCCCGCGGCTCGCATGAATCTATGGTCGAATTCGACCGCCAACGGATGGTCAAGGATTCGCTGCTCGAACACATCATCGCGACGTGCGTCGAAACGGTCGGTGCCGGCCGGTTAATTCTCGCGACCTCCGCGCGCAGCGACGATGCCTCCGACCAGCATTGTCACGTCGACGATGGCGCCTCGGTCGGCGTGCTTCACGGCGTGTTGGCTGGCGATCCCGCGGCGGTTACACGGCACTGGGCGAAATTCGTAAAGTGGCTCTCCGAGCAGGAATTGCTGTACGTGCCGCTCTCGAAGGGCGGTAAGCCGCGCCGCATCGTTCGCGCCCGCACGCTGGGGCAATTGCTTGATGACTTGCTAAGTTGGCTGCCCCGCATCGGTCTCATCCGCGAAACGTGCCAGCTCTTAGATGTCGCCCAATCGATGGAAGCCGATCACCCCGTCGGTCCTGGCGCCGTCACAGAATACGACCGCCTCTTCACCGGCGGCTACCAGGCGATCGTTCGAGCCCTCGTCGAATCCGCCGACAATTGGGACGACGAGCGCGCCGCGAAAACCAGTTCGCAATTTCTGGTCACACGTCCTTCGGACTCAATGCTCGTCGAAGCGTTGCAGGACCTCACGGAAACACAGCTCAATCGTTGGCTGGCCCACAGTCGTACGCTTCGTTTGAGCGTCGTCGAACGCCTCTCCAACGATACCGAGTGGCAGGGCTTCGTCGCATTCGTAGATCGCTACGGCCGCGACCTATTCACGCAGAAGTTTTTGAACCTCGGGAATCTTCGAGCCATTCTCCACCAACACACGGGCGTCTGGCTTTCGAACCTCGAGCACGCCGATGATGAATCCGAGATCCGTCTAATCATGGAACTCGGCAAGGCAATCCCGCGTGAGGAGGCTGCCAAATGGCTCTCGCTCGCGCTCGAGGCGGTCGTCGAGAATTATCGCGAGTATCGCGACTACAATACCACCACAACGCACTCCGACCACGGCGAGCTTCTCTACACGCTGATCGATTTCATACGCTTACGTGCCAGCTACGATCGCGTCGCCTGGAATTTGCGGCCAGTCGTCATGGCGCATGAAATCCTCGTACGGCACAACCGCCCCACGGCCGCGGAGATGTGGCAGCAAGCCCTGGCCGATCGAACGGCCGAAACCGCGATCGCTAATCTCAATCGCTTCGAGGAACTTTGCAATCAGTACGGAGTTCGGCTACCGAGTGTCGCCGAGCGGCTCGGTGAGCGTTTCACGCGGCCGCTAGCAATCGACCGCGTGCGAGCCCTCGTTGGCCCGGCCGTAGCCGCCGCCGATACCGATGACCGGGCCCCGATCGCCGCTTTGGAACAGGAAATCGCCAGCCTCGCGCAAGACCCAGCTGGGGCCGGCCTCGACCTGCCCGATTGGCTGGCCGCTCTCGAAGACGAAGTGTCCCTCGTCCGCTGCCGCCGTCGCCATCAAACCATCGAGAATGCTCCGCGCCGCATTCAGCAAGTCCGCCTTTCGTGGGACGAATGGCAACGCCAAATCGCAGACGACGCCACTTAGCCGTCTTTTCTGCGAAACGCTTGCCCGCCGCCCGGGCAACGGCCATATTGACACCTGTACAGCATCGCGCCCATTTCGGAAAGGAAACCCGAATGTCCGCCACCGTCGACCGCCTCTCGACCAAAAATACCGACCGCCACGAGTCATTCGATGCCGATCTGCCGATCCAGCTAGAACTCTTCCTCGAAGATCCGGAGATAATCCGCGCGCTCGCCGAATACCCGGAAGGCGAACCGCGTAATCAATACGCCATCGAGGCCATGAAGATTGGCATCCTCGCCCTACGGCACGTCGGCGGCCAAGTCGGTGCTGATACGATCCGCCGCGAAAACGACCGCCTCGTTGCGAGCGTACAGAAAACGTTCGACCAGTACACGCACACCGTACAAGATCGAATCGAAATCAAACTCAAGGAGTACTTCGACCCCAAAGACGGTCGATTTACAGACCGTGTTCAACGTTTGCTCGCCCAGGACGGCGAACTCTCGCAACTTCTTAGGGGCTTTGTCGACGGTGAGAATTCGCTCTTCGCGCGCACGCTCGTGACTCATGTAGGTCGCGAAAGCGCCCTCATGAAGATCCTCGACCCGCAGCAATCCGATGGCTTACTCACGACGCTCCGCAAAAATGTCGACGATCAACTCACACGCCAGCGAGACCATTTGCTCAATGAGTTTTCGCTCGACAACAAGGACGGCGCTCTCGCCCGGCTTCTGAGCGAGCTAACCGTCAACCACGGCGACGTCGGCAAGGCGTTGCAAACGAAGATCGACACCGTAATCAAGGAGTTCTCGCTGAATGACGAGAATTCTGCGCTCAGTCGACTCGTAAAAAATGTCGATCGAGCCCAGCGTACAATCACGGACGAGTTTTCGCTAAATAGCGAAGATTCATGCCTGTCGCGACTCAAGCGGGAACTTTGTGAACTCTTGGCCACCTCGGAAAAGAAAAACCAGCAATTCCAAGAAGAGGTAAAAGTCTCCCTCGCCAAGATCGTCACGCAACGCGAAGAGGCCGATCGCAGCACCCGTCACGGAATCGCGTTTGAGGACGCTGTTTGCGACTTCCTCGTTCGCCAAGCTCAGCACGCGGGCGATGTGGCGACGCCCACCGGCAGCCTCACCGGACTAATAAAGAATTCACGAGTCGGCGACTGTGTTATCGAGCTTGGTCCGGATAGCGCCGCTCCCGGCTCGAAGATCGTTGTCGAAGCGAAAGAGAAGGAAAGCTACTCGCTCGCCAACGCCCGCGAAGAAATCGAAACCGCCCGCAAAAACCGCGGCGCCGATTGGGGCGTCTTTGTGTTCTCGAAAAAAACGGCTCCAGCCAACCTCGAACCGTTCTCGCGCTATGGCAGCGATTTTGTCATCGTCTGGGACGTCGAAGACATATCTACCGATGTCTTTCTCAAGGCCGGCATCATCGCCGCCCGCGCATTATGCTTCCGGGCCGAGCGTCGGTCGGCAGCCGAAAAAGTCGATTTCGATGTGATCGATAAGGCGATCCTGGACATTGAAAAACGAACCAGCAATCTCGATGACGTCCGCAAATCAGCCGAGACCATTCAGTCATCGAGCGCTAAAATTCTGGAGCGCGTGCGAATCGATCGCGAAGCGCTCGAGAAACAGGTCGAAATCCTGCGCGAGAAAGTTAACGACCTTCGCGACCTGACGAATTCGGTTCAGTAAGCGCTCGCAACCGCGCTAGTAAGCCGCTTCCGCCGCCGGCCACGCGATCTCTTCGTACGCCCCTTCCACGGCCGTCGCATCGATTGAAGCGACGTTCATTCCCGCAGCCGCGAGCAGCGAGTAATCCGCGAGCCGAGCCACATCCTGCGGGATTCCACACGCTAAGTCGTGCAGCTTCCGAAGTCCGCCTTCATCAAACACTGGCTCGAATCGGCCGGCATCCACGAGTGACGTCTGCACGAAGCCAATCGTATCGTTCAACGTCCAGGGAGCGACCTCGATCCGCAAATCAACGGCGCTCCGCAGCGTATCATTCCAGCGCGCCGCTTGTGCCGCTTCGGCCGCCAGCACAATCGTCCACCGCGCCGAGGGCGAGGTATCCAACCGCACAAGTCGAGCAAATTGCGTTACAAGATCTGGGCCTGCTTGTCCCGCGTCATCCACCAACAGCACGGTGGGCACTTGCTGCATGCGGTTTTCAGCCACGCGGTCCGCAATCTGCCGCCAAAGCCAGGCAACATCCGCATCCTCGCGCGGAGAAGTCTTGAGCCCGCACGCGAGATTCCACAGAACCTCCCGCACCGATGCCCCGAGCGCGTCGACAACCACTGCTACCGCGCCGCTGCGAGTCAATCGCTTCGCCGCCACCCGAAGGATGAGCGACTTTCCAATCCCGGCTTCTCCCACCAGCACACCCAGCCGTCGGCGGCTTTCCACCAGATATTCAATTCGCGCCAGCGCTTCGTCGTGACCAGCTGTCGGATAGAATTGGTTTTCGCCGACAGATCCGCGAAACGGCCATCGCTCCAAGCCCCAGTGTTCCAACGGCAACGATTGTTTGTCTGGCATAACACGGCATCCGGGCAAAGGATTGTTCGAATTGCGTCGAGAGTCTGGCGCTTTCGTGATCGTCGACCCTTTCGTACACAGGACTTGAAGCACCACAAAATCAAGCGAAGCAGCGGCTGATTAACGTCGACTGCATTGCCACCACCGCTAGCAGCCCTCCGACTCTAGTCCCCAGTCACTAGCCTCTTCTTCTCATGTCCGAGCGATTCTTCGTATCCGAACCCATCACCGGCGATCACGCTAAGTTGGATGGGCCCGAGGCTCATCATCTGCTGCACGTAATGCGAGCCGCGGTCGGAACGACGGCGACGCTGTTTGACAATTCCGGCGCCGAGTTCACCGCGGTCGTGGAAACAACTCGCCGTTCCGAAGCCACGCTGCGAGTCACCGAGCGACGTGAGATCAACCGCGAACTTACCTTTCCGCTCGCGATCGGCATCGCGCTCCCCAAAGGCGATCGCCAAAAATGGCTCGTCGAAAAACTCACCGAGCTCGGCGTCAGCTCACTCGTGCCATTAGTCACCGAGCGTGGCGTAGCACAACCAACAACGTCCGCCATCGAGCGCCTCGCCCGTGCGGTGATCGAAGCCGCCAAGCAATGCGGGCGCAATCGCTTGATGCAAATTGCTGAGCCTCAGTCACTCGATTCATTCCTCAAAAGTCCAATGGCCGGCGACATACGGTCGCCGGGATGCCGCCGTCTCATCGCCCACCCGCACGCACCGTCCTTAGCAACTCTCGATATCAAAACGCCTCTTCCTACGCTCATTGCCATCGGCCCCGAAGGCGGCTTCACCGATGCCGAAGTTACCTGCGCCCTCACGGCTGGTTGGCAACAAGTGTCGCTCGGGCAGTCGATTCTCCGTGTCGAGACCGCTGCAATCGCGCTCGCCGCAGCGTTAGCAATCGGCGGACGCTCAGCCGAAAATGCGTGATCCGCGCAGACTTCGCGCGATTTCGCCATCCGTCGCTACCGTTGTCCCTGTCCCCGTGCGAACGTAGACTACCCTAAGCGCAACAACCATTTCGCCACACCAAACGCCATGCCCCTCGACGAAGAAGAACTCTACCAAGAACACATCCTCGACCATTACGAGGACCCGTTCCATCGCGGGAATCTGCCGACCGCCACGCATGCGCACGAAGACAACAATCCGCTCTGCGGCGACGTCATCCGCATCGAGCTAGAACTCGGCCCCGACGGCAAAATCCGGGACGCCTATTTCACCGGCCAAGGTTGCGTCATCAGCCAGGCCTCGGCTTCGATGCTCCTGGAGAAACTGCAAGGCAAAACGGTCGAAGAAGCCAAGCAATTCTCCGCCAACGATATGCTCGAACTGTACGGCCCTCGGCTCACCCCGAACCGCCAGAAGTGTTGCCTACTCTCTTGGAAGGTGCTGCAGTCCGCAGTCCACTCGCCAATCGCAAGAAATGTTTAGCCACAGAGGCCACAGAGAAGTTAGGCGAAAAATATACCTTCTTCGATGTGGCCAATTCCGAATGCCAAATTTGCAATGACCAATCCCTCCTCCGTGATCTTTATGTCCTCTGTGGCAGGCATCGATTCATCGAAGCTGCTCCCTGCCTCGCTGCGTGAAGACTTCCCCATCCTCGAGCAACTCGTCCACGGCGATCACCCGCTCGTCTTTCTCGATAACGCCGCTAGCACACAGCGCCCGCGGCAAGTGATCGACGTCCTCCGTCGCGTATACGAGCACGACTACGCCAACGTCCACCGCGGTATCCACACACTCAGCGAACGCAGCACCGAACAATACGAAGCGGCTCGGGAAAAGGTCCGCGCGTTTATTGGCGCCGAGAAGTCGCTGGAAATCGTGTTCACGTCGGGCTCCACGGCTGGCATCAATCTCGTCGCCCGCAGTTGGGGCGATGCGAACATCAAAGCTGGTGACGAAATCCTCGTCACCACGATGGAGCACCACTCGAACCTCGTGCCTTGGCAGCAGCTCACCGAGCGTAGCGGCGCCATCCTGAAGCACATTCCAATTACCGATGACGGCGAGCTCGTGCTCGACGCGCTCGACTCACTACTCACCAAACGCACCAAGCTCGTTGCCGTTGCGTCGGTTTCGAACGTGCTTGGCACAATCAACCCAGTGCGCGAAATTGCTCGCCGGGCGCACGCCGCTGGCGCAGTCGTCCTCGTCGATGCTGCCCAAAGCGTCCCGCACGTCCCCACGAACGTCCGCGAACTCGGCGCCGATTTCCTCGCCTTCAGCGGCCACAAAATGCTCGGCCCCACCGGCATTGGTGTACTTTACGGCCGCGAGGAATTGCTGGATGCCATGCCCGCCTTCCTCGGCGGCGGTAGCATGATCAACCGCGTGTGGCCCGACCGCTTCACACCCGCCGAGCTGCCGGCAAAATTCGAAGCCGGCACGCCGCCGATTGCACCGGCGATCGCCCTCGGCGCTGCGATCGACTACCTCAACCTTATCGGCCTGGAAAAAATTCAGCAGCACGAACACGAACTCTGCCGCTACGCCTACGAGCGCTTGCTGGAAGTCGACGGCCTGCGCATCCTCGGCCCGCCACCCGATCGTCGCGCCGGCCTCGTGAGTTTCACGCTCCCCGAGCCGCACCCCCACGACATCGCACAACTGCTCGACGAAGAAGGCATCGCCGTCCGCGCCGGCCACCACTGTGCGTGGCCCCTGCACGATCGTCTCGGCATTCCCGCCAGCACGCGAGCCAGCTTCTACCTCTACAACACTGCTGCAGAAGTCGATGCGCTCGCCGAATGCGTCGCCAAAATCCGCGACCGCTTCCGACCCCGCGGCCGGAAACGTGCGCCGAAGCCAGCATAGTTCGATTCCCCACTGCCCTTCCGCCTTGCCATTCCCGCAGCTTTTCCCTACACCGTACGACAGAAACGACCGTTGAAGCTTCTCACATTGCCGGCTATAATCCGTAGTTCGCCATCTCCCCCAAATCGCCTGACCCGCAATCTGCGTGTTTCGGCTGTGCCGGGAGTAGCGATCGGCTTATCCTGCCGCTCGAACTGACCTCCTCGGGGCGATTTTTTAGCCACGGTAAGCCATGCGTTTTTGGTTGCTCGATAAAATCCGTTCGTTTACGCCGGATTCCGAGCTGTCGGCCGTCAAAAACGTCACGCTCGCAGAGGAATACTTGGGGGACCACTTCCCGGAGTTCCCCGTCCTGCCGGGCGTGTTTATGCTAGAAGCCGCCACGCAAGCGGGGGCCTGGCTACTGCGATTCAGCGAAAACTTTGCCCACAGCGTAATCTCGTTAAAGGAAGCCAAGAACATAAAGTACGCCGACTTCGTGGCACCCGGCCAAACGCTGGAGGTCACCGTGTCGATGTTAAAAAAGGACGACCGCTTGGCCACGTTCAAAGTGGATGGCCGGATCGGCGACCGTCCCACCCTGAGTGGGCGAATCGTTCTGCAGCGCTACAACCTGGTCGATCGCGACCCCGCACTGCGTGACATCGACGAAAGAATAATTCAACATTTCCGCCGTGCTCAGAAGATCCTTCTGCCCACGGCGTTGGCGGCTGCCGCGGGCTAATCCCCGCGGAGAGCGATAACTTATTCGGAGGAATATACAGCGATGTCATCGGTATCGTCGAAATCAGAAATCTTCTCCAAGGTGCAAGAGGCGCTCGTCGATGCGCTCGGAGTCGATGAGGATGAAGTCACCCCCCAAGCCACCCTGCAGGGCGATCTCGGCGCCGAATCGATCGACTTCCTCGATATCGTATTCCGCCTCGAAAAAGCCTTCGGCATCAAGATCGAACGCGGCGAGCTCTTCCCCGAAGATATTCTGACGAACACCGATTACGTCGAAGAGGGAAAGGTCAACGCCGTCGGCCTCGCCAAGCTCAAAGAGCGTATGCCGTTCGCCGATCTCTCGAAGTTTGCCGCCGACCCGAGCGTCCAAAACCTCGGCAAGCAGCTCACCGTGCAAGACATGTGCAACTTCGTCGAGCACAAGCTCGCCGCATAGTCGATTCCGGATGTGCGATTTCGGACTGCGGATTGATCGAAGGACGGATCGGTCAATCTGAATCCGCAATCCCCGACCCGCAAACCGCAATCGGATATTCCCCATGCGCTGGTTCTGGCTCGACCGCTTCAGTGAATTCGTCAGCGGCTCGCACGCCACCGCGGTGAAGTGCGTCTCGCTCAGCGAGGACCACTTGCTCGAGCATTTGCCGTATTACCCGATCATGCCCAACAGCCTGGTGGCCGAGGGCATGGCCCAGTGCGGCGGCTTATTGGTTAGCGAGATCTACAAGTTCAGCGAACTCGTGGTACTTGCCAAGTTCGCCCACTGCGGCATCGAAGGTGAAGCCCGTCCCGGCGATGTCATCCGCTACAAAGCCACAATCCAACAGGCGAAAGATTTCGGCGCCTCCGTCGAAGTCAAAGGCGACATCGACGGCCGCCCATTTTCCCAAGCCGATATCTTCTTCGCCCGCTTCGATCCCGAAACCACCGAACACACCAAAGGCCGCGTCCTGTTCAACCCCGAACACCTGCGCGCCTGGCTCCAGTTCGTCGGAGTATTCGACATCGGCGTCCACGCCGATGGATCCCGCATCAAGGTCGAAGACTATCCGAATTTTGTAAAAACAGTTTCAGTCAAATAAAATCGCGGAGGCACGGAGAGCACGGAGAAGAATTATTTGGACAGGATTTACAGGATCCACAGGAAGTAATTCATTTTGAATTCTTAACCAGTGAATCCTGTAGATCCTGTTCACTGAATTGTCATTCTCCGTGTCCTCCGCGCCTCCGTGGTTAATAATCCCGCCTTTCGAGGTGAACTATGAGACGACGCGTTGTAGTAACCGGCATGGGTGTTGTTACGCCGCTCGGCACAACGGTGCCGCAGCTCTGGGCGAACCTCAAAGAAGGCAAGTCCGGTGTCGACTTCACCACCATCTTCGACGCCAGCAACTTCCCCACGCGCATCAGCGCGGAAGTGAAGAACTGGTCTCTCGCCGATGTCGGCGAAGACCCAAAGCTGTGGGAGAAGCGCGGCCGCCACACGAAATTCGCGATCGGCGCCGCTCGCCAGGCCGTGAACGATTCCGGTGTCCTCGGCACCGTTGACCCCGATAAATTCGGCGTCTACCTCGGCGCCGGCGAAGGCCAACAAGACTTCTACAACTTCAGCCACATGATGGTCGCCGCCCTCAAGAATGGCGAGCTCGACCTGGCCGCCTTCATCCAAGAAGGCCTCAAGCGACTCGACCCCCAACTCGAGCTCGAACAAGAACCGAACATGCCAGCCGCCTACATGGCCACGCATTTCGGCGCAGAAGGCCCGAACTTCAACTGCCTCACCGCGTGTGCAGCCAGCAGCCAAGCCGTCGGGGAAGCCACGGAAATCATCCGCCGCGGCGAAGCCGACGTCATGCTCTCGGGCGGCGCCCACAGCATGATCCACCCCTTCGGTGTCACGGGCTTCAACCTGCTCACCGCCCTCTCCGAAAACAACGCTCAGCCGCAAAAAGCATCGCGCCCGTTCGATCTCAATCGCGACGGCTTCATCCTCGGCGAAGGTGCGGCCGTCGTCGTCCTCGAAGACTACGAACGCGCCAAAAAGCGCGGTGCTCCAATCCACGGCGAAATCCTCGGCTACGGCACCACCGCCGACGCCTTCCGCATCACGGATACTCACCCCGAAGGCCGCGGCGCCATCACCTGCATGAAGATGGCCCTTCGCGACGCCCAAAAGAACGCGACGGACATCGACTACATCAACGCCCACGGCACGAGCACGCAAGTGAACGACAAAGTCGAATCGCTCGCCATCAAAGAAGCACTCACACCCGACGTCGCCTACAAAGTCCCCGTCTCCAGCACCAAGAGCATGACCGGCCACCTCATCGCCGCCGCAGGTGCCACGGAACTAATTATCAGCCTGATGTCGATGCGCGACAGCGTCGTCCCGCCCACAATCAACTACGAAACACCCGATCCCAACTGCGACCTCGATTACGTCCCCAACGCCGCCCGCGATAGGAAAGTGAAAACCATCCTGTCCAACAGCTTCGGCTTCGGCGGCCAAAACATCGCGCTGATTGCGGGGGCGGTATAGAGACCAATGTTGTCTGTACATGACAACAACGTGAATGCCTTTTCTTGCGATTGCGACAACCGTCGCATCGTCCTTCACACTTCATTCAATGAGCGTGAGCCGAAACAGTTCACGGACGTTATCTTCAGGGACGTTCTAGCTCACTCTTTCGAACATATGTTGCCGGGAAACATATTGTTCGACATAAGGGAAGTTACTCCGGACACGATCGTCGACGAGTATAGCGAAATGTTCGGCAAGTCTTGGCCCTATGGTTGGCCGATTGCGAATACCGAGTACCGCGGAAATTTGGAGTACCTAAAAACCTGGCTGCGCGAACAAACATTTCGCGCTTTCGTTATTGAGGCATCCTTCGGACTTTGCGGATGGGTGTTTGCGCAGAATTGCGAATTCGTAGATCGCGAGCAACCATTCCTACCTTCCGGTCTCTAGCCCAACTCAAACAAAACCAGCCGCCCTGGTGCATCCGTGCACCGCTGGCGGCTGATAAGCGCGAATCCTTCCGCGCCGTTTAAATTGCAAAGCGAAGGGTGGAAGTTAAATCGCTTCCACCCTCCGCCTTCCCCCTGAAATCAATACGGCCCAATCGAGGGCGGATTCCCCAATAGGAAATCCCGTGGACCACGCAACGTGTAGTACGGGTAAGCCGTCTGAGCGACCGGCGGACCAGGATTGAAGTTGTAATTCTGGTCGCCCGAAGGACCGCATCCGCAGGCCCCACAGCCCTGACAGCCCACCGCAGGTCCGGTGCCGCAATAGCCGTTGCCGGGACCGCACTGTCCTTGGCACACGCACGGTTGATTGTCCTGGTAGCCGCGCGGGTGCTGATATCCGTTGCAGCCCCAGTTCGGCGAGCAGCACGGCGAACAATCATACTGACCGTTCGGATATCCCGGCCCACACTGGCTGCCATGGTAGCGATCGAATATGCACCCATTTCCGCCCGGGCAATTCATGTCCAAATTGCCGCCGCGGCCACATGAATTACACGCGACGCCTTCGCAGCAACCGCCGGGTCGTGGCGCGCTGTCCTGAATTCGCATGTGACATGACGGAGCATTACCACCGCAAGCATCGCCAATCGGTTGGCCGCAACCGGGTCCCATCGTCTGGCAGCCGACGGTCGACGCCGCCAGCGCAAGCACTAATAGTGCGCTTTTCATCTTTCCCCCCTAATGACCTGAGTCGTCGCGACGCGCTAGAAAAGAGCCGACAATGCGCGCACGGTCTGGTCGATACATACGGTATCGGCGGCACAATCGGCAGAATCCAACAAAAGAGGATGAGGGCCTGGGGCTGTGGGCTAAACGGGTAAACAAATCGGGCCGCTCTTGCCCCGAATGTTGTCGTCCTGTGGGCTCGTGTCGTGCCGACCTTGGTGTCCCGCGCTTTCTCTGCTAAAAGTCTCCACCACTCTTCAATAATCTTGCCAGCATTGCCAGCGTTTCGCTGCACCGCTTTTTGACTATGCAAAACTTCAAACGCGCTTTCAAACTCGCACTTCAACATCGCCTTAATGTGGCGACCTGCGTTTTTTCCGCGGTGGTTGTCGCGATCCTCTGGGGTGGCAATCTAACGGCCGTGTATCCGGTCGTCGAAGTGATCATGAACGATCACGCACTGCCCGACTGGATCGACCAAAAAATCGACGAAGCACAGCGCGAGCTGAGCGACACACAACGCTTGGTTGCCCAGCTCGAAAACGTCCAGGGCGGCGACGCGGCCGAAATACAGAAGAAGCTCGGCGCCGAAATCAAGCTCCGCGAAAGCGAGTTGGAAGAACACAAACGCAAATCCGCTCCTACATGGGACAATGTCCAAATCGCCGAGAAGACCCGACTCGAACACGAGATCAAACGCCTCAAGGAGATCGCTAGTTTAGCGCCCGACCAACTCGCGCCGAAGGTCTTTCAAGAAATCAGCGACGCGAAAGGACACGAGGCAGATTACGAAACGCGCATCGCCCGCTTCGAGTGGGTGTCGCCCGCCGCCCATCGCTGGTTGCCTACGACACCGTTTGGCACGCTTCTGGCCGTCTGCTTGTTCGTCGTCGTGATGACGGTGCTCAAAGGCCTCTTTCGCATTTGGAACAGCATTGCCGTTTCACGCTTGGGAAGCCTGCTCGGCTACGACCTGCGAATGGACTTCTACCGTAAGGTGTTGCGCCTGGATATCGCCAGCTTTACCGAATCCGGTCGCGGTGATCTCATGAACCGCAGCACGACCGATCTCAACTCGATCACGGTCGGCGTGCAAAGAATTTTTGGACAGGCGCTGCTCGAACCTCTCAAGGCCATCGTCTGTTTGTCCATTGCCGCTTGGGTCAGTTGGCGGCTTCTATTGCTCACGCTCGTCATTGCACCTGCCGCCGGGTATTCGATCCACTGGCTTGGCAAAGCGCTCAAGCGCACTCACCGCAAGGCGATGCAGGAGCTCTCGACAATCTACGAAACGTTGTCAGAAACACTGGGCGGCATCAAGCTGATCAAAGCCTTCACAATGGAACCCGCCGAGTGCGACAAATTCCAAAAGTCGGCAGGCCAATACTACCAACGTCAAATGCGGATCGCGGTCTATGATGCTCTGGTGAGTCCCGTCATCGAAACGCTTGGCATTGCGATCGTCCTGGTCGCCGCTGTCATGGGTGGCTACTTGGTGTTGGGCCAGCACACCCACATTCTCGGGATCAAAATCTGCAACACCTTCCCGCTCACCCACGGCGATATGAGCATGTTCTTCGCCGCGCTAGCCGGCCTGAGCGACCCGGGCCGCCGTATTTCGGGCGAATTCAGCAATATTCAGCAGGCTGTTGCCGCTGCTGACCGCGTCTATGAAGTTCTCGACAGCGTTCCGTCCATTGTCGATCCAACCGCGCCGGTCGCGCTACCGGCACTAAAGAATACTCTCTGCTTCGAAAACGTCAGCTTCCAGTACCACACCGAGAAGTCGATCCTTCGCGGCGTCACGCTCGAAGTTCGCGCCGGCGAAACGATTGCCATCGTCGGTCCCAACGGATGCGGTAAAACGACCCTGATGCAGCTCCTGCCGCGGTTCTACGATCCAACCTCCGGCCGCGTCACCATCGACGGCACCGATATCCGCGACGTCCGACTTCACGATCTTCGCATGCGCTGCGGTCTCGTCTCGCAAGAGATCCTGATGCTCAACGATACGGTCGAAAACAACATCCGCTACGGCAATCCCGACGCTACATTCGCCCAAATCGAAGACGCCGCTCGCAAAGCGTACGCCCACTCGTTCATTACCGAAAAACTACCAAACGGCTACAAATCCGTCGTCGGTCCAAGCGGCAGCCGCCTCTCCGGCGGCCAACGCCAACGCATCTCGCTCGCTCGCGCGATTCTCCGCGACCCGGAAATCCTGCTTCTCGACGAAGCTACCAGCCAAATTGATATCGAAAGCGAGCAGCTCATCTTCGAGGTTCTGAAGAGCTTCTCCCGCGACCGCACCACCTTCATGATCACGCATCGCGTAAGCATGATCTCGTTGGCCGATCGCGTAATCGTTATGGACCACGGCAAAATCGCAGATATCGGCACGCACGACGAGCTCGTCTCCCGCTGCGATCTCTATCGCCGCCTCTGCCATTTCGAATACCGCGAAAGTGCATAGCGCGTCAAAATCACTGATACTGCGCGTCCTGTAGAATAAACTTTGGATTCGGTGCATCCGAACGCCTCTCGTTAGGCGTCATCAGCGCGATATACACCTGATAGTCGATGTTTTCGCGCAGGAAGACTACGCGACCGCCACTAAACGCAACATTCACACCGTTCGTGTGAAAGCTGGACGGCCGAGCCCATGAGGCCGCAGATTGGCCCGGCACCGGTGGGCATTTCTTGCTGTTGTACCGCCGCTCGTTCTGATGCTCACATTTGCTGACATCCGACTCACTCGCTCCCGGCGCGTTGATTTTGACCCGATACGAATCCTCCGCTGCCCATAAGAAAACGGGATTGTAAGTGCGGTCCTTCCCGGCCATGTCTGGATCCATCTTCGTGTCGGCGTCCAGCCAAATGTTCCATCTCATCTCGTCGTAATAGGTCGCGTTGTAATTCTCTGCAAACGCCAGCGTATACTCGCGGCCATCGACCCAATGTCCCTCCAGCATGGCATTGGTCGGATGCGCAACACGATTTAAAAAAGGTCCGTTCGATGGCTTTTCAAACTCGACGGGTCCCATTCGGCCGCCATTCGCTACGTACGATATCTCAGAGTTTTGACGCATTTTCAGTGCGTCGCTCGGGCAAACATACGACGGGATGTAGATCTTCGGCAACTCACCGTTGGTATTTGCATCGTAGACCTGTGCCCTTTCTAAGTCGGGTAGAAGAATGACGGCCCACGTCGTCGTCGTAACCGTAAAGTCAGACGCGCGCCCTTCGGCCGACAATGTCTCGAAGAGGCCAGGTAACCTTTTAAAGCGATCTTCGTACTGCAAATTTGCAAGCGCGATTTGGCGAATGTTATTGCCGCACGTTGATCGCCGCGACGATTCTCGCGCGTGCTGCACAGCCGGGAGCAGCAGCGCCACCAGCGTGCCGATGATCGCAATCACGACTAGCAGCTCAACCAGCGTGAAGCCGTATGGCCTAAAGAATTTACGCCGCGCCCCATCTCCAACCTCGGCGCGCACGCCGATCCGAACCCGTTCGTCCCCCATTGTGTCTTCTCCTGTTCCGTCGGGTACGCGAAGGATTTGGCCGCAACACGGCCCGCGCACTCCAATTCGTAGAGAGGGACACCTTTATTCCCCACTTGGACTGATTCCCAAACACGCCAAAATCCACGACCGCACCATACTGCGCCGGCGCCGCTGCTCGACTGCCCACTTCCCCGCGACGTATCATGAATTGGGCAATCATGCGACTAATAATTGCCTTCCGCGCTCCGCGTTCTCCATAAGTTCCCAACACGCATGTCCACCCTCCCACTCCACACCGACCACGCTCGCCTCTTCGAGCACAACCGGTTCGTGTACCCGGTCCTGAGCCGGCGTTCGGGTGGAATCTCAATCGGCGTGAATCTCAACCCCGACAAGATCTGCAACTTCGACTGCATCTACTGCCAGGTCGACCGCCGCAGCCAAAGCGAAACCCGCTTCGTCGAAACCGCCGCCCTGGTCGACGAACTGCGCACCACGCTCGATCTGGTCCTCACTGGCCGAATCTACGAAACCGAAAAATTCGCCAGCGTGCCGCCCCTGCTCCGCCGCCTCAACGACATCGCCTTCTCTGGCGACGGCGAACCCACCACCTACAAAAACTTCGACGAACTCATGTCGCTGTGTGCCGAAATAAAGCGCGACGCTGAATTGCGGATTGCGGATTGTGGTTTGCGGAATGAAGAATCGAAATCCGCAATCCGCAATCCGCAATCCGCAATCAAAATGGTTCTCATTACCAACGCCAGCATGTTCCATCGCCCGCATGCCCAGCGCGGCCTGGAAATCCTCGACGCAAATAACGGCGAAGTCTGGGCCAAGCTCGACGCCGGCACCGATGAGTACTACCACCTCATCGAGCGCACGACGATCCCCTTCCGTCAAATCCTCGATAACATCACCGCCGCCGCGCGCATCCGGCCACTCGTAATCCAGTCCCTCTTCATGCGAGTGAACGCCGAGCCGCCGACCGCCTCAGAGCTCGAAGCCTTCTGCGACCGTCTCAATGAAATTTCCGCCGCCGGCGGCCAACTCAAACTCGTGCAAATCTACACGGTTGCCCGCCGACCAACGGAATCGTACGTCGCTCCGCTTTCGGACGCCGAAGTCGACGCAATCGTCGCGCTGGTCAAACGGCGCACCGGGTTGAATGCGCAGCCTTACTACGGCAATTCTGATTATTGATACGACGCGCCTGCGTCAGTCGCACTAATGCATCGTTTGCGGCGCCGCAAACAATGTCGTTTTTGCCGGCGCAAAATAACTCGCGGCCGGCGTCAACGTCGGCGAACTAATCGTCGCGCTGCCGGGCCGCAAAAACGAATTCACCGAGCGTTGAGCGTCCGTCCAACGTGACGGATCGTTCACAATCAAGCTGCGGTTCGTCACCTCCGGTGTTGGCGAGCTCGAAAACGAAATCGGCCGCGGCGTCGCTGTGCTCCAAGTCTGATTCAGCGGCACTACCGTCCCCATTCCCGTCGCGCCGCTAAATCGGCTCGACGAGTTGTTGGTAGGTGTCACCATCGTAACGCCAAACGATAAATCAGTCGTGGTCGGCGCACTCGTCGCACCGCTCGCAGATAGCTCAGCCGCACTCGAAGAAACCATGAGTGAAAAGAAGGCCGCCCCCGCAACCCAAAAACGAAACATCGGACACCTTTCGCGCTGGCCCGCGCATGCCTGTTGGTATCCGCCTGGTGAAACCAGCTTAACTCAGGGTCCAAAAAACAAAAATCCTCCGTTCGGGTAGGCTCCCACGCCCCTGCCCTCTCAATCCGGCATCCGCTATCCTTACCCCCATGAGCGACCCCTATTTCCAAAAACTCTTCGCCGACCGCATCGGCGGCGCGAATTACGGCAAAAGCACCTCGATCTACAAGTTCGAGAAGATCAAACGAGCCAAGCGCAAAGCGCTTGCCGATTTCCCGAACCGCAAACTCCTCGATTTCGGCATCGGCGAGAACGACGAGATGGCTCCCGAGGTCGTCCGCCGCCGCATGGCCGAGGAAATCAACAAGCCCGAGAACCGCGGCTACGCCGACAACGGCATCCCCGCCTTCCGCGAAGCCGCTGCCCGCTTCATGCAGCGCGAGTACAACGTAACGCTCGATCCGCCGACCGAAATCGTCCCCTGCATCGGCTCGAAAAACGCCCTCGCGATGCTCCCCGCCGTCTTCATCAATCCGGGTGACGTCACGCTCATGACCGTCCCCGGCTACCCGATCCTCGGCACCCACACCGCATTCTACGGCGGCGTCGTCTACAAACTCCCCCTCACCGCCGAGAACGATTTTCTCCCCGATCTCGAAAACATCCCCGCCGACGTCCGTGCCAAAGCGAAAATCCTCGTCCTCTGCTATCCCAACAGCCCCACCGGCCGTACCGCGCCTCCCGAGTTCTTCGAGCGCGCAATCGCCTTCGCTAAGAAGCATGAAATCGTAATCGTCCAAGACGCCGCCCACGGCATTCTCAGCTACGACCGCGCGCCCAACAGCTTCCTCGCCATCCCCGGCGCTCGCGATGTCGGCGTCGAAGTCCATTCCATGTCGAAAGCGTTCGACATGATCGGCTGGCGCATCGGCTGGGTCTGCGGCAACGAGCGAATCGTCGGCGCCTACGGCAACGTGAAAGACAACTTCGACTCCGGACAATTCATCGCCATCCAAAAAGCCGCCATCGCCGGCCTCGACGACCCCACAATCCCCAAACACACTCGCACTAAATACGAACGCCGTCTCAAAAAACTGGTCGCCACACTCGAGCGCTGCGGCTTCAAGTGCAAAATGCCTGGCGGCACGTACTTCCTCTACGCCCCGTCCCCCAAAGCCTTCGCGGGCGGCGGCCCCAACGGCAGTCGCATCGACTTTGAAAACGCCGAAGCCGCCAGCCAATACCTCATCACCGAGCAATCCATCTGCACGGTCCCGTGGGATGACGCCGGCCTCTTCCTCCGCTTCAGCGCCACCTACGAAGCCGCCACCGAAGCCGACGAAGACGCCCTCATGACCGAAACCGAAAAACGGCTTAAGAATATCCAGCCGGTGTTCTAAACATCGCCCGGTAGTGCATCAGTATAATGGGGGTGCCGGAGTTATTTGGCGGCGTCACAGGGAGAATCACAATGACTTCTCGACTCTCAACTTGTGCTTTGGCGCTTTGCTTAGTCCGCATCGTTCTCGCGAACGACAACAAGCCTTCAGGCGATGTTTATACAGAAGGCGTCCGCGCCCTCGACGACCATAAGTTTGACGCCGCCGTCACGGCATTCACGGACGTAATTCACCGCGAGCCTAAATCTGCAAAGGCTTATTACAACCGTGGCCTTGCATACGGTAACAAAGGCGAAACAAATCGTGCAATCGATGACTTCACATCTGCGATAAGCAACGATCCTAAGTCTGCCGACGCATTTTCGAATCGAGGGTTGGCCTACACTAAGAAGAAAGAGTACGACAAGGCAATTGACGATTTCAATACTGCTATCACTTTGAAGCCAGATAGTGCCACTACTTATCTGAACCGCGGAATCGCTTATTCGGAAACGCACAAATTCAAGCAAGCCATTGACGACTTCAGCAAGTGTCTCGATCTATTTCCAGGCAACTCCGATGCAACCTTTCGCAGGGGTCAGGCATATCTGGAGGTCAACGAGCTTCAAAAGGGAATCAACGACTTCACAGCTTCAATTCAGCTCTCGCCGGATTCTGAAAACTACTACAACCGCGGACTTGCATATTGCAGACTCGGCGATTTTCAAAATGCGATCGCCGACTCTACTGAATCGATACGCCGTTTGCCGCACAACCCGGACGCCTACTGCACTCGCGGAATCGCTTACGCCCAACTTGGAAAGCTGGACAACGCGATTTCCGAGTACACGCAAGCGATCCAATTGGAGCCAAAGTCCCCCAGGGCGTATTACAATCGCGCAGATGTTTATCTCAAGGAGGACAAGGTGGATAACGCAATCGCCGACTTAACAGAAGCGATTCGACTTGCCCCCAGCCATGCCCAGAGCTACTACATGCGGTCAGACGCGTACAAGCAAAAGGGGGAAAAGGTGAAGTCAGCTGAAGATCTAGAGCAGGCTAAGAAGTTAGGTCGTGAAGTGGTGAGCGAGGGTAAGTGAGCATGCCCATATAACTACCCTAAGTCTCGGCCACACTCCTGACCGGATTTTTACCAACGGCGCGAGACTGCAGCGGTTCACTCCCATAAATTCTCTCATGACTCAATCCTTCGCCCGCGTCAAACAAACCTTCGAACAACGCTCGATGTACGACGCAGTCGTCGAAGGTAATTACATGTACCACGCCGAGCTGGTCGCGACGCTTGCCACATGGGCCCGAGAGCAAACCCAACCCCTCCGCATCGTCGATCTCGGTTGCGGCGATTCCTGGCTCGCGACGCATGCCTTCCCTTACGCCAACGTCGCCGAGTACCACGGTGTCGATGTCTCCGAAGCGTCCGTCGCCGATGCCCAAAAGCGCATCGCTATCTGGCCCGGCCGCGCCTCGGTGGTCGCCGGTAACCTGGCCGAGTTTCTCCACGGCCTCGCCTCCGATTCAGCGACGCTAATCCTCGCGAGCTACACGATCCACCATTTTTTGTCCGACGCCAAAACCGCCCTCATCGCCGATTGCTTCCGCGTGCTTGTTCCCGGCGGCACCTTCATTTGGATTGACGCCGTCCGCCACGAGGATGAATCGAGGGAAGGTTATCTCAGCCGCCTCACGAACGAAATGGACCGCGATTGGACCGCCCTCACCCCCGATCAGCGCGCTGTCGCCTGCACTCACGTTCGCGAATCCGACTTCCCCGAAACCCGCAGCTGGATGATACAGCGAGTAAAAGAAATCGGTTTTTCCGCCACCTCAACAATTCTTGAAACCGACTTCTTCCAAGGCTGGGCGTTCACTAAGCCGTGAGTGTTGCTTCGTGCATGGGAACCCCGCCCTCCTCCAAATTCACCAGTGCCCCCAGCCACAAGCAGCAGAATCGTCGAGGTCCCCGCAGCTACTTGTAGTTGGCATACGACGGCGCTATATTGCCAGCCGTCAGGGGCTTTAGGTTGCACGGTGTTGGATCGATCGAAACGCAAGCGGCCAGCTTCGCAATTCAATCGACCGATGAGGAGGAGTTTTAATGAGTCGCAATTCTGCGCTGTTATTTGTCCTACCGCTTTTGGTTTGGACATCCGCCGCCAATGCTACTGTCCATCCTTACCTCGCGTTCTTGGATGGACCAAGCGAATCTCCGCCAAATGCCTCGCCCGGCATCGGCACTGGCGAGTTTTTGTACAACGATGTCAATCACATGTTCACGGTTGACATGAGTTTCAGCGGTCTCTTGGGCACCACGACTGCCTCTCACATCCATGCTCCTACTCTATCGCCTTTCACATCAACGGCGAATGTCGCTACCACGACTCCCACGTTCGCCGGGTTCCCGCTCGGTGTTACCTCGGGTGTGTACCACAACGTTTTGGATCTCACACAAGCCAGTAGCTGGAACCCGTCCTACATCAGCGCAAACGGCAACACAACGGCCGGCGCCGAAGCCGCGTTTATCCAAGCCATAAACGATGGCAAAGCTTATATCAATATCCACACCACAGTTGTGCCAGGTGGCGAAATCCGCGGATTTCTCCTCACGCCCGAGCCAACGACCTGCGGATTAGCCATGCTTGGCATGGCAGGTATCGGTTGCATAGCTCGTCGACGCCACAGCTAAGCGGCTCTGCACCAATAGCCCAGTTCGTCGTCGCATCCTCGCGCCGATAGTGGGCGCACGAAAATGTCGCGAAATGGCAGTTCTTCTCGCCTTAGCGCGCCCCTGTGAACTTTTGCGCACATGCTCTCACGCTTCGCCGTAGTCCTGATGCTTTCCACAGCCATGGCTGTGCCTGCGCAAGCGCACCATCTTAGGTTCACGTCTGAGCTGAGCGGTATAGCCGAGTCGCCCGCCAACAATTCAATCGGAACTGGACACGTCGTAGTGACGTTGGACCTCGACCTCGGGACAATGGAAATCGCCGCCTCGTTTTCTGGATTGCAAGGCGCCGTCACCGCGGCAAACATTCATGCCCCGACCCCCGAAGCGGGCACCGGCTCGGCCGCACCCGCCACGACATTGCCGACCTTCCCCGACTTTCCAGCCGGCGTACTCTCTGGCGACTACGAACATGAGTTCGATATGGCTCTCGCGTCCACCTATAATCCCGCGTTCATCAGCGCGACCGGCGGCACGATTAGCACCGCTCAAAACGCGCTGATCTTCGCACTCGAAGATGGCAAGGCCTACTTCGAGATCAATACAACCGCTTATAACAACGGCGAAATCCGCGGCTTCTTAAGTCACGTTCCGGGCGACTACAATCTCAACGGTGTCGTCGATGCCGCCGATTATGTGGTCTGGCGCAGCACCCTCGGCGATATCGGCGACGGTCTCGTCGCGGATTCCAACGACAATAGCATCATCGACAACGACGACTACGACGCCTGGCGCGCGCACTTTGGCCAGGTTGAGCTCAGCCAGCTGGGCGGCGGATCGCTCGCCTCGTTAAGCACTCCGGAACCGGCGCCGGCGGCTCTGTTGGCTGTGATTCTTTTCCCAGCGTACGCGTCGCGCTCCGCACCCCGGGCGCTCGTTCGCTAGAGCTAATCGACCTGACGCGAAGCATCCGCCTTCCTCAGCCCATCTTCAAGCGCTTCGCGAGCTTCACTAAGCGACTCAATTAAGCTGATTGATTTTCCGCAGGGGTTGCTGTAGTGTACGCAAGTATATATTCAACACGCGTGTCGCCAATTGCGCATTCAATCGTTTGAGGCCTTTCATGCAAACACTGTCAGGCAAAATCGCAGTGGTCACCGGCGCTAGCCGCGGCGCCGGCCGCGCCATCGCCGCCGTCCTGGGTGAAGCTGGCGAGACCGTCTATGTCACCGGCCGAACAACGCGCGGCACCCCCGCCGTCGACAACCTCCCCGGCACAATCGAAGACACCGCCGACGAAGTCACCGCCCGCGGCGGCCGCGGCATCGCAGTCCGCTGCGATCACACAAATGATTCGGAAGTCGAAGCCCTCTTCACGCGCATCGAAAACGAATCTGGACGCCTAGATATCCTAGTAAACAACATCTGGGCCGGTTACGAAGGCCTCCCCACGGGCCTCCCGCAAGCACCGTTCTGGCAACAACCGAGGATGCTGTGGGACACCATGTTCACCGCCGGCGTGCGCGCTCACCTCATCGCCAGCCAACTCGCAACGCCGCTCCTCATGCGCCAGTCCGGCGGCCTTATCGTCAGTACCGTCGCCTGGGCCTACGATGAATACTTAAGAAACATCTTTTACGATGTTTCGAAAGCCGCAATTGTCCGCATGATTCAGGGCATGGCCTTCGAACTTCGCCCGCACGGCATCGCCGCTGTTGCACTTGCCCCCGGATTCATGCGAACCGAACGCATATTGGCGGCTCACGCCGCGCATCCGTTCGACCTCTCAATCACCGAATCGCCCGAGTACCTCGGCCGCGCCGTACGCGCTCTCGCGGAAGATGTTGATGTCATGCGCCACACCGGCCAGGCCCTCACCGTCGGCGACCTCGCCCGCGAATACGACTTCACCGATGTCGACGGCCGCCAGCCCGCCGCCTTCCGCATGCCCAAGGCGGACGCCACGCGCGACATGTGATAAATTCGTGTTGAACGCACAACGAATGCATCACCAATGTCCGAAACAGCCAGCTATCCCAAGGTCGCCCAGCTAAAAGACGTTGCGGCATTCCGCGCGCGCCTCGCCGAACTTGGCCTCTCTCTGCCGATCGATGACCGCGTCCTCTCAGCCGAAGAGGGTTCGCCACTAGCCAAACCTATGCAAGTCGGCGGCATCACCGTCGCCAACCGTTGGTGCATCCACCCCATGGAAGGCTGGGACGCCAACCGCGACGGCTCGCCGTCCGCCCACACGCTCCGCCGTTGGCAAAACTTCGGCCGGAGCGGCGCGAAACTCATCTGGGGCGGCGAAGCCGCCGCCGTTCGCCCCGATGGCCGCGCAAACCCCAACCAAACGCTCGCCATCGAATCCAACCGCGCCGGCCTCGCGACCCTATTGCACGAACTTCAACAAGCCCATCGCGAAGCCTTGGGCTCGCTCGACGACCTCCTCGTCGGCCTGCAGCTCACCCACTCCGGCCGATTCTGCAAACCCGACGATCATCACCACAGCGCCCCGCGTATCGCGTACCACCACCCGCTGCTCGACGCCAAATTCAAGATCGACCCGAATGACGATTCAATCGTCTGGACCGACGCCGACCTCGAAGTCCTCATCGACGACTACGTTGCCGCCGCACGGCTCGCGCATGAAGTCGGCTTCCAATTCGTCGATGTGAAAGCCTGCCACGGCTATCTGCTGCACGAGTTCCTGAGCGCCCGCCACCGCCCAGGCCGTTTCGGCGGCGACCTCACCGGCCGCTCCGGCGTGCTGATGACGATCATCGATCGCATCCACAACGAAATCCCCGGCCTCGCCGTCGGCGTCCGCCTCAGCATCTTCGACTCCGTGCCCTACGCCACGAGCCGAGAAGTCGGTCGCCCAATGGACTACTCCGCGCTGCTGCCCTACGAATTCGGTTTCGGAGTCGACGCCAACAACCCGCTGGCCATCGACCTCACCGAACCGCTCGAACTCATGCGCATGTTGGCCGACCGCGGAGTCATTGCCATCAACCTTTCCTGCGGCAGCCCCTACTACAATCCACACTTGCAGCGCCCAGCCATCTTCCCGCCGTTCGATGGCTACCAACCACCCGAAGACCCACTCGTCGGCGTCTGGCGACAAATCGATGTTACGCGCCAATGCAAAGCCGCGCTCCCGAACATGCCCATCGTCGGCACCGGCTATAGCTACTTGCAGGAGTATCTGCCGAACGTCGCACAAGCCGCCGTGCGCGACGGCTGGACCGATTTCGTCGGCCTCGGCCGCATGGTCCTCTCCTACCCCGAACTCCCCGCCGACACCCTCGCCGGCCGTCCCCCCGTGCGCAAACAAATCTGCCGCACGTTCAGCGACTGCACGACCGCCCCGCGCAACGGCCTCATCTCCGGCTGCTACCCGCTCGACCCGTACTACAAATCACTTCCCGAGCGCGACGAGCTGCTAGCGATCAAACAGCGCTGGCAACACTAGGCGAAAATGCCTAACATTTCGCCGCACAATTTTTCGCGACATTGCGACGCACCGCAGCCCATTTCGGCACGCGCGCTGCATGTTAGGAAGCCAGATTCAGCGAAATCCCGGTCAATGTGACCGATGACCCACAATAGTTTGAAAAGTTTGACATGTCGGAGGAAATTATGTTCAAGCGCATCGCTCTATCACTGACATTTGTGGCTGCAGTACTCACCGCAGGTTTGTCGTTCACAACGCCCGCACAAGCCTATCGCTATTACGGCGGCGGTCCCTACGCTTCCCGCTACTATGGGCCTCGCGCAGCCTATTATGCGCCGTACCGCCCATACGGTTACTACCGTTACCGAGGCCCTGTGGTAATCGCGCCGCCCGTCTACCCCGCCTACCCCAGCTACTATTACGGTGCCCCGGCGGTGTACTACGGCTCGCCAGGAGTCTCCGTATCAGTTGGCCTGTAGGACTTGACGGAAAAATCAAAATGATTCGAGAGCGCCGTCCAAAAGACGGCGCTTTTTTATTGCGCGGCAGAGTTTTTGGCCACTCAATAAATCCTAACCTCAAGCGAAATAAACAGTTGGGCGCGGCATTCGGCCGTACTGGCATACCTAGTGCATTCTTTCGCGTTCGGCATACAAGCCCGCGCTGCTTCGCGGGATGTCACTGCCAATTAGGAGGAGGACGCACAACGCGTCCCATAAGTCAGATGTTCAAGCGCATGTTGCTCGGAGTAACGATGGTGGCCGCGATGGGATTCGGGGCCTCGGGATTCAATAGTACGGCCTCTGCTCACGGTTGCGATTATGGCTACGGTCCGTCATATCGCGCGGCGTATTACCCAGCGGTCGTTCCGGTCTACGCTCCGCAAGCCGTTTACTACTCGGCGCCGTATGCCGCGGTTCGACCGGTAATCGTGGATACGCACCATCACCACCACCATCACGGTGGAGTAACGCTCACAGTCGGATTCTGAACTGAGGGGATCGGGGGGAATCGCAGAGGCGCACGTTGCCTTGGCCGTCGGTTGGAGCTCTTCCCAACCGGCGGCCTTTTTTATGCGCCCATTCCATTACCGCCGTGCGGTTAGCGCGATTCTGCGGCCTATGCCGCGCGATTGGACTGGTCGCGCCGCCCCGTTCGCCGCATCTCCCCCAGTCGCTTATACTTGGGCAGACTCCCGCCGCTCCTTTCCTGCCCAGGCTACCAATGCGCGTTCAACAACTGCTCGAACACCACGGCATCGCAGTCAATCCTTTTGCTGAGGAAGACGCGCAGTCCGACCCGGTCTTTAAAGAACGCTGTCGCAACCTCACGTATCACCCGGCGTGGGACAAGGTCTACGGCAACCCCTCCGACCCCGCGACCTCGATTGTCTTCGGCGAAAAGGGCGCCGGCAAAACGGCCATGCGGATGCAAATGGTCGGCCGCATCGCGCTGCACAACGCCCGCCCCGAGAACGGCCAGCTGTTCGTCATCGAATACGACGACTTCAACCCGTTCCTCGACCACTTCGCCGACCGGCTCAGCGCTCGCAAACAGCGCGACCCAGCCAAAGTCCTCAGCGAATGGAAACTCTGGGACCACATGGACGCCATCCTCGCGCTCGGAGTCACGAGCCTCGTGGACCGTTTGCTTAACGTCTCGCAACCCACCGGCCCCGACGCCAATCAAATCAGTCCCGACCGCCTCCGCTCACTCGATCGCCACCAGAAGCGCGACCTGCTGCTCCTCGTCGCCGCGTACGACAATTCCACCCGCGAAAACGTCGTCGCGCGCTGGGGGAAACTCCGCCGCAAACTCCGCTACCAAACCTGGACCTCGTGGTGGGACCGCGTCATCGGCATCGCCGCTACCGCCGCCGTCGTCGGCATCACGATCTACTCCCAAAAATGGGATTGGCTGGTCACTCCCTGGCCCTACCTCATCGTCTTCCTCGCCTGGGTGCCTTGGATCGCCCGTGTCTGGAAATGGCTGTGGGTCGCCCGCCGCGTGGCCCGCAACGTCCGAGTCCTGAAACCACACACCGGCGCCCTCCGCCGCCTCTTAATGCGCTTCCCCAAGCGCGATATCGACGGCCAACCCCTCCCCGAATCACAACGCACCGACGACCGCTTCGAGCTACTTTCTAAATTCCAAGGCGTCCTCCGCTCGCTCGGCTGCGACGGCATCGTCGTCCTTGTCGACCGCGTCGATGAGCCCCACCTCATCACCGGATCCGTCGACCGCATGCGAGCCCTCGTGTGGTCGATGCTCGACAACAAGTTCCTCAAACAACCCGGCCTCGGCCTCAAGCTCCTTTTGCCTAAGGAACTAGCCGACTACCTGAACCGCGAAGACCGCGACTTCTACCAACGTGCCCGCATCGACAAACAGAACCTAGTCCCGTCCCTCGAATGGACCGGCCAGGCCCTCTACGACCTCGCCAACGCCCGCATTAAAAGTTGCGGCGCGAACGGCAAACAGCCCACACTCCGCTCACTGCTCGACGACCAAATCACCGACACTCGCCTGATCGAATCGTTCCGCACGCTCCGCGTCCCACGCCACCTATTCAAATTCCTCTACCGCCTGCTCGTCGCCCACTGCAACGCCCACACCGACGACAAGCCCGAATGGGAAATCTCGCGCGAAACCTACGAAGCCACACTCGCCGTCTACAGCCGCGATCAAGACGCCGTCGACCGCGGCCTCCAAGCCGGGTAATATCTCGCGGTCAAATCTCAATGCCCCGTCTTCATGGCGATCACCGCAATGATCGCAATGAACAGCGCGATACCGCCGAATACGCACCCCAGGATGATCGCAAGCAGCTTCCCCTGCCCCACGCCGTACGTCGTGCGATACGGATCGAGTCCCGGCACCCCAGCTTTATTTCGCGCCGTGGCGGGCCGCTTGAATCGCAACCG
The DNA here is from genome assembly GCA_013286045.1 of Planctomycetota bacterium. Taxonomy (GTDB): domain Bacteria; phylum Planctomycetota; class Planctomycetia; order Pirellulales; family Lacipirellulaceae; genus JABDGM01. Next base: position 79,255 of record JABDGM010000001.1, on the reverse strand, counting down.
CGCATCATCGAACTTCTCGACCAGCACCCAGCCCGACTGGGCCTCCTCGTCGCACACTTGCTGCATCACTTCCGGCTTGCGAAACGACATCATATTCGCCCGCACGATCTTGAATTCCCATCCTTGCGATAAGTCTTCCGACGAGTACGTGGTCAAGCTTTCTTCCTCCTCGTGCATGGCACGAATTTGAGCCGCAGCAGCTCCCGCGGCGGCGGCACCAGCCGAAGCAATCATGACTGCTCCCTTTACTTTTTACTTTGCGCCAAGAATCGATCTCAATCGAGTACCCCTGGTTCTTGAACCAGGGTGGCGCAGCCACAAGAGTCAATTGTCTTATTGCAATCACTTAATCAACATCCCAACACTATCCCGAATCGTCGCGCAATACCGATCCAAATCCAAATCGTCCCGATCGCTGCCAAACGGTTCCTCGACGATCGTATCAATCAGCTCTACCCCAAACAAAAAGAAGCACACGAGCACAAACCCCGGCAGCGCCCAAAGCCCCGTCTCTGGCACAGTGAACCAGGGCTCAAAAAGCACGTTTAACAATAGCCCCATCCGCAGCAGCCCTTTGTACGATGGCGACAACGGCGTGTTGCGAATCTTTTCGCAGCCTCCGCACACATCGAGCAAGCCGTTCAAGTTCGAATCCAGCACCCACAGCGTCGCTTGATCGATCACGCCGGTGCGCTTCCACTCGGCCACCTCATCAAATAACCGGCCGGCCAAGAATAGTGGTACGTGCCCTGGATTGCCGACTTCCTTTTCAAAGCCAGGAATCTCATTCAGCCGCGGCGATTCGTCCCGCAATTGCCGCCTTAGGGCATCGGCAAATCCCGCCAGCGTCTCCTTCACGCGCGAACCCACCAAAACCTCAGATGGCACAAACGCCGCGCACTTCGCCGCGAAATTCCGGCTATCATTCACGAGCCTTCCCCACAGCCCCCGCGCTTCCCACCACCGCGCGTACGCCGCACTGTTACGAAAACCGAGCAGCAGGCTCAAAATGACCGTGTTGATGAGCGACGTCGCACTCCCCCAATTCACGGCCGGCAGTTGGAAGTGAAGAATGATCGCGCCCGCCAGCAGGCAATAAACCGTCACCCCAATCAACACCTCCGCCAGCCGCTTGCCAACGACCAATACGTCAAACGACTCGCGCGCACTCCAAGGCGTCATACTCAACCCTTAACTAAAGAATCCCACCCGTAAAACAAAATGGTACAAGCACCACGGTACTCGTTACCAGCGCCCCCGGCACTCTGGTTTATTGTCCCTAATTAGCGGCCAGTCTCGACCGTCGCGTGCTCCGCCGCCCGGCGACCTCCAGCTCACCTCGCCAACTCGAACCCATGGCCACCGCCTAACCCCGAAGAGATACTAAACGTTTGGTCGATCCCATAAACGGCATTCGGCCCCAAAGGTGATTCCGATGCTCAAAACAATGACCAAACGCCGGCAACAAACGAGCTCCCAAAAATCGACAAAGCCCGCCACGAATCCGAGCCGCGCACCCGCCACTCGTCAAACCGATGGCAAAGCGCTCCGCAAGCGAACCCCGCGCTCCAGCCACTCCGAGTGGACGCCGCCCCGCGATCGCCGCGACCCCATCGAGCTGCTCATTAAATCGAGCACCCATCGCGTTCAGCATCTGGTGCCGATCCGCTACGGCCGCATGTTGCAATCCGCCTTCGCGTTCTACCGCGGCGCTGCCGCGATCATGGCCGCCGATCTCTCTAGCACGCCATCCACCGGCCTTCGCGTGCAAGTTTGCGGCGATTGCCATCTCATGAACTTCGGCATCTTCGCCACGCCCGAACGCAACCTCATCTTCGACATCAACGATTTCGACGAATCTCTTCCCGGCCCCTGGGAGTGGGATCTTAAGCGCCTCACCGCCAGCTTCGTCATCGCCGGCCGCCACAATAACTTCAAACGCAGCCAACCGCGCGAGGCCGCCCTCGCCGCCGCCCGCGGCTATCGGGAACAAATGGCCCGCTTTGCGCAAATGGGTGCACTCCAAATCTGGTACGAGCGCGTCAACGTCGACGACCTTCTCGCCCATCTGCCCGAAAAATCGTTCCGCGCCGCCGCCGAAGCCGAAATCCGCAAAGCCACCCACGGCGGCCCCGAGCACGATTTCCCCAAGCTGGTCGACGTCGAACAAAAACAACCAACGATCCGCGACAACCCGCCCCTCATCTACCACCCTCGCCGCGCCGAAGCCCGCGAATTCATCGAAGACCTCCGCCAAGCCTTCGCGCGCTATCGAAAAACCCTCTCCGACGAACGCCGCGTCCTCCTCGATCGCTATACATTGACCGACCACGCCGTAAAAGTCGTCGGCGTCGGCAGCGTCGGCACGCGCTGCGGTGTTCTGCTCCTCATGGCCGGCCCTAACGATCCTCTCTTCCTGCAAGTGAAAGAAGCCACGACCTCGGTCCTCGAGCCCTACTTAGGCAAGTCGACCTACGCAAATCACGGCGAACGCGTCGTCAACGCGCAGCGCCTCATGCAAGCCACCAGCGACTTATTCCTCGGCTGGACCCAAGGCCGCGGCGGCCGCCACTTCTATATCCGCCAACTCCACGACGTCAAAGTAAAACCCATGGTCGAGGTCTACGACCCGCCCACGATGAACGTCTACGCTCAATACTGCGGTTGGGTCCTGGCCCGCGCCCACGCCCGCAGCGGCAACCCAAAACTCATCAGCGAGTATCTCGGCAACACCGATCGCTTCGACCAATCCGTCGCCAACTTCGCCGAGTCGTACGCCGATCAAAACGAACGCGATTACCAGGAATTCGTCGGCGCCGTCCGCAAACGCCGCCTGCATGCGACTCTAGAGTAAGCGTCGTTCACCCCACCCCCGCCACCCGCAGCGCTCCCCCAGCGACTCCCACCGTCACAAGCGCCATCCGCCCATAATCGAGCGTCTCCGGCGTATCGCTCGCCTGATGGTAGTTCGCATTCCGCAAAAAACTCGTGTCGGTCAACATCAGCGCCGGATAGCCCTGATCCCAGAACGAACTATTATCCGACCGCCGAATCTCCTGCACCCGCTCCGGCAGCGCAATCGAGAACAGCGGAAACTTCACCGCCCGCTTGAACCCACGACGAAACTTCCGCAGTAACCACCACGAGTGCAGATTCGCAACCGCCGCCAAAAAATCGCCGCGCCGCGGGAATAGCGGATGAAATACCCGCGGAATCGTCGCCGGCACCTTTTGGCTTCGCGGCTCGCTCGAGTAGTACCCCACCATTTCGAGACACAACATCCCGACGATCTTCTCACCCTTCACTCGACACGCCCGCGCGTACACCTGGCTCCCCATATCACTCCTATAGCAATAAGGCCGCTCCTCACACGCGAAACTGACAAACCGCACCGTGCGTCGCGGTGCGAGCGGCCGCATCAACCGGGCCACTTCAATGAGCACAGCCACCGCCGACGCATTGTCATCCGCGCCCGGCGAGCCCGGAACCGTATCGTAATGCGCCCCGACAACAACAATCTCATCGCGCCGCTCCCCGCCCGGCAATTCGGCGATCAGATTAGAAACCTCTTCGCCGCCGACATCGTACGTTTGCCGCGCAACCTCATAGCCCGCGTCCCCCAACTGCCGCTCAACATAAGTCGCAGCCGCGTGAAACGCCCGCGGCATCGCCAACGGCCGCGGCCCAATCAACCCCGCCAACCGATCAACGTGCGTTCGCAATCGCTCAGCCATTTCGGATCGATTCTGAGACATCTTTTCAATAAGACCGTACCGCTCCACCGTCGGCCGATCGTCTACGCGAGTCGTTGGCGTCCGCTGAGCATGGCCATTGCCACGATGGCGAGCACCGCCGTAGATGGCTCGGGAACGACGACCAGATCGGAGACAAACACTCCCGAGGACCGATCGGTGAAAATCGCTTCGAATACAACTTGCCCAAAGTCATTGAACCCGCTGCGGCGTCCGTCGTCATTGCCAGATTGCCCAACGAATTGCACTGAAGAGATCGTTTTAAGAAGCGGCACACCGGGAGTAGTGCTGATATCAATCACATCGCCCGTACGAACTATCGTGTGCAGCTGTCCTGAGATGTCCTCCGCAAATACCCCGGTGCCGTCGTTGATACCGCTGCCAATGATGGTTGCCATGAACGCACACTCGCCAAGGCTGTTGATAACCGGCGCATTGGCAACGTCCAACGGTTGAAATTTAATACCTGCTGCACCGGGGATCGGTTGACCCCCTAGCGCCACCGCCCGCAATCCGTGCCCGCCCCCTTCGGACCAAATGCCACCCGAGCTGGTGAACGCCATTTCTCCCCTGGCGTTCATGACACGTTCAGAAAAGGCCCCGGCGAAACCAATCCGCGACCCCACTATGGGATCTCCTTCACGAACGACCAGGTGAAGCGTGCCACCGCTATCACTCCATATGCCCTCGTCATTCGAACTGGTGACGCCTGGCCCTGTTACCGATCCGTAGAAGCCGACGTTCCCAGCGTCGTTCTGCCCCGGATGATAGTAAAAGCCGTTAAAAGTCACTCCCGCGGGAGTTCCCGGGGCATGGTCACCCGCGTGAGCAACGAGCTGCAGTCCGTTGCCGCCACGCTCACTCCAAACGCCGTCTCCATTTTGGGCCGTGGCCGTAAACGCTACTTGTCCCAAATTGTTCATGATCGGCCCATTCTGACCATCGAGGTTACCAAATTTAAACGTGGTGCCGGGCGCCGGTCCTTGGCTTGCGGCAACGAGCGAAAGCGGGTTGCCGCCGCCTCCGCTCCAAATGCCAGTGAAGCCCGTACCCGAAGTAGTAGTCTGTGCTTGAAACGCAATTTTGCCACTGTTGTTGAAGATCAGCCCAACCGCGCCCGAACTGAAGGAATTGCCAAAGCTCGTGAATTTCGCCGTCGTGCCGGGCGCAGGATCACCTGTGCGAACTTCGGCCGCTACGCTTCCCGACGCGTTACTCCAAATGCCGACGCTATTCGTCGAATCGATGCCCGGGCCGAAAACAGTGGCTGTGAACGCCGTAGCGCCGGCGTCATTGATCACTGGACCTTCCCAAGTGCCCGGCAGACCAAAGTTATCGCCGGCAACAAAGCTCGGCACCGCGCTACCTTGGCGAGCGATCAACTGCAATCCGTTCCCGCCCCCTTCGCTCCAAACGCCAGACATATTCGAGCCCGTTACACCCGTGCCGAAAAGCGTCGCGTCGAAAGCCGTCTCCCCGCGATTGTTAATAACAGGAGGACTGAAACTATTGAATTTCGCGCCAGGTCCGGTTCCCGCCGCTGCCTGGCCCAACACCGCAACGATCCGCAATCCGCCCGCCCGTACCTCGTCAAGCATGGCCAACACAATGAGCACGCCGGCGAATAGAAATCTCACATACTTAGCTCGACTCATTAGCTCCACCAACCCCTGTTGCAGTGTGCAGGAATCAATCAATTAATGAGACTACATAATAGCGACCAAACAGTTCAGTTTTCCAGTAATTGGCCACTACGACAAATTGCGGAATAAAGGGGTCAGAACTATTTATTCGCGCTGCCGCGTGGCCGTCCACGCGGACGAATCGCCAAATCAATGTCCAACTCTCCCGCCAGCCGTTCGACCCACGGCCGATCCCCATATGGCAAGCCCGTTTCATTCGACCTCCGGATCGCCGCCACCACGCGCCCCCCCATCGGCAGATGCACCATCTCCGACCACTTCCGTTGTCGAACGGCCGGGTAAGGCGACAGCTCGTTGTAAGTTACGAGTGGATCCACGAGCTCATTCGCCTCCCCAAGCCCGCGCGCACGATAGCTACTCCACGAGTACTCTTCGGCTCGCGACACAATCTTCGCTCGCAGCGGATTCGCCTCAATGTAACGCAGCACGTTGAGCAGGTGCTCGTCACTCTGAATCACCGGGCTCTTAAACCTTCCCTGCCACACATGCCCACCCGATCCATGATGCTTGTGATATCGCTGCGTGTGCGAAACGAGCAAGCTTTGCACGATCCGGCTAATGGTGGTCGCCAAGCCCGGCCGTACCAGCAGATGGAAGTGATTGTCCATCAAACAATAGCCGTAAAGCTGAAACGGCTTGCGCTCTTTCAAATCGAAGAGCGCCTTCAAAAATGCGCTGAAATCGGTCTCCTTGCGAAACACCGTTTGCCGGTTATTGCCTCGGTTAATCACATGGTAAACGAGACCATCAGCAATCGGACGCAAACGACGTGGCACGACGGTCAGAAATAGGACGATGACACCAGCTGAGTCAAGAAAACAGTTCTGACCCCTTTTCCTTTGTTGGGTAAAGAGAAGTCTTGGTTATAAACGCTGTTTAGAATCGCAAATGCGGCGAGGCCTGCGACCGAACACGATCAGCGGCAGGGCGGCGAACAACCGGGACCAGCACGGCTCCGGGACGACGCTGCCCACCCGGAAGCCCAGGACATTCGTCTGATCGTTCAATGCCGCGCTAGTGCTGTTCCAGTTCGCCAAAACGTTAGCGCTGTCTCCCCAGCCACCGCCCGCTATCACATGCTGTTCAGTGGTTGTATTGTTTCTCAAATCGTCTTGCGTCTCCAACCACTCTCGGACATTACCACCCTGTCCCATCGTGCCATAAGGACTCAAAAGGCCGGCGTCAGCGCTTACGTTAGGTTCTCCGTTTGTTGCCCCGTCGTAGAACACAGCATCGAAATTCGGATCACCTGGAAAATCAATTCCATCGGGCGCGCTGTCGCTGCCCGTGGGATACGTGTGATACATTCCCGCGACGGGATCATAGTACGCGGCCTTGTGCCATTCGTTCTCGCTCGGCAGAAAGTAGTGCGCGAGGCTGTTGCGGTACAAGTTGTTCGCGTTGTGCCCCGGATCAATCGGCGTCCAGAGTTGAAAGTTCCCGTTCGCATCGAACTTGTACGCCGGCACGCTCCCCGTGCTCGTGTCGAGCCAGTTCACGAACTTCGCCGCCTCGTACCACGTGACGCTCGTCGCCGGGTAATCCGGCCCGCGCGTGTCTTTCGTAATCCCGAGGCCACCTATCGCATTGGCCTTGTCGATCATCTGCTCCGAAATCTCGTACTTCCCGATCCGGTACGGATAAGCGACCGCGCCAGCCGGATTCGGATTCGCATCCGGCGGATTTCCCGGATTGCCGATCGAAACAAAATCAATCGAAAAAGAATTCGCCCCGCTCCCAAACGTATCGGCAAGCGCAGCGCTACCGCAAACCAGCCACACCCCAATCGCCCAAGCCAAGCACAATCGATTCATGAGTCACCTCCGATAACAGACGGTAGATGGAATCGATTGCCCGATACTTTTCAAACGCCCGCAGCCTACCACACCGCGGCCCAAGCACCAAACAAATTCCCACATCGCTTCACGGGATCATTGGCACTTCTCCAGTTCCTCACCTCTGGCCACCTGCATTACCTCACGGCGGAGGCCGTCGCCGCAAGCCTTTTCTTCGCCGCAATCCGGATTTCTTATTCCGATCCACGCCGCAAACCCACATCTCACCAATAACTGTTCGCAAAGTCGGGGTACCACCGGTTCTTGAGCCGGTGTAGCGCAGCCACAAGAGGCATTCACACAAAGGCGGAAGAGTCGAGATGGCCAAAAATACATCTGTACAAACGATCACAAATATGCTAAGATTCTCCCACGCTGCCCAGCGCAGGCGCCCGCTCTTTGAAAAACTCAGCAGATCAGCCATCGCGGGTATCCGCACGAAAATCGTCGGGTCACCGGAGCGCCCGCGCTCCGCGCCGATCGCCCGAACGGAATTCTGGATCCCACGGGGTTCCTCCGCGGCTTCGACGCCGACGTTCCACGCTGACCGCATCGGAAGTCGTCCTAACACGCCCCGTGAACGCATGGTCGAATATTGAACCAGTTCACGTGTAAAACGGGCCCTAGTTGCACAATATTCGCAGCAACTCGCGGGTCAGGATCGACGTATCCCGCGCCCCAGCAATGCTTTATGCAAACCAGCACCCGCGGCAAAACGCGAATATTGTATTAAAAAATCGTGTTGCGCGCAGCGATGCAACGTTCCAAAAACCAACGCAAAGCCAGCCAACGACTTAGCGCGTTTCGCCCCGTCGAACGCACGTTCCAATATTCGTCCTGGCCCGCGCACGCTAGCACCCGTCGCCAGCTTTGGCCGAACGCATCGCGGTTGACCACGAACGCCGGTTTTGACAGACTCCCCGCCCCAATCGCCATGCTGCCCCTGGACCTCCGTCCGTGGCCCGCCCGGCAACGGGATCTGGCAACACGCTTCTCACTCTGAATGCGGAGATCGCAATGAAGTTCACCAACCGGTTCGGTGTCGTCACCGTTTTAGGACTCGGCCTCCTGGCCGGCTGCAGCAAACACTCCGCGCCCGACGCCAGTGCCTCGGCCGACAACGGTACGCCCCAAATCAAGGAAACCGACCCGTCGAGCAATCCCATGGCTCACGCCGCCGCCGATTTCCTCGACGCCATGATCAAGGGCGACGTTCAGCGCGCTAGCGCCCGCCTCACGCCAAAGGCGATGCAGAACATCGTCGCTAGCGGCAAGCAGTTCTCGCCCCCCGGCATGGAAACCGCCACCTTCAAAATCGGCGAAGTCCGTGCACCCTCGGCCGACCAGGCCATTGTGCAGTGCGTGATCACCGACAACTCCGAAGGAACGCCGCAGACCGACGAAATGTGCTGCCTCCTCCGCAAGATCGACAACGACTGGCGAGTCTCCGGCATTGCCTTCGGCACCGCACCAGATAAACCATGGACTCTGAGCGACTTCGAATCGGGTCAGAACATGGCAATCCCGCGCCAAACTATGGGCGGCATGGCGAGTAGCCAGCCGAATGGGAATGGCGCCGCGCCTAATGCGCAAGACGCCGCCGGCCAACAAGCCGCAGCCCAACCGCAATCGGGTATGCCGCCGGTAGCCGCTCCGACTGCGAACGGTACGGCGTCGAATGGTCTAGGAATGCCTTCCGTGGCACCGGCTACGGGAACGCAAGGTTATCCCCCTTACCAGGCCCCATACACTGCCTCAGAGCCCCAGGGCTCCGAACGCCGCTGATACGGCCGCACCACACCACTAATTTGCCCTTCACCCGGCCAATTTGGCCGGGTTTTTTATTCTCTAAAAAGAAAATGATAGCAGTGACAGCATCGGCAAAAAAACGTGCGTTTTGTTTTGCATGAGATCGCCACGAATGGCCGCTCGCGGCCATAAATTACAGCCATACCACGGTTTGCGATTCAAATCGCCGACTACTTGGCGGCAGAATCAACACAGTTACAAAGTAGTAAAGCGCAAACCCCTAAATTTCCAAAATTGTGTCAAATTCTCAATCAGCAAATTTTCTGGCTTTCATGCCAACTCAGTGCCTTGTGGAGTTCCCCAGCATCGGGTTAACTATGGGTCAACTCAAAACCCTGTGACTTTAACGATCACGTGTTTTGGGTTATCTGCGACGATAGGAGAGTGTCGCTCGTTCCCCTCGTCGGGGAGCAGTCATTCTCGCGGACTTGGGGCGGTAAGTCGATGTCGCATCGACCTGCGATT
>JABDGM010000001.1:66147-69635 GCA_013286045.1 Planctomycetota bacterium | reverse complement strand
CGGTGACGGCTTTGCCCCTGTTCGTCGATCGCGCATTTCGGACATGAGGTTAGAACGTTCTATTTTTTGTTTCAGTTTGGAGGATTTGTGATGATGCGAAATGTCGTACGATTGACGCTGAGTTTGGCTGTTGTGGCTGCCATGCTCATCGGCATGGAAGGTCAAGCTCAGGCTCACTTCCATCACCGTTGCTGCTGTCAGTCATCTTGCTGCCAGTCGTCGTGCTCGAGCAGCTGTGAATCCAGCACCCCGAGCTGCGGTTGCGAGCAGGCCAGCACCCCAGCCCCGAGCTGTGGTTGTGAACAGAGCAGCAGCTGCTGCCAAAGCAGCTGTGGTTGCTGTCACCGCCACCACCATCACCACCACTGCTGCTGTCACTAGTTTTCAGAGCAGTCGCAAGTGATAAGCTCGAATGGTAAGGCAAATTGTCTTACTTTGAGTTCGTAAAGGCCGTCGGGTCACTGCCCACAGCTAAAAAAGTGATTGAAGCAAAGGCATCGATTCGCGGACAACTACGAAATACCCACTAGCCTGGGAGCCATCGGGGCCCTGGGCTAGTTTTTTGCGCTTATTCCATATTTTTATCGAATTGAGGCAACCCAGGAGTTACGGGCTTCAAAACGCTGCTCAGCTGATTGATTTTGCACATTAAATTATTTACTTGACGTAATCAGAAAAATTTATTTTTTTAGCGCGTCCTCAGCATCTTGCCAAAGCTAACTTAGTCGGATTATATACGTGGTGACCTGGAATGCGTCCCCGAGTTGTGGGGTCGTGCTCGAGAACTGTGCGATGACTCGGGAACTTTTGATAACGCGAAAAGAGGAGCGTTGAATTCGCGAAGGAAAACGGCACGAGAAGGTGGGATCCGTCCAGAACGTTCGCTCCGCAGTTTGTATTTGCATTCCGAAGTCGCAATTTGTGTTGGCAGCGAGTTTATTCGCTCCGATTTTGTCCACGTGAATAGGAGTCTTTTGATGAAGCGCAATGTATTGCAGTTGGTGTTGGGTTTGGCCGTTATGGCCATCATGTCGATCGGTATTGCTTCTCCAGCGCACGCTTGGGGCAGCCATGGTAGCTGCGGAAGCTGTGGGGGATGGTTCCACCATCATCATCACGGTTCGTGCGGTAGCTGTGGCGGATGCCAGAGCTCATGCGGTTGCGAGCAACAGTCTTGCGGTTGCCAAAGCAGCAGCAGCTGTGGTTGCGAGCAACAATCTTCTTGTGGTTGCCAGAGCAGCAGCAGCGATTGCGGTTGCTCGTCGGGCTGCAGCAGCTGTGGATCGAGCTCAGATTCCGGTAGCAGCGAAAAGGCCGCCAAGCCACCAGAGGGGGATGACAATTCGAAATCCTCCGACAAGGCTCCAGAAAAGAAGTAAGGCGCTTTGCTTTAAGCTCGTGTAGTCCGTCGGATCGGTGCCCCCCCATTTGATCGATGCACCTTGAACAGGGCATCGATTCGCGGACTCTCACGAGTTTTTCACTGGCCGGGTTCTTCTTCAGAGAAGCCCGGCTAGTTTTTTGCGCTGGAGGAGAGGAGCGAATGCACTGCATGCATGGGAAGGTTGATTTCCTTTGGCTACCGATCTGGGTCGCCGCGGCGACGCCGCTTTGATAGAGTTTCGCGGCAATATGCAGCGGTCTGTCGCTGCCCGCCATCTAGGCGAGGCCAATTCGGGCTTCAGCGTTTATGACTTTTCGTATTGAACTCGAGCTCTTTCAAGGGCCACTCGATCTGCTTTTGTATCTTGTTCGAAAGCACGAGTTGGACGTCGTCGAGATCGAGATCACGGCCGTTACGGAGCAGTTCCTCGAACATGTAGCAGTGCTCGAGCAGATCGACGTCGATGCGGCGGGCGATTTTCTCGATACGGCGAGCCTGTTGATCGAGATGAAGTCACGAGCGGTGCTTCCAGCGGAAGAAGAGGTGGAAGCCGAGCTTGAGGATCCGCGGCAGGAACTCGTGCGGCGGCTGCTGGAGTACAAGCGGTATCGGGATGCGGCCAGCATGCTGGAGGAGCGAAGCCGGGAGTGGCGGGAGCGATTTCCGCGATCTGCCAACAGTCTTCCCACGCGGCAGGTGCTGCCAGATCAGCAGCCGATTCAAGAGGTCGAGCTGTGGGATCTCGTGAGCGCGTTCGGCCGGGTGCTTAAAGCGAAAAGCGCGGCGGTACGGCCAGAAAGCATTCGCTATGACGAAACGCCCATCCATGTGTACATGCGGTGGATCGACGAACGGCTGCGTAATGACGGCCGCGTGGCGTTTACAACGTTCTTTGAGTCGTCCGTACATAAATCGAAGCTTGTGGGAATGTTCTTAGCCGTTCTTGAGCTGGTCCGGCATCAGCACGCGCGAGCGGCGCAAGAAACGATGTTCGAAGAGATCTGGTTGGAGCCGGGCGACAAACCGTTGCCGACCATTCTCGCGCCGGTTGCCGATTACGAGCACGGCAAGTGAACTCTCGACCCGCGCGTTTCAACTTCTTACAATAGCGGTTTGTTCTGCCGCTATTTCTCGCTGCGTCTTCGATGATTAACAACCTGCCGGTCAAGACGCTCAAGCACGGCGAGCTAACGATTGAGGGGTATTCTCGAGCGGCGGTGCAAACGTATTGGCGGTTCCCCGAGCTGAAGCTGGGATTCGATCTCGGCGCTCAGCCTTGGTCGTTCATGGGGACCGAGACGTGGTTCGTGACGCATGGTCACTTGGACCACATCGTGGCGTTGCCGGTTTACGTGGCGCGGCGGCGAATGATGAAGATGTCACCGCCGGTAATCTACATGCCGGCCGAGACGATCGAGCCAATGGAGCGGATCCTACGGCAGTTCATGAAGCTGGACCGCGGACGCCTGCCCTGTGATATGCGGCCCGTTGCGCCGGGCGACGAAATTGAATTGTCACGCGAGTTGATTGTATCGGCCGTAGCGACGCGGCATACGGTGCCCTCGGTGGGGTTCGTCGTGTGGGACCGGCGACGAAAGCTGAAGCCCGAATATCAGGAATTGAGCGGCGAAAAAATTCGGGACTTGCGGCTCGCGGGTACGGATGTGAGCGCGGAGGTACGACGTCCGATATTGGCGTATCTTGGGGACAGTTCGCCGGGCGGGCTCGACGATAATCCCGTGATGTACGAAGCGAAGGTGTTGATTTGCGAGCTGACATTTGTGGCGCCGGACCATCGCCGCGAGAAGATCCACAAATTTGGCCATATGCATTTGGATGACTTTGTGGAGCGGCGCGAGCGGTTCAAGAATGAGCTCGTCATTGCGGCGCATCTAAGCACGCGGTATCACGCGAAGACGGTGCGGGCATTGGTCGAAAAGGCACTTCCCGACATGCTGGGCGGCCGCATGCATCTTTGGATTTGACGCGCTACGCGGGCAATGTGTCGCGCTGAACGTCGCGGACCCAGGTTGGGGTTTCGGCGACGTAATCTTCGACGTGACGGCGGCGTGAAAAATAGTAGAGGGCGGTACCGCCTTGGAAC
>JABDGM010000001.1:0-66137 GCA_013286045.1 Planctomycetota bacterium | reverse complement strand
AATACGCTGAGTCCGATCACGGCGCCATAGAAGATGAACACGATTTGCTTGTACATGCTTGCGAAGCCGCCGTTGGCCGAGCCGAGCGTGGCGTCGAGATCGACGTAGCCTTTCAGCTCATCGGAGACTGATCCGGCGTCATTCAGGTTGGCGCGGATCATCCACAAGCAGTAGGCCGTGATCATCGCCAAGAAGAAAAGCTGATTCCAGCCGAGACGCGTTGCGCCGGACGGCTCGAAGTTGAGCAACCGTTTGCGGCCACGGAACTCGTTGAAGGCAACTACTGCGAGGCCGACTGTGAGGGCAAGAGCCACGGGGCTCGAGAGCGAGAACGGCGCAGAGCAGGCGGCAATGATGGCGGTGGACCAACCATTGAACGAGGCCACGCGGGCCGTTTTGCGGATCACTCGGGCGCGATCGCGAGCGGCGGACAACTCGCGGCGATGGTCGGCCGAGAGAGGGCCTCCGAGTGATTGGTCTTGAAAGACCGCAAGCGGAACGGCGGCGATGTTCATAGTGACCCCGAGCAAGAGATGCGTAGCGAGAGTCGCGTTACGCTATATAAAGGGTACGTCACGGTTGTAGCGAAGCAAATGCGCCAGAGGAAATGCAGTTTATGAAAGTTACGCGCATCGAGGGCGACTTTTCGGGTCAGAACGAATCAATCAAAAAATACTCGAAACTTGCTGGTCTACGATCGACCACTTGGGAAGTATAAGCGGTGTCAGCGGTTGCGTTTGCCTAGGCCGTAAAAGCAGCACGGAGAGGCGATTATTTGCGTCATTTTTTGCCATCGTCGGTATCGCGCGTGGTTCTCAACTGTTACGGTGAATGATCGTCCCCGGGCGGGGATCGAGCAACGTTGAGATAAATATGAGCACCGCAACTTACGAAATCGAAGAGCTTCGGCAGCACTCCGTTTGGCAGCGGACGGGTGACGAGGAATTCATTAACTCGGTAACACACGGGATCGGCTTTTTGCTGGCCGTGCTAGGCGGGTCGGTGATGGTTTGGAGCGTGCTGCGCCACGGCGACGTGTGGCGGATCGCAGGATGTGCGATCTTTGCGGCGAGCTTGATTGCCGTGTATGCAGCGTCGACGCTTTCGCACAGCGTGACCGATTTGAATCGCAAGATCTTTTTTCGCCGGCTCGATCAGGGATGCATTTATTTTTTGATCGTGGCGACGTACACGCCGTTTGGTTTGGCGTACTGGCGAACGGGCGGTGGGTGGATGCTGCTCGGCGGATTGTGGGCGGCGGCCTTCGTCGGATTTTTTTCCAAGGTCGTGCTTGCTCATCGCGTGCACGATATTTCGATGTGGACGTACATCGTGCTGGGTTGGTTGCCGATGGTAGCCGTGCCCGTGCTGCGCCACACGGTGGCGGTGGACAGCACCTATCTAATGCTCGTTGGCGGCGCGTGCTACTTGCTTGGCACGTTCTTTCTATTTTTCGATACGCGCGTGCGGCATTTTCACGCAGTGTGGCATCTGCTCGTCATAGCGGGCAGCTTGTGCCATTTTTTTGGCATTTGGCAAGCGGTGGCGTTGGCGTCGGGGTAGAGAGTGTCGCGACGACCGTGGTGCCGCGACCGGCGAGCGTAGCTCGCTGGCTATTCTGCGCGGATTGAACTGGCGTGCTAAGTATTCTTAGTTGCGCTGTTGCTTTCGAGCGAGGCGGTCTTTCCAGAGGCGGTCTTTTAGGCTCATCACGCCGGATTGGGTGAGAATCCACGCGCCTAGCAACGTGCCGCCGAGTGGTAGCGGCATGCCGACGAGGACGCCGGCGAAGAGGCTCTTGAGCCACGCGATTGGGCGCGAGTCGAGACCGTACTTGCGTTGCAGATGATACGTGCCGATAGCACCCGCGATGAAGCCGACCAGCGACGTCAGCGGGATCGCGAGGCCGAGCGTGGCGGCTTCTTCGGAGAAGCAAAGCCAGTCGAGGCCCATGATCAACAGGCCCGTCGCGGGCAGCATGAAGCGGCCTGGCAGCGGAGCGGTTAGCCACTCGATCCAGTCGGACGCGGAATTCGGCTGTGGCGAAAGCGGTGGCAGCAGTTCTTGCTTGGAATTGATTCTCATGTGCCTCTGTTCTCGGTCTGGAGAGCGATAGCGGTTGTTCCGTATCCGCAGACGTTACGTGAATTGTATGCAGTCGGTTCGCGCGGAGGCAAAAGTTTAGTTAGAGATTCGAATGGCGCGGGCTGAGCGGCCCCGACGCGCTGCGAAAAGCTGGCGCAGCGACTATCTGGCGGAACGCGGCCGGGGTCTTGGACCCCCGGCTGTATGAGAGCGGAGACGCGGGATTACTTGGCGACGAGATGAGTGACGGGGGGTGCGCCGTCGGTGGGGGTTTTTAGTGGTGGCAGTCCTAGCAGGTCGCGAACTTGCGGGGAGACAACTTCGCCGCGCGTCGCGGCTAGCGTTGTGCGCACGATCTCGTCGTCGAGGTTCAAATGGAATTCGCTGCCGCGGGTGATGAGCTTGGCGAAATTCGTGAGATTTTTCGCCAGCATTTGGCTAGCGTGGGTGGGGACTTCGCTTGGCAAGTTAGTCGGACCGAGGATGGTGACGCCGTTTTCGACGACAATCTGATCGGGTTTGGTGAGCTCGCAATTGCCGCCCCGCTCTGCCGCCAGGTCGACGATCACCGAGCCAGGGGCCATGCCGTGGACGGCCTCGGCGGTGATGATTCTTGGGGAGGGTTTGCCAGGCACGGCGGCGGTGGTGATGCAGACGTCGCTGGCGGCGACCGTGCGCGCCATGAGCTCGCGCTGCTTTTGGTAGAACTCTTCGCCGAGCTGTTTGGCGTAACCGCCGGCGGTTTCTGCGCCCGTTGTTTCGAGCGGCACTTCGACGAACTTCGCACCGAGGCTCTCGACTTGTTCTTTGACGGCGGGTCGTACGTCGTACGCGTGGACCACTGCGCCGAGGCGGCGTGACGAAGCGATTGCTTGCAGGCCGGCGACCCCTGCCCCGACGACGAAGACTTTGGCCGGCGTGAGTGTGCCGGCGGCGGTCATCATGAGCGGGAACATTTTCGGCAGGCGGTCGGCGGCGAGGAGAACTGCTTTGTAGCCGGCGATGGTGGCCATCGAGGAAAGCACATCCATGCTTTGAGCGCGGGTGATGCGCGGGATGAGCTCCATAGCGAAGAGCGTGACGCCGCGCTCGGCAAGTTGTTTCACAGCGGCTGGATTTCCCAGCGGATCGCAGGGCGCGATGATGACCAAGCCTTCGCGCATGGAGTCGAGATCGGCGGCGCCGGCGTGAGGGTTGGAGCCGAGGGCGCGGACTTGGAAGACGATGTCGGCGGATTGGAAAAGTTGGTGGCGGTCGGAGACGATTTCAGCACTGGCTTCGCGGTAAGCGTTATCCGTAAATCCTGCTGGAAGACCAGCACCGGTTTCAACTTGCACGCGAGAGCCGGCTTTAATTAGGGGTGGGACGCTGGCGGGGACGAGGGCGACTCGGCGTTCGCCCGGATAGGTTTCTTTGGGAACGGAAATAATCATTGAGGTCACGCAAGGCGCAGGATTAGAGCGAAGTAGATGTGCGTCTATCGTAGGAACTGGTCGCTGAAGCGACCAGTCCGTCGCGGGAACGACGCGGAATTAGCGCAGAATCGTGCGATGAGGCTGCGGCAATACGCAGTACGCGTAGCTATTGGAGCGGGATTAGCTTTGTGACGAAGACGGCCTGCGGAGCGGTGCCGGTGTAGCCGGGGATGCGCTCGCTGGGTTTGTCGACGACGTAGCCGACGACGGCGACAGGACCGGTAGGTGGCTTGTCCGCCAATGCGGGTGGGAGTAGGACCGGAAGTGGTTGACCCGAACCCATATCGACACTGCCCTCGACGACGCTGCCCTGCTTGTCGTGAATGGCGACAGCGCCAGTAAAGAAGACGCCGCCTTGTTTGCGGTTGGGGGACGCGATCCACTTGGGAACGATTTGAGCCACTTCATCTCGCGCGTGAGGTGTGGCGAGGGTTGCGCGGAAAATGTTGTCGGTTTCTTGCTGCAGATTTTCGGCGTCCGCGGCCGAAGGATCGGTGAACGTGGCCTTCTGGGCCAAATCGGCGAGAATCGAGTAGCTGAAGCCCTTGGTGCGAGCGACTTCGCGCCCATCGGCCAGATTGCCGTTTACCAGGCCAGCTTCGGCATCCTTTGCGGCGACTAGCGCGGCGGCGAGGTCTGACGCGGAAAACGACGGAGCACCGACGATGCGAACAACTTCAATTGGTGGAGTTGGCGGAGCGTCAGTCACCGGCGCGGCGGGCGGAGGGTTAAATGCCGCGGGCTCGGTCGACTTATCGGCAGGAGGCGAAGTTGTCGCGTATCGATTGTCATCCGCAGTCGGAGCTTTATTGGCACCGGCCGGCTCGGTGAAGCTGGCTTGCTTTTCGGCCGGGGCTTCGTTTGGTTTCGCGGCGTCGGCAGTATTCGCGGTGTCCGTCGGCGTCGCATTTGGCTCGTTCGCCGGCGAGTCGGCCGCAGTGTCGGCAACTGGCGGCAGCGATGGAGCGGCGGCCGTCTGGCGCGGCGCGGACGCGAAGGATGCCGGCAGCATCGCTTTCGGCAAGTACTTGGCTGCGTCGAGGACGTCGATTTGCGGGCCTTTGAGCCACAGCAAAACGTAATAGCCGAGCGCCAGACCCATCACGCCGCAGACAGCAGGCAGAACCAGCGTGCGGATCGCTGATTTGGAGCGCTGCGGTGAGCTGGCGGCGGGATTGATCGCGAGCGATTCCTCGGGCATCCACTCGGACGCATGCTCTGCGGATTCAACCGCGACGTGATGCTGAATATCGTCAGCGGTTTCTGCGATTTCTTCGTGGAACTCATTGTGCTCCGGCTGATCTTGGATATCTGCCAGGAGCTGATCCATATGGTGCGAATCGTCCCACGGGGCGACTGGCTCAGAAGGCGACTCGGCTGCGTGCTCGAGTTCGAAATCATCGCTCAGCGCAAGTTCATCAATGCCAGCGCTGCCCAGGTCGATCGTGGCATTGATTTCGTTTCCCCCAATAGCCGTTTTATCAATCGAATGCATTTCCGAAACTGGAGGTACCTCTTCCAGCGTTTTTGCAGACCGGAACCAGGCATCGATCCTTTGCGCGGCTTCCTCGGGCGTTTCCAACAGTGCTTCGTGCGGTTGGACTGATTGCTTTTCGATTCCTGCCAAGTCGAGCGGGTCTGTGCGTGTGTCTGACAATTCCTGACGAACTGAGGTCAGCGGAATTGTCGTCGGTTCATCGAGCTCGGCTGCTTCGATCGGTTGAGTGTCTTGGGCGAGCATCAAGTGGCGCTCGAGCATGTCGGGCGCTTCGTCGATTTCCGGATCGGCGAAATGCAACTCTTGGGCGGCCTCTGATGCTGCGGCGTGGATTTCGTCCACCTGGTGCGTCTCGTGAAGAACGGCATCGTCGGCTGCGTCATCGTCCGACGTCGCCTTCGATGTTATGTCTTCGACGGTTTGGGCAGCGTGATTTTTTTTTGCGTCGGATGCCGGGGCGGAAGCTTCGATCACTTCTAGCGCGGGTAGCGCGCGTGTCACCGCATCCTTCATTTGAAAGAAGGACCAGCAACTCGGGCAGCGGACCCAGGCGCCGTCGACGACGTCCTCTGGGGCCAAGAGATCGTTTTGGCACTGCGGACATTTTGCCAGTTGTGGCATTGGTGACGAGCTCCCTCAAGCGGCCGGCGCGAACATGGCGCGGCAGGCCGGAAAATCGGCGTCAATACAAGCGTTACGACAGTCTACCATTGCCTAGTTGTACGCAACATCTGCGGCGACGAGCCAATGACTCTTCGAGCCACGTCAATTCGCACGGAAGGTCGGGCAATCGATATAACCGGTAAAGTCTGGGTTGCCTCGTCGGGGGGTTGCGCCTGCAACGTCGCCACGTACGACTAAGAAAGTCGCGTTAGCGGAGGTCATAGAGCGGGGAGAATTTGGCTCGAAGATGGCGCATTAGGGCGTCGTGAGAGAGGGCTTTGCCGGTGACGCGGCGGCCGAGCTCGGCGGCGGGATAACGGCGACCCTCGGCGTGGATCTTGTTGCGCAACCATTCGCGCAGAGGCATAAACTCGCCGCGAGCGAACATTCCGTGCAAATCGCCAAGGTCGGCGATTGCTTGTTCGAAGAATTGGGCCGCGTAAAGATTGCCGAGCGAATAGGTGGGGAAGTAGCCGAACGCGCCGGAGCTCCAGTGGACGTCTTGCAGCACGCCGTCGGCATCGGTGGGCGATTGAATGCCGAGATATTCGCGGTATTTGGCGTGCCAGGCTTCGGGAAGATCGACAACTTTTAGTTGATCGTTGATGAGTGCGAGTTCCAATTCGAAGCGGATAAGAATGTGGAGGTTGTAAGTGACTTCGTCCGATTCGGTGCGAATGAGCGATGGCCGCACGTCGTTGATTGCGAAGTAGAAGTCGTCGAGTGAAACGTGGCCGAGTGATTCGCGGAAAGTTTCCTGCGCGATGGGGAAAAAGAATTCCCAGAATGCGTGGCTGCGGCCGACGAGGTTTTCCCACATGCGCGACTGCGATTCATGGATGCCGAGCGAGACAGCCTCGCCGGTGGGCAGACCGTAGTGTTCTTTGCGGAGGCCTTGGTCGTAGATGCCGTGGCCGGCTTCGTGCAGCGTGCTGAAGAGTGAGCCGGAGAGGTTTTGCGCGTCGTAGCGCGTGGTGAGGCGCACGTCGTACGGACCCATTCCGGCGCAGAACGGGTGGTTGGTAGTGTCGAGGCGGCCCTGGTTGAAATCGAAACCGATGGCGGTGGAGCAACGACGGCCGAACTGTTCTTGCAAGTCGACTGGATAGTTGCCGTGAAGGGCGGCGAGGTTTGGCTTGTGAGGACTTGCGGCGATGGCGGCCACGAGCGGGACGAGTTGCTCGCGGAGGCCATTGAGCGCGTGCGCTACTTCAGACGTCTTGGCGCCGGGTTCGAATTCATCGAGTAGGGCGTCATAAGGTTCTTTGTCGTAACCGATCGCAGCGGCTTCCTGGCGTTTAAGTTCGATCGTGCGTTCCAGCAGAGGGCGAAAGCGTGCAAAGTCGTTGGCTTTACGCGCTTCGACCCAAAGTTGTTGGCCGAGGACTGAGAGCTTGGCGAGTTCTTCTACGAGCGCTTGCGGGAGTTTAGTTTTGCGATCGTAGTCGCGGCGCATGTTGAGGATGTCGGCGCCGGCGTCGCTGTGAGGATCGGCGGCGAGATTGCTGTCTGCGAGTTCGGCAAGCCAATCACCTACCTCGGGAGCGGTGAGCTTTTTGTGCGTGAAGCCCGCAAGGTAGCTCATTTGCTCGGCGCGATATTCGCCGCCGGCGGGAGGGAGCTTGGTGCGTTCGTCCCAACCGAGAAGCGATTGAGTCGAATTGAGAATCGCGACTTCGCGCGCGTGGGTGCAAAGTTTTTCGTACGTGGAATGAGCCGTGTGGTTCGCCATGGCGCCTATCCTGCGGATGGATTTGCCGTGCGATCTGCGTGATCGCAAGCGCCGCCATTAGAACGCAAGTTGGGCTGGTTTAGAACGGGTTTTTTACGATCGGCTCCGCCTTGTCGAGGCGGTGGTCGATGTCGACGGCGCGCTCGTCGCGGTAGTGGTCGGGGTTCCACCAATCGCTGTTCATCAGTTTGCAGCCGCTGGAAAACAGCGGCAGGAGCAAGACTGCCGCCACAGATAACGGGCGAGTAAAATGTAGACGTCGCAAGATCACGGCCAAACTCGGCGAAGAGAGAAGAAGTGCCAACGTTGCAGAAGAGGCGGCAGAGTTTGACGAATTGCCGCGGAACGGGCAAGCGATGTTTTGGCTGCAAGCATGTGATTGCGATAGCATTCTTCATCTAACTTTAAAACCTCGACCTTCGACGCGTCATGCTTGATATTCTCGTGATTGCACCGCACCCGGATGATGCCGAATTGGGCATGGCTGGGGCGATTCTCAAGTTCAAAAAAGAGGGTCGCCGGGTCGGTATTCTTGACCTTACGAGCGGAGAGCCGACGCCGCATGGAACTCCGGAGATTCGCAAGCGCGAGACGGCGGCGGCTACGGCGATTCTTGGAATCGATTGGCGGGAAAATCTTGGGCTGCCCAATCGATCACTCGAAGCAACGATTGAAAATCGGGCCAAGCTCGCGGGTGTGATTCGGCAGCAGAAGCCACTGTGGCTGTTCGCTCCGTATTGGGAAGACGCGCATCCTGACCATATTGCGGCGACGACGCTGGTGGATGCGGCCCGGTTCTGGTCGAAGCTCACGAAGACGGATATGCCTGGCGAGCCGCACCATCCGCAGCGGATTTACAATTACTACTGCGTGCATTTGAAGATGGCGCCGCAACCGGCGTTTGTGCTTGATATCAGCGAAGAGTGGGATCAGAAGCTGGCTGCAATCAAGTGTTATGAGAGCCAGTTCATCACCGGTCGGCCGACCACGCCGCCGGTGTTCATCGATTCGCTGCGCGATGAGGCAGCGTACTGGGGCAAGTCGATTGGCACGCGATACGGCGAGCCATTCCATTGCCGAGAGCCGATTGGGCTGAACACGATGGGCGGACTGATTTAGAAAGCGTGGTGAGACGTGAAGCCGCGAGTTTCGCTTAGTACGCTGTTCATTGCCCTAACCGTCTTGGCAGTGGTCCTCGCCTTCGTCGGGACGCATCCCCATGTGGCGCTTGGGGCGCTCGTGTTTGCGCTTTTGATCCTCGAATCGGGAAAATGAGTCGATCGTAGGGCGCGCTGGTTGTGGGAGCTTACGGCGCGTTCCTGATGCCACGGTATCGCTGGCGACAGTTGAGCGATCACGGCCGAGAGAACTTGTAGACGTGGACGTCAAACGGGGCGAACCGGTCGCTGAACGTGCCGTCCTTCGCTTCGACGGTTCGTGGCGACTCGTAGAGGACTACGCCGGACCCAAGTTCATGCGGCAATCCCGTAAACTTCGTTTCGAAAGTTTTTTGAGGGTCTCGACTGCAGGCGAGTAGAAAGACTTTGCGATTTACTTCGCGAACGGATAGTTCAATCGAGCTCTCGCTTGCTTTCACCCCGAGTTTCGAGATTGGGGCGCACAGCGCCGCTGCCAGCGGGCTTTTGTCGCCGATTTCCTGAATCACGGAGCGCAGTACACCGTCCCAATAGGTCCAATTCCAGCCCAGTGCACGGTCGCGATCAGAAAGTGTGGGCTGCAGAGAGCCACCGTAATAAATCAGGCCCTTGGCACCGTTGATAATTGCCTCGTAGGTCATGAACCGCTGCTGCTGCCGCGTCGGAAACCGCAATGCATGTTTGGGTGGCACCGTCCCGCTGAATGCGATTTGCAGCGTGAGCCAGACTGTCTTTCGCCCTTGGGTGACACGCATCATCTTCTGCGTGAAATCTCCCACGGCAGAGATTTCGCGATTCTTGTCTGTGGCGGCTAGATGCACGCCGGGCGGGTCTTTTACCGGATAAATATCCACGCCGCCAATGTCGAACGTTGCGTTATAAGCGCGCAATTCCTCGACGGTGCCGCGCGGTGCGTGCACGATCCAGATTCGATGATTCGGATCTTCTTCGTGAATGATCTTGTACGCGCGAACGAGTTCTGAAACGGGGATTTTGCCCCATTGGGGTTCATCGACTCCCTTCCAAACGCCCAAGCCGGGATTGTCTTTAAAGAATCGCACGACGCGCCGTAGTCGGTCTTCGCGTTCGGGGTGCTTGGCGTCGATTACGGCCATCTCCTTCAACCACGGCGCGCAGTAGAGCCCAGCATGTGCGGCCGCGCTCATGAACTGTTTTTCGCGTTCCGCCCACTCGGCATCCCAAGCCGAGAATTTTTTGCCTTCCTCGTTGTCGACCACCGGGCCCGTGCGTATCAGCAGCACGCCGGAGTCGCGAAGTTCTTCGAAGGCAAGCCGTCCGCTAGGCGTATTTGCATCCGGTGCGGGTGGCAACGTCAAACCGATCGGGAAGACTTCTTGCCATTGATGAAAGCACATGGTCACTTGTAACGACGACCTTTGTCGGCACGGTGTTTGTTTGAGCAACGGAGGCGGATGCGCTCGCGCAAAGACAAGCGGCGATGAAGCGTGTTCGTAGGAGCGAACGCATGGACGTTTCCGCCTAGAGTCAATGACGTTTGTCAGCAACCCTACGATGCTACAATGGCGATATGAGCGACGCAAACTGGCCAGAGGTCCGTTCCGCTAAGCGCGGTACTTTCGAATCATGACCGCACGTCGGTGGCAATTCTCGATAAGAGGGATTCTTTTCCTCACGGCGATTGTTTCGGGCGTATTGGCGTTCGCTGTGCGGATGCCGGCGTTCTTCCAAGCGATATTGATCGCGGCCGTTCCGATATTGTTCGTTGTCGGGCTGTTGCAGGGAGCCAACTTTGCAACGTCCGATCGGCGGCCGCGGATGGCGGTGGTGGTGTGGAGCTTGCTTGGGCTTTTCTTCGCGTTGTACACGGGCGCGCTAGTTTGGCAATTGTTTCGAATCGACTTCGACGCCGGCTCAGTGCCGCCGTTTCTCCTGGGCATCGGCATCATGGGCGGGAGCTTTCTGGTGTGCGTATTTCGGGCGTATCGCGCGTGTAGGCTTGTCGTCGCGCCAACAGATCGAAGTTACAGTGATTTAAAGAGTCCGAACTTTGCCAAGGACCGGTCGTGAATGTATTCATGCCGCGATTTTCGCTGTTGAGTTTGATGCTGGCCATGACGCTTATTGCGGCGGTGTTCGGCATCTGGTCTACGCATCCGATCGTTGCGGTGATTGCGATGATACTTGCCTCTCCGCTCTTGTTTGTCGCGGCGATGGCCCTGTTGGCGAATCGAAGTTCTGGGTGGGCGCAGGTGGCGAGAGTTCTCGTCTTGGCTGCCGCCGCCAGCATCTTCTGCTTCTTGCTTTGGTTGTTGGTCAGTTGATCGTTTCAAGGACCCCGCGGATCGCAAAAAATCGCGACCGATTCGCCGAGTCGGGCCGTTTATCTCAAGCCTCATATGCCAGTCGCCGATAACCGTAGCGCGCTCGTATCTATGCGCGCGTACGGTTTGCTAGCAGGGGGGCTGGGTTGGCATTCGCTATCCGGCCAATGTTACGCCGTCGACCAAATTGTCGGCTTCTTTGCGCTGTCATGCTGGCAGGAATGCTGGTCATGGGTGATAGCGGCTGCGCGCTGATTGTGCCGGACGTGAGTCACGAGCCAGTCATTCACAATCCGTTCCCGCAACTGAGCAAAATTGCCGTCGCGCCGTTCTTCAATTTGAGTGACGAGAAGACGGTCGACGGACGCAGATTCGCGCTCGCGTATTTCGCGGAGCTTCAGTCGATTCAGGGCTTCGAAGTTGTGCCGCTCGGTGTGACCGAAGAAGCGATCATTGCGCACCACGTGGACCTTTCGAAGCCGAGCGAGGCTCGGCGGCTGGCAAATATTCTGGGTGTGGATGCGGTCGTGATCGGTTCGGTGACGGACTACACGCCGTACTATCCGCCGCGGTGTGGGTTGCGAGTGGAATGGTACGCGGCGAACCCTGGATTCCACGAGATTCCGGCTGGTTACGGCTTGCCGTGGGGAACGCCGGAGGAAGAATACATCCCTGCCCCGCTCGTATTCGAGTCGGAGTTCGCGCTCGCGAAGGCGCAGCTCGCAACGCAAACGCCGACGTGTGGGCAGATGCCACTTGATCCGCCAGATCCGCCGCCTCAGGCGAAAAAAGAGCCTGGACCATTTCCGCCAGGAATGCCGCCGGAGCTGACGGGTGAAAAGGAACTCGCGAAGAACGGGTCGCAGGATGGCTCGTCTGCCGACAAGGGCGGAACTGTCGCTAAGCCGTCGGGCAAAGGGAAGCAGCGATTCCAGAATAGCCAGGTGGCCAAGGCGGCTTTCGAGCAGCCGGGCGACGTTGAGGAATTGCCGCCGAGCGCCAGCAGTGCGGGTACAGCGATGCCGCCGTCGCAATCGGCAATGGCGGTCGCTGACGGCATGACCGGCGCCACTGGCGCGGGTGGACCTTTGCCGCCGGGTTGGCCGGATGAGCGTGGGTTTATTCCGCCGCCGCCGAGCCCGGTTCGACCTGCTTGCTGCCCGACAGATGGTCCGGTTATGACGCACACGAAGATTTATCATGGCAACGATGGCGAATTCACCGAGGCTCTCGCCAGCTACTACCACTTCCGCGACGATGCGCGATTTGGCGGTTGGCAAAACTATCTGGAACGCAGCGATGATTTCATCCGATTCTGCTGTCACATGCACATCGCGGAAATGCTTTCTGCGCGCGGTGGTGCAAGTGAAACACGAGTGGTGTGGAGCTGGCCGGATAGCCGATAAAGCGTCGTAGAGTCGTGTTGCGACTCGTCGTGAAAACGGAATTCCGACAGGTCACAAACGACCGCTCGCCCCCCACCCAAAGGCCGACAGCCCCCAGCAACTTTCGGCCACCCCCGCCCGCTGCCGAACGGAGTCTTGGCAAAGTGAACGACGACATCAACGTACTCGCGCTGATCAAAGGCAAGGAACGTTACATCTTCCTGTACGACGACTCGCAACGCGCCGAAGCGTTGCGGATGCTTGGTCGTCACGCCTCGAATCCGGAGCTCAGCTTCAGCTGGTACGATGCGGCTGTGCTGAGCCAAAAGATTCGCCAAGAAGAGCGGCAACAACGCTCACGGACTCGCATGCCGCAGGTGACGGACAGCGAAGAGCTGTTCTAAGTCGCCGAGCGTCGAGGGTCGAGAGTCGACGGCCAGAACGAATCGCGACTCGCATTTATTCTGGCCGTCGACCCTCGACTCTAGACCCCCTGCCCTTCATGCGTCCACAGATCGGCCAGTTCCTGCAGTACCTTCGCGTGGAGCGTGGTGCATCGCCGCATACGCTCAAGGGGTATCGCGAGGATTTGCACGCGCTGGCGGAGTATCTCTCGGATGCAGAGGGCAACAGCCCTGCCCCGGGCAGCATTACAACGAATGAGCTGCGCGGGTTTCTTTCAGCGCTGCACGAAGCGGGCTACGCAAAGACTTCTATCTCACGGCGATTGGCGTCGGTGCGAAGCTTCTTGAAGTTCGGCCAGCGCGAAGGCTGGGCAAAGGCGAACCCGGCGAAGGCGCTCCGCAATCCTCGGAAGAGTCGGAAGCTGCCGCACTTTTTGACGAGCGACGAGGTTGGCAAGTTGCTTGAAGCGCCGAAAGGCAGCACGCCCGCGGCGGTTCGTGACCGTGCCATTCTGGAAACTGCGTATTCGGCTGGGCTGCGCGTGAGCGAGCTGGTGGGACTGAACGACGGCGACCTGGATTTTCCTGCCGGCATCGTGCGGGTACGCGGCAAAGGGAAAAAAGAGCGGCTGTCGCCAATCGGATCGTATGCGTCTCGCGCGCTGAAGGGCTGGCAGGAAAAGCGGACGCTGTCGCCACGCGAGAAGACCGGACGGGAAGCCCCCGTATTCACGAACAAATTCGGCACACGGCTGACGACGCGCAGTGTGGCCCGGATGCTAGAAAAATACATCAAAGAGACAGGGCTCGATGGGCGGACTTCGCCCCACACGCTGCGGCACAGCTTTGCAACGCACCTGCTAGATCGCGGGGCCGATATCCGCAGCGTGCAGGAACTGCTCGGCCACAAAAGCCTTGTGACGACTCAGATTTATACGCACGTCAGCACCGCAAATTTGCGGGCGGCGTACGAGAAGGCGCATCCGCGGGCGCGGTGATATTTACCCCGCGATTTTTTCCGCTAAACCCTGACCGGCAGTCGGCGGTGGTAACGGCTTGCCGTCCTTCTTCAACGTGTCCAGCCATTCATCGACGATCTCGCACAACTCGGCATACACTTCCGCCTCGTTGGCTCCATGGCAGCATGGGCCGATAACGCCCGGACATTGGCCTACAAAGCATTGATCTTCGTCTGACCATTCGACTATCTTGATATACCGAGCGGCGTCGTTCACGACTTAGTTTCCTCGATCACTCGTTTGACTTCTCTTTCTTGATACCGTTTGGCATCGTCGCCAAGGTTGCCCTATATGGTCGTGCGAATTCCAGTCGGATGTTCGAAGTTCCGGTGACTGCCCTTTCCGCCGCGATTCGTAAAACCTGCGCGCTCTAGATCGCGGATCAACTCACGAATCCTTCTTGGCATCTAATTATACCTTGAAGCCTACTTTGGCAACAAAGACCGAGCCCTATCGGTTTTCCGGCGTTTGCCCCGCCGTGCCGCGCGCTGCAGTGGTGCCCCAAGTTTGCGCGTTGTGCTGCTGGCTGCCGCCCGGTTTGATGGTGAGCCACTGCCAACCGCCGTCGTGAACCGTGCGGGCGATGAGCATGATTTGGCCGGCGTGATAAGCAGTGTGGGTCAATGACCGCTGAACAGCTTGCGGCACGGTGTGTTTTTCGCCGCGGATTTCGACGGACTTTGCCACGTCGTCTGCAGTCAGCGCGGCGATCGAGTCGCGGCACGCATTCCAGCCGCTGTCGAAAAAGGCCATGAGCGAGGCGCGGTCGTCGGGCCAATCTTCGAACTCGGAGTCACGGTTGCGGTTGGGCTTTTCGCCGTCCGTCGTGAGAAAATCGGTCCAGCGACTGAGTAGATTGCCGCCCAAGTGGCGCAGGATGACCGCGACGCTGTTGATTCCGTCCGTCGGTCGGCGAGCGAACTCCTCATCGCTGAGTTGTTTTACGGCGCCGTCGATCATTCGACGATAGCCGTCGAGTACGTCTGACGTGGCACCCACCCAGGAATTCGTATCTGTCATTGGAGTTTAAACCGTGTGCGCACAGGCTCGCCGAAAGGTGCAGTAGTTTCTCTTAACTGCTTCGCTCACGAGATTGTTGTTACATGGCGTTCGTCGTTGCGCCGGTTACGCTCGGGATAATGAAACGGTCTACGACCCAACGAAACATTGTGTAGGAGACGATGAATCCCAAAACTGCGCCAGCGATGCCACAAACTACCTGAACGGTTTGTATAGGAGCACCGACGATACCCATAATAAGACCAAGTACGAAGCCAATCGCCATCCCGGCCAATACAGATAAAACTAGGCTAGTTAGAAGGAAGATAAACCAAGCTTTGAAATACGGAACATTTGATTGGGCCATAATACTCTCCCCGGCGACAAAGATAAGTGAAGCGATCCAACGGGGGTGGATTATGGCCAAGAACTCGAAATGGTTTCAAGCGCATATCTTGCCATATTTCAGAAATCATGCCGCAGTGAGCCGTACGCTCACAGTTTCCGCGAATCGTAGGCCCAGTGGAGTAACGCTTGGCGTTGACGGCGACGACATTTCAGATCGCCGCGTTTGCAGTTTTTGCGGATCTGAGCGACGTGGCGTTTGATGGCCTTCCACCGTTTGATTTGTCGCTCGTCGTCCTCGCCGCGGCGGCCCATGTAGTAGCGGCAGTACCACTGGAACCAGCCGCGCGGGTCTTCTTTGAAGATCCAGCCCTTCTCGCGCCATACGGATAGCGGCTGCGATGCCTTGACGCCAAAGTGATTCAGCTTTGGGTCGTGCCCGTCGGGCGAGAGTCTGGCGTCGTCGAACCAATCGTCGGGAAACTCTTTCGTGCAATCCGTCATGTACTTGCCGCCGAAGACGCCCAACTCGAGCATTTGCTTGGGCGTGAGTTGCGGCTTGAAATCCGGCGCAAAATTCTTGGCGACAGGTTCAGTGCGGTAGTAGATGTACTTCCGCTGCATCTTGTCGTGAACGACGACCCGGATTGGTGTCATGGCGGTCGAGCGAAGAGGTGTGAATACTGGCAAACGGCATCGGCATTATATCCGAGCAGCTGGTGCGATAGGTCCGTCACAATCGGTACGACCCGAAGTCAGTGTCGGCAAATTGCTCACTTCGTTGACCCTCTACTACCTGTGACGTAGATATTTCTCGACAGAACTGCGCTCGTGTTGCCGAAAGGCGCGGGCGAGTTGTGAGACAGTTTGGATGGTCGTACCGATCGCAGGACGCGGACTCGCACTCATTGAAACGAACTAATCATGACCAAGCCGCAATTACTGCTGGTGGATGACGATCGCCACGTGTTGGATTCGATGTCGGATTGGCTCCGCAGCCAGGGTTACGAACTTGATGCGTCTGCCGGTTATACCGATGCGCTCGAGCGTCTGCGGCAGAAAGCGTATGATCTGGTGCTCGCCGATGTTCGTCTGCGCGACGGTGAGGGGTTCGATCTACTGGAACAATGCCGGCGCAATTGGCCGGCTTCGCAAGTCGTGCTAATGACCGGTTACGGTTCGCCGGATGGTGCGATTGAAGCCATTCGCGCCGGTGCGTTCGATTATGTTACCAAGCCGCTGATCGACAACGAATTGTTGATGACGATCGAGCGTGCGATTTCGCAGCGCAGCGTGCAGCAAGAAAACACCAATCTTCGCGCGCAACTCGATCGCAAGTACGGGATGGATAACATCGTGGGTCGCGACCCGCGGATGCTCAAAGTATTCGAAATGATCGGCAGCGTGGCCGATACGCGGGCGACGATTCTCGTGACCGGAGAAAGCGGCACGGGTAAGAGCATGATCGCTCGGGCCATCCATCGCCGCAGCGGGCGCGCCAAGGGGCCGTTCGTCGAAGTGGCTTGCGGTGCGCTGCCGGAAACGTTGCTCGAAAGCGAACTGTTTGGCCACGTCGCGGGGGCGTTTACTGGCGCGACTGGCGAAAAGGTGGGCAAGTTCCTGCAGGCCCACGGTGGCACGATTTTTCTGGATGAAATCGGAACCGCCAGCGCGGCGATGCAAGTAAAGCTGCTGCGAGTGTTGCAAGAGTTGAAGTTCGAGCAGGTTGGCGGCACCAAAACGTTTGATGTCGACGTGCGCGTGGTGCTCGCGACCAATGAAGACCTGACTCGGGCGGTCGCCGATGGGCGATTCCGACAGGATTTGTACTATCGCGTCAATGTGATCAACATCGAGCTTCCCGCGCTGCGCACACGACCGAGCGATATTCCGACGCTGGCCCACAGCTTCTTGGAACAGGTTCGCGAGGATTCGCGCCGCCAAGTAACGGGGTTCGCCGACGACGCAATGGTTACGCTCGAACGCTACAATTGGCCCGGCAACGTTCGTGAGCTGCAGAATGTAATCGAGCGCGCTGTACTGCTCGGCAAGGGGCCGATCATTACGGTTGCCGATCTTCCGACCGAGGTTCGCGGCACGGGCGCGGTCATCATGAGTTCTGCCTCGGGCCAAAGAACGCTAAAGGAAGCGCTCGAAGGACCGGAGCGGCAAATCATTCGCGAGGTGCTCGAGTCTAACGGATGGAATCGCAATGCGACGGCCGATCAACTCGGCATCAATCGCACTACACTGTACAAGAAAATGAAGCGACTTGGCCTGGAGGACGGCCGGGTCGGGGTGATGTAGCGCCAGACTATTCCACAATGTTGCAGAGCAGCGGTTAGCGCTCGTTCGCAACTACTTCTCTTCCGTTTTGGGAGGGGAAGTCTCCGTGGGCGCTTGCTCCAAAGTGGCTGTCGGCGCTTGATCCGTTGAGGTGGCGGCAGCTTTCTCCGCGCCGGCCTTTTCTTCCGTCGCCGGTTCCGTCTTTGGGGCGTCGGGTGTTTCCGAAGGATTCGTGGCCGCGGGCGCGGTGGACTTGTCGCTTGATTCGTGGCCAGCGCCACCGCCGAGTTGGTGGTGCATGTCTAAGAGCGCCTTATCGACTTCAGGCAGAAAGTCCTTGGCGAAGCGCAGTGCTGAGCTTTGCTCTGCGGTTTCCATCGGGTCGCGCATCTCGCTCGTGAAGTACATTTTGTAGAGTGCGCGAGTATTGCCGAAGTGGAAGCGAGCGTTGCCCGGCGCCTCCCAGGCGACCTTCTCTTCGTTTTCTGGCGATTCAGGGTTGTACCAAGTCCAGAAAACGCGAAGTAGCGTGCGCCCGGAGACGTCTTCTTTGAAGAAAGTGTTCGTCCACATTGGCGTATCGGGCAAACCGGTCAGTACGAGGTTGTACGTCGAGTTTTCTTTGCCGCGCGCTTCGAAGCCAGAGCCGACGTAGCAAACATCCGGTGTGTGGAAGGCCACATCGCGAGCATGGCCGACGATGAGCCACAGGTCGACTCGTTCACCGGTGCGGGAGTTACGATAATTCCGGGAGACGGCGCCGATCGCACCGGCTACCTTTTGAACCCGGGCATCAACAGGCTTGTCTTCGCCGTGCCAGTCGCCGAAATCTTTGGGAACGGAGCTGATCAGCTTGGCCCGCTCATCGGCACTTACGTTCGTGCCAGACAGGCGGTCCGTCATGCGGAATTCCTGCATCGTTAGTCCGACGATCAGCAGAATTCCGATAGCGAACGGTAAATATCGGGACACGATGTAGACCTCCGGCTGAGTTGCTCCGGCCAGCGAGTGGAGAAGCCGCCCAAATCTGCGGGATACAAGACAAACGCGCTTTAATTACGTGTCCAGCAGACGACGGTTCGAAAAGCGTTTCGTCCGCGGATGGAATCCGGGACTCAATTTACGGTAGGCTCATGCCCCAGATGTGTCAAGGAAACGATGCGTTGACACCCGGTGGCGCGCCGGAAAAGGCCCAGGTTTGAAGGTGAAACAAATGTACGCAGGCGGCGAGCCGTGAATGATGCTATAGCCGCTACAATCGAAACATTGGCGTTCGTCTGGCCGTCGCGTGCCCCTCGCTGTGGGCGCAAGAAACGAGCCCGGGCTGTTGGTCAGTCCGGGCTCGAAATCGGTAGTAGTTTGCGGGGCGAACTGAATCGCTGAGACTAGTTGGCGAGATTAGCCAACGTGCTCGGTAGAGCTGGCGGCGGATCATCGCTCGGATTCGATTTCGCGGCCGGCGTTGGTCGTTCCGAGCGGGAAGGAAACACCGGAAGCCGATTCGCTTCTCGAACGGGAACGGCTCTTTGAATCGTGCTGGGTCCGAAAGGCAGTCCTGGCGGCGGATCATATTCGCCGGTCGGACCCGTGCTGTTCGCGGGGCGATTGCCTCCGGGAGCTTGCGGCTCATACGGTTGCAATGTGCGACGTGGACTACTCGGTTCGGTCGTGTCACCTGGCTGCCGGCCAGCGGGCGCATTGGGCGCGGTTTTGATCTCGCTTCCCGGCGGCGCGTTATTAGGTCCGGCGGGCACGCGTGGCGGCGGTGCCTCGGGTGGTGTGGTCGGCGGCGGCGCCTTGCGATCTTCCTCTTCAGAAGGTGGCGCTTCATATCGCGGCACGGCGTTTTGCAATTGTTGCTCGCCAGTTTTGGGAACGCCGGGCCCGGGGTTTTGAAGTGGCCATGGCCGCCAGCGTGTTTCGTAGAAGCCTATGGTCGCCGGACTCGTGATGCCGTGGCCGTCCGCACAGCAAGGCGGTGGCGTTGGCCGCTCCGGACAAGGCGGTAGCGCTGACGACACGTTGTTTAAGCCGAAGATCAGGATCCCGGCGGTTGCTGTTTTGGCAAATTTCATCAGTGCGTCCTCCCCTGCTCGCTGCCATTCATCAATCTTGGTTCACTGCATTGGCTGCGCAGGCAGCGGCAGATGGTATCAACCAAGATTAATCACTCCAACACTTCGGCCACCGATCCTCAGGTTACAACGTACCCAAACCGAACCGTTTGATCTGGTTGCCCATGCTCGTGCCCAGGGACACGAAGCCGAACAGCCGTTCGAACGGTTGCGTGACCTTGAAAATCCAATTGGTAAAGTGCAGATACGGATCCTCGGAGATGTAGATACGATCGCGAGGCATAATTTGATAGTTTGTGGCCGTCGAGGCGCCGCGGCTGATTTCCTCCCAATTGACGGGCAGAATCTGCTCGCCACCGACACCATTGGGCGCTGGCCGAGCGATGAAGATTCTCGTCGACGAGAGCTGCGACAAACCGCCGAGCTGAGCAATGGCGTCCAGCACGGTTTCATTACCCGTAATGGGGAACTCCGCGACGTCGTCGCCGTTGCCGGCGCCTTGTGTAATTACGTAGTACGTCTTGCTGTTGTAGGCGAAGACGTCCACCGCAACTTGCGGATCTTCCAAGAACTTTGAGAGTTGCTTTTCAACCGCGGCACGGGCCTCTTCCAGCGTCATGCCGGCGACGTACACCTGGCCATAGGTTGATAGATTGACGCGGCCATCGGGACCGACGAGATGTTCGCCGGAGATCTGTTGAGCACCCGAGGATGCCGCCAACGACACCGACACGATTGGGTCTTGAATCAGTTGCGACAGGTGCCGCCGAATTTCAGACTGTGCTTCGTCGACCGTCAGGCCCACAACTTTCACGCGGCCATACGTTGGGCCAAGGTCCACCGTTCCTTCCGGATCGATGAAGAAAGCGTCTGCAATCGGTTGATCCGAGAAGGCGTTCGCGACGCGAATCAAGATCGCGTCGAACGGTTCCAATTTATGAGGCGGTTTCGGAACGATCTTCACCGCTTGGATAAACAAGATGTCTGGCGGAGCGATCGTGTATGGTGGTAACGACACCATATCCAGCTCGCGCGGAACGGGGCTCGTCGGCGACGGCTCCGGCGGCGTGATTGGATACGGCTCCCGCGGTTCCAAGAATGCCGTGCAGCCGCCCGTGGAAATCAGCATGACCACAGACCAACAAATCGCTCTCAGAGATCGGATGCGCGGCAACATGACTTTTCTCGCGGCTCGCGGTGCGTGACGGAACGCTTGGAAACTACCAGAGCTAGCTGCGCGGAATGGTGACCCCGCGCAACCGGAATTTCCGGCACGGTCTCTGTAATCGGAAAACTTCGCCAACAACTTTCACTCTGGGCGGCAAACACCGGGTAGATTTCCCAAATTCATAGCGGCGGTAAGAGTTTGCGAAGACTGCACGAGATGCGTAGCACCGAATCGCGGGAGTTTCGGCGCACGAGGCCATGATTTTTGCCAGCATTGCAGCCGCCCTCGGATTGCTGCTTCCGGAGTCTGCGTTTTGCGCGGCTGAGGGCCTTCAAGTTCTGCCCGGACGGGGCTGGCATGAGTGCTCAAAGTCGCCCCACCCAACCGCTCACAAACAGCGCGAACAAAGTGGTCATACGACGCGTAGCAGCAAGCGGTGACGATTACGATCCGCGTGAGTGCTCCAATCCCCACAGACGGCACAAAGGTGGGTAAATGGGCGGGCAATCGTTCTGGATTTTCCGCTTAGGCTAGTTGGCGGTAATGGGTTGACTCGCGCGGCCGAACTACAAGGCAGATCATGGGTTGCGTTTCGGCGCGGTGGTTTGACAGATTTTGAGCAGGCGCGTATTCTCGATTCTTAGAGCTGTCACTCGAGCCCACAGAGCGGCGGCAGGAATCACAGAATCAGTGGTCAAACTGACGCTGTGTTCGAATGGGCGGGTGGCTGCAGGGAGCCCAGGGGGCGGTGGCCATCGTACTTATCATCGGGAATCGCTACGGCAGGCGGCCGTTCGGTCCATCCCTTAGGAACACAGAGTCCATGAACGACAACGGCGGGTAGATCGTCGGTTGTTGGCAATTCCCGCGACTTGGGTCCGGGAGTTCGCAATAATGCGTTTAACGAATCGTTGTTCGGTGAACGCCGTTTTTTTATCAAAAATAGTTAATCTGCAGCCGGCTTTTGAGGTATTTCATCGATGAGTCAAGTTCCGCCATCTGGTAAGGACCCTTCGCGTTCAACTTCGCCGTTGCCTCGTAAAGATAGCTTGCGAGCACCAGGCGCGCCAGCTCGGGCGGCGACGATTGCCGCGCCCGCCGCGCCGGTTAGTTGGAACGACCCCTCGCAGCGGATTCCGCTTATTCAGTTGGGTGGTTTAGTCGCGCTGTTAGTGGCGGCTTATTGGGACATGTTTTCGCTAACCAGTGCGGCGTGGAGCGAAGGTCTGTACTCGCACGGCTGGATCGTACCGCTGTTTGCTGCCGCCCTACTTTGGTTGCGTTGGGAACCGTTCACGCCGGTGCCGAATATGGAGCGCTGGCTTGGTGTGCTGCTTCTCGCAATTGGCCTTTCCGCGCGACTGTTCGCGGCGAAGTACGCGTTTAACCCGATCGACCGGATTTCATTTATTCCCTCGATCTTCGGCGCGTTCATGATGGTAGGGGGATTTCGAGCGATTCGCTGGGCCTGGCCGGCGCTGGCATTTTTGGTCTTCATGTTTCCATTGCCGACGGCCATCGAAGTCGGTGTGCTTGGCCGTTTGCAGCGGCTCGCTACGATTTCAAGTACCTTCGTACTTCAGACGCTCGGCGTATCGGCGTTCCGCCAAGGCAATTTGATCAGCATCCCGGGCATGTCCACACCGCTCACGGTGGCAGATGCTTGTAGCGGCTTGCGGATGGCAACGATCTTCGGCGCACTCGCAGTGGCAATGGTGTTCGTCATCGAGCGCCCCTGGTGGGATAAGTTCGTCATTCTTCTAAGCGCCATTCCAATCGCGCTGATCGTTAATATCGTTCGTATTACTGCAACCGGTTTGCTGTACATGGCGGCTGGGCAGGACAACCTCGCGGTTCAAAAAATCTGCCACGACTACGCAGGGCTTGTGATCATGATGCCGCTTGCACTTGCGCTGTTGTGGTTGGAATTGCAAATCTTGGAACGAATCACAGTACCGGCGGATATGGTGCAACTGCGACCCGTGGGTGGCGTACGCGGCGTTGCAACCGTATCGGGCCGCTAAATCGGACCCGTCATTGTTGAAAAAAATCGCAGGATGTTGAAAAAAGACACCCGTCTTTCGAATGCGTTCGGGCGACTGGGAATCACAAGTTATCAAAAGTCCCGTAATTACGAGCCTCCGAGGTTGTTTGGAAACAATTGGCGTGTGAGTTGCGAGTGCTGGCAGGACGCATCTCTTCACGTTTGCTCATATTCGAGTTCTCGGCATTTCGCCGAATTCACCAGGACCATTTGAGATCCTCCCATGACGTTTCGCGACGACTCTTCTCATGCTCCCGATGAGCATCACGCGCTGGTCGCAGGCCAGCCGCACCCGGGCGACGCCTTGATGGTTCAAAACAACGGCGCCCATACGACGCCGTTGGCAATTCCCGGCATGCCCACAGCCGGCGTACATCACGTGCTGCGTGGCAGCATGGATGCGAATACGTTTATGCACGCGCTGCGCCGCCGCTGGCTGCTCGCGTTGTGCATGGGCATCGTAATGGGTGGTTTGGCCTCAATCGCCTTGTGGTTCATATTCCCCGAATCGTCCTCGGCCACCGCGCTGTTCGAAGTCGAAGACAAGCGTGAAACGATCTTCGACATTAGCCACGACAGCGATCAAAACTACGAAATCTTGAAAAAGACCCAACTCGCGCTCTTGAAAAGTAATTTCGTGCTCACGGCCGCCATTCGTCCGCCGAGTGTTGCCAGCTTGAGCGCGCTCGCGGGCCGCTCCGACCCTGTGGTGTGGCTGCAGGAAAACCTTTCCTGCGACTATCCCCAAAACGGTAAGCTGCTGAGCATTTCGCTCTCTGGCGATGAGCTCACCGAAGACCAGGTGCAACTCGTCGATGCCGTGGCCAAGGCATACAAGGATGAAGTCGTCGACCAAGCGCGTCAGCGGCGTCTCGTCGTGCGTGACATGTTGAGCCGCAGTATTGATACGCTGAATGGTGAAATCAAGCGAAAGCTGGACGAATATCTCGATATCGCTCGCGAGTCGGGCCGCCCGGAAAGAAAGGACGGCGGCGACGCCGAAACTGAACTATTGCTGCGTGACATTTCGGAAACGCAACGAAAGAAAGAAGAGCTGACCGCGCAGCTGTACCAGACCCAAACGGACTTCATGATCATGAAGGGCGACTTAGAAAGTCCGAATGTCATCGACGCCCAAATTGACGATGTGCTCGATAGGGATCCGGTCGTCGTGATGATGAAGGAAAGGATCGGGTTGATGCAGATGGACCAATCGTCGTCGTCCGACAGCGGCGCGAAGGGCGGCACAAGTGCACGATTGAGCCAGACGAATGCGAAGCAAGTCGAAGCCCTGAGTCGCAAACTCGAACAATATCGGGCCGACCAAAAGAAGCAGATGAAACACAAGATGGACTTGTCCCCCAACGTTGCGATGGAGCAATTGACCAAGCGATATAAGACCACCTTCGGCTCGTTGCAAAGTCAGCTCGCCGCCATGTCAAAGTCGCTCGACACCAAAATGGCCGAGTTGAAAAAGCGGATTGAGCGGTCGACGGACCTGGAAACCCGCGAAGACGATTTGAAGCAATTGCAGTCGGTCGCCAAGGACATGAGCATTAAGCTCGAGAGTCTCGATATCGACGCCAATGCTCCGGACCAAATCCGACAAGTGCAGGCCGCCGTACCTACCAAAAACATCAACTCGATTCAGCACTATTCGATCGCGGTTCTT
The DNA here is from genome assembly GCA_013286045.1 of Planctomycetota bacterium. GTDB lineage: Bacteria > Planctomycetota > Planctomycetia > Pirellulales > Lacipirellulaceae > JABDGM01. The sequence continues at coordinate 41,827 of JABDGM010000001.1, read as the reverse complement.
GGTGCGATGGCCGGGTTCTCGTTAACTTGCCTGGGCATCGCGTACCTGGAGTTCCGCAATCGCCGCCTCAACGGTCCCGATGAGGTCGATGAAGGCCTTGGCATTCGCGTCGTCGGATTGTTGCCCGGATTGTCGTCGAAGAAAGCGCTCGATCCGATGCACCCGGTGGTGGCGCAACTTACCGAATCGATCGACGGCGTGCGAACCATCCTGATGCACGATTCGAGCTCGAAGCGGCGGCAGGTGGTGCTCGTCACGAGTGCCGCGACGATGGAAGGTCGCACCACGGTTGCCAGCCAGTTGGCCGCGAGCCTGGCTCGTGCCGGCCGGCGGACATTGCTGGTCGATGGCGACTTGCGACGCCCTGCCCTCCACGCCCTGTTCGATGTGCCATTGGAAGACGGCCTTTGCGAAGTGCTCCGGGCCGAGGTCGATGTTGCCGATGTGATTCGTCCGACGCATGCGGAAGGTCTGTGGTTGCTCACGGCCGGGTACTGCGATATCGACGCGATTCACGCGTTGGCGACCGAGCAAATGCAGCCCGTGTTCGATAAACTGCGTGCCGAATACGACTTCATCATTATCGATGGAGCCCCGATCCTCGGCATGTCGGACGCGTTGATCTTTGGCCAATACAGCGATGGTGCGATCCTCTCGGTTCGCCGCGACCAAAGCCAGATGCCCAAGATTCACCAGGCCGCCGAGTTGCTCCGCGGCGTTGGTATCCGCATCATTGGGGCGGTGGTCAACGGCGTGCAAGCTAAGGCCGATGACCGTATCGTGCAGATGCGGCTGATGGCTCCGAAGTCGGAGCGTGAACTGCAGACGACTAGCTGAACGCCGTAAACTCTCTCTTGTACTAACTAATCAGCCCCCGGCTTAGGCCGGGGGCTTTTTTGTTGAATCATTGTCGCTGCGAGCGTCCTCGCAATGGAAAATAGTGGCTTAACCCATCGGGGGGCGTTATGATCGCTCTCGCGTACGGCGAAAAAGACCACGTTCAATGGAAGCTGCATGCCGAAGCCACCCGTAAACCTCGACAATGATGAGGGGCAAGATTCGATTGTCCAGGCTCTTGAAAAGCTCCCCACTGGCGATCAGAACGCGTTTCAGTTTCTTTGGGAACGGTATTATCCGCGATTGGTTGCTCTGGCGCGCCTCAAGCTCAGCAATACACCTTGCCGCGCGATGGATGAAAACGATGTCGTCCAAGAGGCCTTTAGCAGTTTTTGCATGCGCGCCCGATCGGGTTCTTTTCCAAACTTGCGCGACCGCGATAGCCTTTGGGCGCTGCTCGCGCTCATTACGGCACGTACGGCAGCCAATTAGCGGGTGCACGAGCTCCGCGCAAAGCGCGGTGGCGGGCGACTCTCGCATACATTTCTGCCTGTCGATGGCGCAGACGAAACGCAGTTGATTCAGGTCGTCTCCGTGGCGCCCTCGGCCGAGGATGCGCTCATTTTCGTTGCCCAATTCGACCGGCTAATGGACTCGCTCGATGACCCCGTGGACCGTTTGATCGTTCTTTGGAAGTTGGAAGAGAGAAACAACCCGGAAATCGCAAGATGCTTGGGTTGTTCGTTGAGAGCGGTCGAACGACGGTTGAGCCACATTCGAAAACGGGTTGAAGGAGATAATCCGGTCGATCCCTAGCCGCGCACCGCGCGAAACCGGTCCCTTGGCGCAGGCAAAAGCCCTCCTTCGATTAGATCGGAAGAGGGCTCGTATGAGCACGTTGTCTATGCGACTTGTGAGAACAGTTCTTCGGAAAGGCTGTTGAACGCTACTTCCCAAGCCGAGGTCGAGGGTACGTTCAGTTCCAAACTGTCTGTGTGATCCAACTGGTGAGAAGTGTTCCACGAATCAAACGCGGAATGATGGCTCTCATTGGCGAGCTCCTCTGTTGCGATAGTCAACGCAGGCATCGTCCGATTGACGATCGCGTGTTGTGCGGCGGAAGCGCCGGCAGCTACTTGCAGCACACCACTACCGACGCCGTCTGTTTCGATGCCGGCGCCAGTATGGAATAGCGAGGTAAAATTCTGCGAGATGAAAGACGCGTTTGCCCAGAATAGGCCGTATTTTGACGAGTTGTTCCAGACATACCCCGTAGAACCGGCCCCCCACGGATTGAACTCTTCAAACGGCATGCTGCTTGATGCGTTATAGCCCACCACCGCATAGGCATGTCCACCGACGATGTAGGAGCTGGTTGGATTCCCCGTCCCGAGGACGATAAACTTCCCTTGGTTCCAAGCCGTAGCAATGTTGCTTGGGCTGAAGGCGAAGTTGCTGGCCGACAGTCCTGTAATAGTGTGCAACGCCCAGGAAGGAATGCCGCCTGTGTTTCCCAAGGCATCGTAGGAGTCGACGCCGGCGTGGAAGGTGGTGACATACCCCTTTGCATTCGCTTGGGCATACGCCTTCTCAGCTAGAGCGACCCAGAGGGAGCCATTGAAGACTTGATCGTAATAGCCTCCACCTTGCGGAAGCTCGGTGTCAACGGTCACATATCTGGAAACATTGCTGGTGTCGAAGAACCGCACCGAATAAAGACCAACCGAGACGCCGTTCTCCATTTCCGTGCCGACGTAGCTGAACATATTTCGAATGTAACTCGAATTTCGGGCGGCCACTTCGGCTAAACTCGCTAGGAGCCAGCAGTCGCCCTCCTGCCCTTGACGCACATCCGTGAACTGAGGGCCGTTGCTGCCGAAGAGTGAGCCATTCACGTTCGTGTAGGTACGCGCCGCATTGGGCGATCAATCGTCACCGTGGTAACGAAGTTGGCCCAAGTTGTGCTCGACGAATTATGAGCGGCGACGTCGAAGTAGTACGTCGCGCCAGCGGTCAGGCCGGGGATTGAGCAGCCGATGGTGTTGCTGGCGAAATTACCGATTTGCTTCCAGGCCCCATTAACCCATTCATCGACAAGGTAACTCGTTGCGCCGGCCACGCTTTTCCATGCCAAGTTGACCTGCGACGCGGATACTACATTGGCCGTCAGGCTGGTGCCGCTACGATTTGATTCGCCGACATCATCTCGCGGCGCTCGAGCATTTCGAACGTTGCCCGGAAGGAAGTTTGGTAAGTCCGGCTGCGATTGCTCTTGCGTGTGTCGTCTCGTGAAAAGCGGCGAGTAAATGAAAGATTCATGGTAATCTCCCCTTGCATATCGAATTGGGTCTTTTAGTGTGTAAATCGCTATCCAAAGGGAAATCAACGGACGATGCCCAACCCCGCCAATTTTTTTCTCAACCAGAACGAGCATCCACGAACGAAAAAAGCCCCGGTCAATGACCGGGGCTTTTGTGCACCCATCCGAATGGATCTTCTACGCTAGTTCCAAGGTCGAACGAACGTGATTGTTCCGCCATCTCGCTCGATTACCATTTGCCGGTCGGTGACTTCAACTAGGCTGCCTAGTGACTGATTGCCGCCGGCGTCGCCTAATTTCAGTTGGTCACCCTGTATCGCGACGCGCTGCTGCACATTCGATCGCTGGTCGTTTGTGTCGGAAAGCGTTAGGGTGGCCCATCCGCCTTTGTCGAATAGCAGGTCGACGGTGGCCAATTCACCGTCGCGGCCGCGGGCAATTGCCCGCCAGGTCCCCACGAGATCGGCAGTCGAAACGGCCGAGCGCCCGGTCGATGTCCTGGTCAGCGGCGAATTGGTAAGCGCCACCACAGGCAACCGCGGAGGCGCCTGATTGGGACGAATACTTGTCCAACTTGACGTTTTTTGAGTCGGAGCCACCCGGGTAGAGGCCGGCGCTCGAGCCCCGGGATTCGTAGTAGAAACGGACGCAACGGCCGGGGTGACTAAAACGGAAGTTCTGCTCATTGGTGGAGTGGAAATTGTGCCAGCTGGCGGGCACACCGTAATGGTCGGGAAGGAACTTAGATTTGGCACATAGACAAGGTTCCCGGTCTGCTGCGGATATGCGGTCGACGCGAGAACTGCGAAACAAACGCCCGCGATTGAACGCATTTTGCATGGATGCGTGTTCATGGAATGATCCTTCCCCAAAAAAAGATTCCTTCGACCCTAGTCGCACACCGTCCTCTATGAATAAAGGCTCCGCGGCTATGCAAAATTAGCGCAGGCACAAAACCGTTGAAATCGTGGCCTCGGATGAATCGCGCACCCGAACCGGTTGGCCGCCCAAGGTCCGTCGGTGTTGGTCGCTGGTAAGCGACGTTAAACATGTCCCGTTTTGGATTTCGGGCGAGCACCGAGCAAGTCGTTTCCAACGCGAAATCGATTCGGTATCATGGCCAATTCAGGACGGCCGAACGAAACGTTTGTGGTCGACCCAATTGCGAACATCAATTGGGTTCACTGACGATAGCCACCGTCCCACCACCAACCAGTCATTGGGAGACACCGGATCATGGCGATGACCCCTCAAACGGTTCTGGCGATGTGCCGCGAACGCGATATTAAAGCGGTCGACATGCGATTCATGGATTTCCCTGGCATCTGGCAGCATTTCACAATTCCGGTTTCCAAGCTTGACGAAGAGGTCTTCGAAGAGGGGCTGGGCTTCGACGGCTCGAGCATCCGCGGTTGGCAAGCGATCAACGAAAGCGACATGCTCCTGCTTCCGCAGGCTGATACGGCGTTCGTCGACCCGTTTACCCAAATCCCGACGCTGTGTCTCATCTGCAACGTGCAGGATCCGATCACCCGCGAGGACTACACACGCGATCCTCGCAACGTAGCGCGCAAGGCGGTGAATTACCTCAAGAGCACGGGTGTTGCCGATACCTGCTTCATCGGTCCTGAGGCCGAATTCTTCATCTTCGATGACATCCGCTTCGACCAAACTCCGAACGCTGGCTACTTCTACATCGATAGCGAAGAAGCCCAATGGAATCGGGGCCGCGATTATACCTTGGAGGGCAAAACCAACCTCGGCTACAAACTTCGCCACAAGGAAGGCTACTTCCCAGTGCCGCCGGCCGACGCCTTGATGGACATCCGCAACGAGATGATGGTCACGATGATCGAGTGCGGGTTAGATGTCGAAGCTCAGCACCACGAGGTTGCGACCGCAGGCCAAAGCGAAATCGATCTTCGCTTTGACGAGCTCGTAAAAATGGGCGACAAGATGTGCCTCTACAAGTACATCATCAAGAACGTCGCCAAGAAGTACAACAAAACGGTCACGTTTATGCCCAAGCCGCTCTTTAGCGATAACGGCTCAGGCATGCACACGCACATCTCACTTTGGAAAGGCGGCCAACCGTTGTTCGCAGGCAACGGTTACGCGGGTCTAAGTGAGATGGGCCTGTTCGCCATCGGAGGCTTATTGAAGCACGCTCCCGCCATTCTGGCTTTCACCAACCCGACGACCAACAGCTACAAGCGCTTGGTACCGGGTTATGAAGCACCGGTAAACTTGGCTTACTCGCAACGCAATCGCTCGGCTTCATGCCGCATCCCGATGTACAGCCCGAGCCCGAAGGCGAAGCGAGTCGAGTTCCGGTGCCCCGACCCTAGCTCGAACCCGTACCTCGCATTCGCCACAGTCATGATGGCCGCGCTCGATGGAATCCAGAATAAGATCCATCCAGGCGAACCGCTGGATAAAGACATCTACGACCTCGCTCCCGAAGAACTCGCCGAAGTGCCGAAGACACCGGGTTCGCTCGGCGAAGCGCTGGCGGCCCTCGAAAAGGACCACGAGTTCCTGCTTCGGGGCGATGTGTTCACCGAGGACGTTATCAACACGTGGATCAGCTACAAGCAAAAGAACGAAGTGGACGCGATGGCGCTGCGACCACATCCATACGAGTTCTGCCTGTATTACGACATGTAGGAGCGGAGGGGACTGCTCGGGGCGCTTGCCCGGCGCAAGGCAAGGAACGAGTTAGCTCGTTTCACCGATTGTGCGACCGCCGTCAACTGGTAAGCAAACACCGGTGATGAAGTCGTTTTCAAGTAAAGCCAAAACAGCGTCTGCCACATTTTGCGGCCTGCCGGCGCGTTGGAGCAGTGTGCCTGCCACAGCTCGGCTCCGTTCGGCCTCTGAAAGAGAGTCCGGCAGCGCAACCGGCCCGGGCAGCACTGCGTTGACGCGGACTTTTGGCGCCAGCTCGACCGCAAATACTCGCGTTACGGTCGGAATCGTTCCTTTGGAGGCGAAATAAGCGGCATGATTGCGGTAAGGCCGCTCAACCGCCCAATCACCGATGTTCACAATCGCCCCGCCCTGCTCTTGTTCCATCATGATCTCGCCAGCATGTTGGCAACAGACGAATGGGCTCAAGGCATTGATTTCAAAGAAGCGGCGAACGTCATCCGCCATCGTGGTCGCGAGCGGCGTCGGCGACCAGATTGCGGCGCTATTTACGAGGGCATCCAGTGAGCCAAAATGCCGGCGAGCTCGGTCGATCATCGCTCGCGTCGCGTCCTCATCTCGCAAGTCTGCTCCGAACGCGATGGAGTCGTGACCGGCATCGGCCAACTCGCGCACCAACGCCTGCGCGCGATCGAGTGACGTATTTGCGTGGATCGCGACACGGTAGCCACGTGCAGCAAGCGTTCTCACGATCGTCGCGCCAACGCGGACCGCGCCGCCGGTTACCAACGCAACTTGTTGGTGGGATGGGTCATTCATCGTTTGGTCTTACGTTGCGCGGTATCGCTACGTTACGTTTGTCTCAACCGAGCCCGTGGAATTGCGAGATGATATCCCAAGCCTGCTGCGGCGACTCCGCGTAATCGATGAGCTTTAAGTCATCGTCGTCGACTACACCTTCATCCGCCAGCTGCTTGAAAGTTATCACTGAATCCCAATATTCGCGGCCGTACAGAATGATCGGAATTTGCTGCATCCGCCGCGTCTGTCGCAAACATAGGCAATCGAACAATTCATCGAGCGTGCCGAAACCGCCGGGGAAGACGACCAACGCCGCCGCGCGCAATACGAAGTGAAACTTTCGCAGCGCGAAGTAGTGGAATTGAAAGCACAGATCCGGTGTGATGTACGGGTTCGGTTCCTGTTCGTGCGGCAAGTCGATGTTAAGGCCGACGCTTTTTGCGCCCACTTCGAACGCGCCGCGATTCGCCGCTTCCATCACCCCCGGGCCGCCGCCGGTCATGACGACGAACTTAGAATGGCCGTTTGAATGCTTCGCGCTAGAAACGATGCGGCTGAATTCGCGCGCCTCGTCGTAAAAATGGCTCTTCGCCATGATTCGCTTTGCCCGCTCGAGCATCCGCTGCGCTTTAGGGTCATCAGGATGTTTTTGGGCGTTGGCGGTTGCCTCACTCAGCACGGCCTCGGCCTGCTCGCGCGGCATGATTTGCGTGCCACCAAAAACGACGACCGTCGAATCGATGTGGTGTTCGCGAAGGAGCGTTTCGGTCTTAAGTAGCTCCAACTGCATCCGCAGCGGGCGATTCTCCGTCCATTTGATGAAGTCGGTGTCGTTCTCTGCGAGCAAGTAACTCGACGAAGCCAAAATTGCGAGGCGATTCGCTGCCGCCGCTTCGGATATTGGCGGCGTCTGCAGCGATTCTGCCCGCTTCGCCGTGTTGTCGCGATCGCCTTCGATCACTTCCGACTCAACTCCAGGGCCAATTTTCCGTGTCGGGTCTTTGGTCGTTGGTGGAGCCGTGCTCGCGCGAGCTTCGGGTTTTGGTTGGTCGCGTTTCGTCATTGAATATCTGTTCCTTGCAGGCCGTGTTTCATAGCCAGGGTGTGGACAACCCGATTGCGATGAACAACAGCGCGAATGCCAGCTCGATCAGCGGGTGTTTGAAGGGGATTCGGCTGCCGCAATCGTAGCAGCGGCCCCCGAGTAAAAGCCACCCTATGACCGGCACGTTGTGGTACCAGCGAATGGGCCGATCGCATTCGGGGCAGCGCGAACGAGGCAAAACAAACCCCTCGCCAGTGCCGAGTCGATCCCACACCACTGTGAGAAAACTTCCCACTGCGCCGCCGAAAAAACCCAGCCAAATTACGGCGCACCACCACATGCCGCTCGTGAGGACGTGGTCGGTCGTCTGGAAAGAAACACCCAGGGGTGCATGCCAATTCGCCATGCTGCGAGTGTACGACATTCGCGGCATTTGCGCAACCTGAACCTCTTCGCCGCCGCGTGCTTAGATGATCCCATGCAGCGGACCGCCGGGAGCGCCCAGCGCGTCGACCCTTCGCGATACGTCGGGATCTTCGATGAGCGGCGGCGCGTGATGGGGTTTGAGCCGGGCGTCAAGAATGAGGGGCGCGCGACATCCCCAGTGCTTGTCTTCGATAAATGAATCGAAGCCGTGAATGTCTGCCGCAGGGTTAGTGCGCGTAAATGTCACCCACAAAAAGTTGCGCAACGACTCAGCGACAAATTGGCTGTCGTCGACGAGGATGACGAGGCGGAAAGGGATTTCGGATTTCGGATTTCGGAATGCGGATTGGGGATGCTGGAACTGAGGCGCTTCCACAGCGAGCACGCCCGGTAACACGACGCGGGGATTTCGAAAGCCGTCGGGAAGACGCAGGTCCGAGGGTAAGTTCGTGGCGAGTTCAAATCTTGGCGGCCCCACGGCAGCAATCACAACCTTCGAACCGGCGTTCAGCGCGCTGCCTGAATAGTCGAGCGTATCGATCGTCGTTTGAGTTTGGAAATGCAGGTCGCGCGTCCAGTCCGCTCTTTGCAAGATGTGTTTAAAGAACGCGGCGACGTCGTTGATGTCGAGCGAAGGATCATCTGCATGATTGGCGATCAGAAGAAACTTGGCGAGTGACAGTTGCCCCTGCCCAAGAATCGCATTCGCCTGCGTTAGCAATTCCTGCGGCCGTTGAGTTTCAACGAACGGCCAGTAGCGTTCGCTGCCGATCGCCAACAGCAGCGGGTGAACGCCCGCGGCATCAACGGCATGAACCGCTTTTATGCCGGGCAGAACACCCGGAATGACAGGTCCAGTGAGTTCGTGGATCAGCTGACCGAACACCGTGTCTTCCTGCGGCGGTCGCCCAACAACCGTGATCGGCCAGATGGCGTTGTGTCGGTGATAGACGTGCTCGACCCGCAGCACCGGGAAGTCATGTCGCAGGCTGTAATAACCGAGATGATCGCCGAACGGACCTTCAGGCAGCAACTTGCTAGGAATGACCGTACCGCAAATGCAAAAATCCGCGTCGGCGTAAATCGGCAACCCGCCGTCGCGCCGTATCATGCGGATGCGGTGCCCCTCGAGCGCGCCGGCAAATGTCAGCTCGCTCATCCCCTCGGGCAGCGGCATCACCGCGGCGAGCATCATCGCCGGCGATCCCCCGATGAACACATTCACACGAAACGGTTGCCCCGCTTCAATCGCCGTGGCATGGTGCACGCCGATCGAGCGCTGGATTTGGTAGTGAAGCCCGATTTCACGATTCGCCTCGTACTGGCCACCAGAAAGCTGAATGCGGTACATCCCCAAATTCGAGTGCCGCCAGCCCGGCCGCCGGATATCTTCGGTGTAAACTTGCGGCAGCGTGATAAACGCGCCACCATCCTCCGGCCAACTCACTTGTTGCGGCAATTGCGAGATTGAGGACTCGTTCGCCATCACGTCGCCGCGATGGACGAGCTTTGGCACACTTGCCAGTGCGCTAAGTGGCGCACGCGCATACCTTAGCGGCCGTCGGAAGAACGCGGTTGGATCAACCTTCAACTCTACCAACCGCCGCACTCGATCAAGCGTATCGCGAAACATAAACCGCGCGCGTTCAATCGTCCCAAACAGATTGCTCGTGACGGGAAATCGAGAGTCCTTCACGCGCGTGAAAAGCAACGCAGGCCCCCCCGCAGCACAAACCCGCCGCTGGATTTCCGCAATTTCAAGATGCGCATCGACTTCGGAATCTACGCGACGAAGCTGGCCATTCTTCTCCAAATCCGAAATGCAATCGCGAAGCGTTCGATAGCCCATACAAGAATATTAACCACGGGGACACGGAGGGCACAGAGAGATGAAGAAACGGCGGCTGCAGATTTGAAATTTATCTTGTGATCATCCTAGAAATGACTAATTACTAATGACAAATGCGCAGCGACAAATCCATTTCTCTTTATCTTCTCCGTGCCCTCCGTGTCTCCGTGGTCATTTTTATCTGCGAACCTTCCGTTGCAGTTTGACGCCGTCGATGCCGTGGTAAGTAAGTATCAGCGAGCCCACGGCCGCCGTGTCTGCGAACAAATCGAATATCACTTGTTCCTCGCCAGGCCATGGATAGGCGAACACCACGTCGAAGTCGTCGGGATCGAGGTCGAGTTCCTTGTGCCCGTCGTCGCCCGTCGTCGTGAGCCAGGCCACGCCGTCGACCCAATCGACGCGCGCCTCGACGCCATCCGGCACAAAGCTGCCACAGGCAAACTGCACTTCGATTCCGTGGTCGGCCGCGATCTCTTGTGCGATGGCGACAAGTTTGGGCTCAATTTCGATCCCGACCGCGTCGAATCCGAGCGACGACGCCAGGCAGGCGACCACTCCAACGCCGCTACCCCACTCAATGAATCGCCGCCCTGTGGCTAGGTTAGTCGCGTGAATTTCTGCAAGGGCACGATATGCGACTTCGAAGTTGCTGGGCACAAATGCCGGAATTTCAATGCGCGTCGTATTGTCGAGCGTATCGATTCGTTGCTGTGCGTCTGCGATTAGCGCGGCAACATCCGCGGGAATCCCGATCTTCGGTGGTTGGAATTCAATCTCAGCAAGTCGCTTAGTGGGCATGCGCTACTTTCGTAATTAGCGCCCGGGCCAACGGCCTGGGGCTAAATATTGCAATTGCCCGAACGTTACACCCGAATCGACCAACCGAGCCGCGCCATCACCCAACACATGAACCACCAGAACGCGACGGTCAAAACCGCCATCCCAAGTGAGGCCAGTTTAGGATCATGAATCCACGACGTAACAAGGTTGTGATACAGCCAGCCGTGGACCGTCAGTTCACCGATCTTGTTGCGACTCAGCGCGATCGAGAGCAGTCCTGAGCAAACGAACACAAAGATCGCGTTAACGCCGACAACTTCGAACGGCCGCGCCAGCCGCCGCCAGCCGCGGATGTCGAATATCAGTAGGCACGTCGCGAGCGTGACCATCGCCAGCCCGCCGGTCAGTAGCACGAAACTGCTCGTCCAAAGCTTTTTGTTGATGGGGAAGGCAAAGTGCCACCCCTGCCCGATCGCGGCGATCATCAACCCATAAATTGCGAGCTTCGTCACAGTTTCGTAATTGACGCCCCGCCGCTGAATGAACAGACCAACCCAATATCCAATGAGAGATGTGACGATCGCCGGGAACGTGCTCAGAAAACCTTCAGGCTCCGTAGGCGGATCGCCATGGTACATGTGTTTGTCACCGACGAGCGCGCGATCGACAACCACCGTGACATTGTGGTCGTTCGACAGGTTGTTCCAATAGTCGTGCGGATCGGGAAAAAACGCGAGTGTTGCCCAATAGGCGAACAAGATGAAGATGCTCAATGCCACCTGTCCGCGGACCGGCACGTGGAGCACGATGAGCGACGCGCAAAAGTAAACAATCGCAATCCGCACCAATACGCCGAAGATCCGAAGGTCGCTGACGTCGAACGATTGCCCGTGAAAAGCGTGAATCGTTTTCAACAGCAAGCTCGGCATCCAACCGAGGAAGATCAGCAGCGCCGTGCGGCGAAAAATTCGCCAATATACCATCGGTGCGATGTACGCACCCTCCCGATACTTCCGCAGCGAGTACGCGAGCGCGGTTCCGACTATAAACAGAAAGAACGGAAAAATCAGATCAGTCGGCGTCCAGCCGTGCCACGGTGCGTGGTCGAGCGGCCAATACTGATGCGCCTCGCCCCATTCGCCGGGGTTGTTCACGAGGATCATGGCGAGAATCGTCGCCCCGCGAAAGACATCCAGCGATAACAGACGGCCGCTCTTTGGCTTATCGACGGCCGTGCCGGACGATGCCGCAGGCCAAGCTGCTGCAGAGGAATTCGAAGCACTATCTGCCGAATAATTCACCATAACTCTCTGTCGAGTATATAGACCACGTGCGGCGAATCCTAGCTACTTGCGACGCCTCGAAGCCTGCCGGTACGCTGTACGGACGGCAATCACTGCGAATCTGGAGAAAGGAACGATCATGGCGGCAAAGTCGGTTAACGTGGCGCTCATCGGCACCAAGTTCATGGGCAAGGCGCACTCGAACGCCTACCTGAAAGTGGGCAAGTTCTTCGATCCCGATCCGACGCCGGTGATGAAAGCCATCTGCGGCCGTCATGCCGATGAAACCGCCGAGTTTGCCAAGCGCTTCGGCTGGGAAAGCCACGAGAGCGACTGGCACAAAGTGTGTGAGCGGAAGGATATCGACGTCGTCGACATCTCGACGCCCGGCAGCCTGCACCACGACATGGCTGTCGCCGCGGCAAAGGCTGGCAAGCACGTGTTCTGCGAAAAGCCTTTGGCCTTCAATTTGAAGGACGCCCGCGAAATGCTCGATGCAGTCCGCAAGGCCAAGGTCGTGAACATGGTCAACTTCAACTACCGCGTGGTGCCCGCCATCGCGCTGGCGAAGCAAATGATCGCCGCGGGCGAAATCGGCGAGATCCGCCATTTCCGGGCAACCTACCTGCAAGATTGGCTCAACGACCCCAAGTTCCCGATGAACTGGCGGCTTCGCAAAGATGCGGCGGGTTCCGGCGCGAATGGCGACCTGAATGCTCACCATATTGATATGGCCCGCTTCTTGGTGGGCGACATTGCGGAAGTCGTCGGCATGAAAAAGACGTTCATTGTGGAGCGGCCGGCCGAAGGCCGATCCGCGGGCCTCACCGCGACGGCTGGCGAAGGGACGGAAAAAGTCACCGTCGACGACGCCACGCTGTTCTTGGCGAAATTTTCGAGCGGCGCGCTCGGCTCATTCGAAGCTACACGCATGGCGCCCGGCCGAAAGAACTACAACCGCTTCGAAATCAATGGCAGCAAAGGCTCGCTGGTGTTCAATTTCGAGGAAATGAACTTGCTGCAGTTCTACAATTGCGCCGACCCTGCCGGCCGCCAAGGCTTCAAGTCCATCATGGCGACCGAAGGCGTCCACCCCTACGTGGGCGGCTGGTGGCCGCCGGGCCACGTACTTGGGTACGAACATACTTTCGTCCACGCTGTCTATGAATTGATGGGCGCGATCGGCGGCAAAAAGACGATCATGGCCGACTTCCGCGACGGCGCCCAATGTGTCGCCGTGCTCGATGCCGTCGAAAAATCGATCGATGAAGGCAAATGGGCGAAAGTTGAGAAGGTCGAGTAGCTGTAGAAAATGATTGCGTGAGTGGGTAATGGGCAAGCTCTACACTGAAATCACGCCCGAGCTGCAGACGTTCATCGCTCAGCAGCAAATGTTTTTTACGGCGACTGCTGTTGCAGACAGTCGCATCAACCTTTCGCCAAAGGGCATCGATACATTCCGCTGTCTGGATAAGCACACCGTGTGCTACCTCGACCTCACGGGCAGCGGCAATGAAACCGCCGCGCATCTCGCGGCCGACGGTCGCATCACCATCATGTTTTGCGCCTTCGCCGGCAAGCCGTGGATCCTGCGGCTTTATGGCCGTGGCGAGGTAATCCAACTCGATACTCCCCGTGGTGGCGAGCTTCACGCGCTCATCGGCTCAATCCCCGGTGAGCGGCACATCATTCTGGCCACTATCGATTCCGCTCAAACATCCTGCGGCATGGCGGTCCCACGATACGAATTCCAGCAGCAGCGCGAGGAGTTGATTATTTGGGCTCGCAAAAAGGGCGACGACGGCCTCAATGAGTATCGTCGAGAAAAAAACTCCGTCAGCATCGACGGGCTGCCAACTGGCCTACGGGATTAACTGCTTCCGCCCGATTCACTTGTTCGCAGATTTACGCAGATGAATTGAAGAATTCCTTTTATCTGCGATAATCTGCGTGCAACTGCGAACATCAACTCTCTTCCAGCTTTCAATAATGACGATCAAAGCAGGCATCATCGGCACAGGATTCATCGGTCCCGCGCATGTGGAGGCGATCCGGCGGCTCGGGTTTGTCGAAGTGGCGGCAGTCGCCGAGCGCGGCGATGACCTGGCTCAAGCGAAAGCCAAGCAACTGTCGATTCCAAAAGCCTACGGCGATTACAAAAAGCTGTTGGCCGACCCCGATATTCAGGTCGTACACAATTGCACGCCGAATCATTTGCACTTCGGCATCAACAAAGAGATTCTCGCCGCCAAAAAGCACATCATCTCTGAAAAACCGCTGGCGATGACTTCCGTTGAATCGCGCGAGCTCGTGCGATTGGCGAAAGATGCCGGCGTTGTGAACGCCATCAACTTCAACTACCGCTACATGCCGCTGGTTCAGCACGCCCACCAAATGTGCACGGCCGCTCGCGACGTCGGACGCATCTACGCGATTCACGGCTCTTACTTGCAAGATTGGCTGCTCCTGGAAAACGACTGGAACTGGCGACTCGTGCCGGAGCTCAGCGGCGCGTCGCGGGCCGTTGCCGATGTCGGCAGCCATTGGTGCGACCTCGTGCAGTTCATCACAGGGCTCAAAATCGTCCGCGTGATGGCCGACCTCGTAACGATTCACCCGAAGCGAAAACGACCAAAAGTCGAAGTCGAAACTTACGCCGGCAAGGTGCTACGGCCTGAAGACCTCGAAGACGTGGCAATCAACACGGAAGACTATGGCTCAATCCTGCTCGAATTCGATTCCGGCGCGCACGGTTCGTTGACCGTCAACCAATGTGCGGCCGGTCGCAAAAATCGGCTGTACGTCGAAATCGACGGAAGTAAATGCGCCTTGGCGTGGGACCAAGAGCGGCCGAACGAGTTGTGGATCGGTCGCCGCGACGGACCTAACCAACTCCTACTCAAAGATCCGAGCCTGCTGCATCCCGCAGCCCGCGAATACGCCCACTACCCTGGCGGGCATAACGAAGGTTACCCAGTCGGGCCCAAAAATCTATTCCGAAATGTGTACGGCTTTATCGAGGGCACTCGCCCGGGTGGTGATTTCTCCACCTTCCAAGACGGCCACAATGAAATCGCGATCTGCGACGCAGTGCTTAAAAGCTCGCGAGAACGAAAGTGGGTGGATGTGGACTACTAATGCGTGTATCCGATTCGCGTGCTTGCACCGGGTGGCTTTCCTCACTCAGCTCGATCACATCGCCGAAAAACGAAGACGAGCTAGCGTGTGATTTGGCCGGAATAGTCGGTCTTTCAGCTTAGCGATTGCTATGGACTAGCTAGCTGTAAACGGCCTAAACTCCGCCGCCATGTCTGCTAAGCTCACCGTCATCATCCCGTGCAAAAACGAGTCTGAAAATATCAGCTCGTGCGTCGTCAGTGCCCAGCAGATCGCGGATGAAGTGCTCGTGGCGGATTCGGGCTCGACGGATGGCACGCTCGAAATTGCTCACGGGCTCGGTTGCCGGATCATCGAACGCGAATACGGCACGTCCGGCGACTTCAAGAACTGGGCCATCCCGCAGGCCACGCACGAGTGGGTCCTAATTCTCGATGCGGACGAACGGATTTCCCCTGCATTGGCCACGGAAATTCGCGGCGCACTATCCGAACCCAAGTGCGACGGGTACTGGATTCATCGATTGAATCACTTCATGGGCCACCCGGTTCGATTCGGCCCATGGAAAAACGACAGTCTCTTGCGGCTGTTCAAAAGAGACATTGGTCGATACGTCGGCCCTACCGATCATGCGGAAGTCAGGATGCCGGGCCGCGCCGTGGGCCGGCTTCGCGAACGCCTAATACACTACAGCTGCAACTCCTACTCGCAGTACCTGCCAAAGAGCGAGCGCTACGCGAGCGTCCAAGCACGCGTTTGGCAGTCTCAGGGCCGCCAACCGAGCTTGTTTCAGTTGCTGTTTCGATTCCCCGTGCGCTTTTTGCAAGGCTATATCGGGCGACTTGGGTTCTTAGACGGCTTGGCTGGCGTGCAAGTCTGCATGCTGGTTGCTTACGTGTCTTGGTTGAAACAGGCTTACTTGTGGCAATTGCAGCGAAGTAACAATTGGCGAGAAGACGACCAAAAACAATTCGCAGTTGCCGAACCGGCAGTTCAACCGCCCCGAGTTGGCACTGTTACCGACACGAATCTTCAATTACCCGCTTCCTCTGCTGCAGAAACGCCGCCAGTATCGCGGCGACGAATGCTTCGCGAAGTCAGACGCCGCTTAACCCCCGCTTGGTTCACTTCCGCTGCGCGCCGTCGCCGTCGCAACCTGTTTCTTCGAAGAATAGGCATCCAGAGGAGTTATGCGCCGCCGATCATCGTTCGCGAACCATCCTTGGCAGTTCGAAGCTGCTTGCCGTTCGTAGTCGCTAATGAGTTGCTCCGGAATCCGAGACTCACGTTCCTACAAATCGGAGCCTTCGATGGCATTGGCGATGACGACCTGCGCGAAATTGTAGTCGCCCACAAACTTCGCGGCGTGCTCGTCGAGCCGCAGCCTGCGGCATTTGCGCAGTTGAAGAATACCTACCGTAACCAACCGAACATAACTCTCCTCGAAGCCGCGATCGCCGAAGAAGCTGGAGTTCGTGACCTGTACTGCAAGCGCGGCGAAGCTTCAATGTCTGCCTCGTTCGATCGCAGCCACTTGCTAAGGCACGATGTTGCGGATGCCGAGATCGTTTCCCAACGAGTCCTTTGCCACACAGTGGAAAGCGCCCTTCAGGCAGCTGGATTGAGCCAGGTCGATTTAATTCAGATCGATGCCGAGGGGTACGACTGGCCCATCATTCGGTCGATCAATTTTGAGCGATTGAAACCGCGCATTCTGCGATTTGAGTATCGCATCATGCCGCCGCGAGATGCCGACACCTGCCTGGATTTCCTCGCTTCGCACGGCTACCGCTTTATCGTGGAAACCCGCGATATCATCGCCTATCAAGCCGCAGAACTCTCTCCTGCGTTGGCTCCGGCACATCGTCGCACTGCCTGACGAATTTGCCCGAATTAGTAGGGCCTTGGCTGGTCGCCTTGCGAGCCTCGGGCATCTCCCATACGCTAAAAGATTCGCATTTTTGCCTATCTTCGCAGCCCACGGCCATTTTCCCGGCCGCCCGATCTGAATAAACATGAGCGATCTTGCAACACGCTTAGCCGGGCTTTCCCAGGCCCAGCGAAAGTTACTCGAACAGCGCCTCAAGAACCAATCGGCTCCCCCGCCGACGCCAGGTTCAATCGCCATCATTGGCATGGCTTGCCGCTTTCCGGGCGCTCCGAACCTGCAAGCCTTGTGGGAACTGATCAAAGCAGGCCGCAGCGCTGCGAGTGAGGTGCCTCCAGACCGCTGGAATGCTGACGCCTTTTTCGACGCTACGGGTGAAACCCAGGGGAAAATGTCGGTCCGCTGGGCTGCGTTCATCGACAACCCGGGCCAGTTCGACCCGCAGTTCTTCGGCATCACTCCGCGCGAAGCTGTTCGCATGGACCCTCAGCAACGTTTGCTTCTCGAAGTCGCCTGGGAGGCGATGGAGAACGCGGGCCGCCCGGCGGAAGAACTCGCCGGCACCCGTACTGCGGTTTTCGTCGGTATCGGCGGGAACGATTATTCCAAAATCCTCATCGGCCAAGACGACTATTACCAGCGCATCGATGCCCACATGGGCACCGGCAATGCCTTATCGATCGCCGCCAATCGGGTGTCCTATGTGTTCGATCTCCACGGCCCCAGCGCGGCAGTCGACACCGCTTGCAGCAGCTCATCGCTTTCCATTCATTTTGCCGTCGAGAGCTTGCGTCGCGGCGAATCGGATGCGGCACTCGCGGGCGGTGTGAATCTCATCCTCACGCCGGAAACCACGATCGCATTCTCCAAGGCGCGCATGCTTTCTCCCGAAGGCATTTGCCGGCCGTTCGACTCGCGCGCCAATGGCTACGTCCGCGGCGAAGGCTGCGGGCTTGTGCTGCTCAAACGCTTGGAGGACGCCGAGCGCGACGGCGATGATATCCTTGCCGTGATCCGCGGAACGAGCGTCAACCAGGATGGGCGAACCTCCGGCATTAGTGCCCCGAATAGTCAATCTCAGGTGGCGTGCATACGAGCCGCGCTGAAGCAGGCCAATATCACACCGCAGGATATCGATTACATCGAAGCTCACGGCACCGGCACGCCGTTGGGCGACCCGATCGAAATGATGGCCCTCAGCCAAATTTTTGGCTCGACGGACTCCGAAGCTCCGCCCGTTTATGTGACCAGCGTAAAAGCCAACGTTGGCCACATGGAGACCGTCTCGGGCGTTGCCGGAATGATTAAATCTGTGCTGATGATGCAGCACGAAGAGATCTTGCCGCAAGCGAATTTCGAGTCGCTCAATCCCCATATCAAACTGGAAGGCACGCGGCTTGAAATTCCCACGCGGCCAATTTCGTGGCCACGGTCTAAACGGCGGCGAATCGCCGGCGTCAGTTCATTCGGCTTCGGCGGCACCAACACGCATTTGGTCGTAGAAGCTCCGCCGGAACGTGCGATCTCGCTGGAACAAAACGGTGGCCCGGCCAGCCGCATGGAGGCGGCGGATCGTCCGATCCAACTGCTGAAACTGTCGGCGAAGTCCGAAGCCGCCTTACGGCAACAGGCTGCACAACTCGCGAAGTATTTGGAACTCAATCCGAAAAGTGATGCGGCGAACGTTTGCTGGTCCGCGAACACAAGTTGGTCTGAGTTCAATCAACGCGCGATCGTCACCGCAACTGACTCTACGCAGTTGCGGCAGCGTCTCGCGACCTTCGCTAGTGATGGCGCCAAAGCGCATGCCGGCGTTAAGCAGGCGACCGTGCGGTTAATTGGCCGTCCTAACGTGGCATTTCTATTTACGGGTCAGGGTTCGCAATACGTCGGCATGGGGCGACAGATGTACGAATCGCAGCCCGTGTTTCGAAAGACCATCGAAAAGTGCGATGCCGTTTTGCGATCGTTGTGGGCCGGCCAATCGCTGCTTGAAATCCTTTATCCCAAATCCGACTCGGCGGCGGGTGAAAATGCACCCATCCATCAAACAAAATACACGCAACCCGCACTGTTCGCCCTAGAAGTCGCGCTCGCCGAGCTGTGGGCTTCGTGGGGTGTAAAACCTGACATCGTGCTCGGTCACAGCGTCGGCGAATACGCTGCCGCCTGCGTCGCCGGTGTCATGTCGTTGGAAGACGGGCTGCGGTTGATTGCCGAGCGCGCCAGGCTCATGCAAAGCGTGAAACGCCAAGGCAAAATGGCGGTCGTGTTCGCCTCGCGCGACCGCGTTGCGCAATCGATCAAAAGCGCCGCTGGACGCGTCGTGATCGCCGTGCTCAACGGTCCCGAGAATACTGTCATCTCGGGCGATTCGGAGGAAGTCCAACGTCTCGTCGCCAGTTTCGCAGCGGACGGAGTGCAGGTGCAGCTGTTGAACGTATCGCACGCGTTCCACTCGCCGCTCATGGACGAAATGCTCGACGAGTTCGAACAGATTGCATCCAAAATAAAGTTCCACCTCCCGCAAGTGCCGCTGGCAGCAAATCTCACGGGCCAGTTGATGACCGAGGCCCCCACAGCTCGGTACTGGCGCGATCATCTGCGAAATGCTGTGCAGTTCGCCGACGGTATGTCGCGAATCGCCGAAGCAAAGCCCGCAGTTATCATTGAGATAGGCCCCTCGGCCAGCCTGCTCGGCATGGGCCGTCGTTGCGAACCCAAGTTGGAAATCGCGTGGCTCCCTTCGCTTCGCGAAAAGCAAAATGATTGGGAAGTAATTTCGGGTAGCGTCGCCGAGTTCTACATCCGCGGCGGAAAAATAGATTGGCGGGGGTGGGATCGACCCTGGCTCCGCAAGCGACTGCGCTTGCCAAATTACCCCTTTCAACGTTCACGACATTGGTTCGATGTTGATCCCGCACTCCGCACCCCGGATTTCTCAGGAAGTGTTGTCGGCGCCAGCTCAGCAGCGAACGGCAAGCTTGCGCAGCCATTGCTTGGCCGATCCTTATCCACCGTGTGGAGCAACGCTCTCTTTGAATCGCGGTGGAGTATGCACTCGCCCGCATACCTCGTCGACCATCAAGTGCAAGGCTCGGTCGTCACGCCCGCGGCAGCGTATATCGAGCAATGCCTGGCAGCGGCGGAAGAATTGTTCGGCGCCGGTCGGCACGAGCTGCGAAATCTCTTGATTCAGCAAGCTATGTTCTTGCCGGAAGGCGTGCACCGTCGCGTGCAGGTCTCCGCTGCGCCGGAAGCGGGCGGCGAATCTACAGTCGAGATTTATAGCCGCAACGACGAGGAAGCCGGCCCACCGGCCGCCTGGAATATGCACGCGACGGGAACCGTCGCGCACGAATCTAAGTCGAACATGCGGCCCGAGGCAGGCAAAATCGATTTGGCCGCGGCGCGGGATCGAGCTACCGCCGTTCGGTCGACGGACGAGTTTTATCAATCCATGTTCGAACGCGGACTCGCATACGGCCCTGCGTTCCGAATGCTCGGCGAATTGCGTCGCGGCGACGAGGACGCCATCGCCAGTGTCATCTTGCCCGAGGGAATCGCCCGCGAAGCGTCCTCCTATCACCTGCATCCGGTGCTCGGCGATGCGCTACTGCAGTCTGTTGCAGGTGTGGTGCCATTAGAACAAAACGGCTCATTCAGCCCGTATACGTATATGCCCGTCGCCGTTCGGCGTGTAGAGATTCGCAAAAAAATTGACGACTTCAAGCAGCCGCTGTTTGTTTACGCGCGGCGGACGAGCAGCGACTCGAAGCCAAGTCCCGAGCAAGTCGAAGCCGATGTTTTTTTACTGTCGGGCGACGGCGAGATTCTGGTCGTCTTCGAAGGTGCCCAGGTGCAGCGGCTCGGCAGATCGGGCCCCGCAGCCGGGGCGGTCGACACTTCGTCTTGGCTGTACGAAATCGAATGGCGCAAGCAGGACCTTCAAGTTACTTCGAACGGCGCCCCGACCACGGCAGAAGGTCCGTGGCTCATTTTTGCCGATGCGCGCGGCGTCGGCCGAAAGCTCGCCGATGAACTTAAGTCGCAGGGCCAGTCATGTGTGCTTGTTCAGCCAGGTCTCGAGTACGTGTCTCCCCGGACCGCGTCGACTAACGGTCACAACGATTCCCAACCAATCGCCAAAATTGATCCGCTCGATGAATCTCACTATCGACGGCTTTTCGAAGAATCGTTTGGCGACCGCGGCTGCCGAGGAGTCGCGCACTTGTGGTCGCTCGATATCCGCCCCCAAACATCTTTAGTCGCCGCAACTGGAGCGGAAAGCCGAAATGACCGGGGCGATGTAGCTCTCGGTTGCGGCGGTGCGCTACAGCTTGTTCGAGCACTTTCGCGCACAAGCTTTAAGAAGTACCCAGCCCTTTGGTTCGTTACTGCTGGTGCGCAGTCAATTCCAACGGATGATCCGGCCATTCCAATCGCGGTCGAACAATCACCAATGGTCGGGTTCGGGCGTGTTGCAGCGCTCGAGTTGCCCGATTTTCGTCCGCGGCTTATTGACCTGGAATCAATCAATGTGCGTGCCGCCGACCTGGAAGCCTCAGCCTTGGCGAAGGAGTTGCTAAATCCGTCGAACGAAGGCGAAATCGCTTGCCGACACGACAGTCGTTACGTCGCCCGACTGGCACATCGCTCGACAGACGATGCAAGTTCCGTAGCGTCTGCCCAGTCGCGCTTAGCTATTCCGCACGCTGCGTTCCAACTGCGGATCACACAGTCCGGCTCATTCGATGCCCTCCGCTTTGTTCCGGTAGATCGCACGCCGCCGACTGCCGGACAAGTAGAAATCGAAATCCACGCGACGGGGCTGAATTTCAGCGACGTGCTGAAAGCACTCGGTTTATATCCCGGCATCAAGGACGCGATCGTTCCCTTGGGAATCGAAGCATCAGGTGTCGTCACATCAGTTGGCGAAGGTGTTGACCGCTTCAAGGTCGGCGACGAGGTGTTCGGCGTCGTGCCTTACGCCTTTGCATCCCATGCGCGCACTGCCGAATACGCGTTGGTTCACAAGCCGAAGTCGATCGACCACGACGCGGCTTGCACGATCCCGATCACGTTTCTTACCGCCTACTACGGCTTGGTTCGGCTCGCCCAAATGCAACCGGGCGAGCGAGTCCTCATTCATGCTGGTGCTGGTGGCGTGGGGCTGGCCGCCATTCAGATTGCCCAGCAGATTGGGGCCGAAGTTTTCGCCACTGCCGGAAGTGAAACGAAGCGGGATTTCCTTCGCTCGCTCGGGGTAAAGCACGTTTATAGCAGCCGCTCAACGGCCTTCGCCGAGGAGATTCTTGCCGACACCAATCGCGAAGGCATCGACATCGTACTCAATTCGCTACCCGGCGAAGCCATCAGCAAAAGCCTGTCCATACTCCGGGCCTACGGACGGTTTTTGGAAATCGGCAAGACCGATATCTACCAGAACCGTATGATTGGCCTGCTCCCGTTTCAGGACAACCTCTCTTACTTCGCGATCGATCTCGACCGCATGTTGCGGCAGCGGCCAGCCTACATCCGTCCGCTATTCGCCGATGTCATGCGGCACTTCGACTCCGGCGAGTATCAACCGCTAATGTTTACACGGTTCGAGGCCGAAAGCACGATCGATTCGTTCCGCTACATGTCGCAGCGGAAGAACATCGGCAAGGTGGTCGTTTCCTTCCCACAACGCGACACGAATAGCGAACCGTCGGCCCAGCAATCCGCAATCCGCAATCCGCAATCCGAAATCGAACCCATCCGAAACGACGGCACTTACCTCATCACCGGCGGATTGGGTGCCCTCGGCCTGCGTGTGGCAGAGTGGCTTGCCACGGAAGGCGCCGGCGCCGTCGCTCTGCTGGCTCGCCGCGCGCCGACGCATGAAGTTGAAGCCGCACTCGACAAGATTCGCGTCAAAGGCACAAAGGTGGCCGTGTTGCGTGGCGATGCGGCAGATGCAGCATCGCTTCAACACGCAATGGCACAACTGCCCGCCGATTGCCCACCCTTGCGAGGCGTTATCCATGCAGCGGGTGTTTTGGCCGACGGCATTCTTAGCGAAATGACGCTCGATCAATTGGATCGCGCCATGTCACCAAAGGTCCAAGGCGCTCAGAATCTCCACGCTGCGACCCGCGATCTACCGCTCGACTTCTTTGTGTTGTTTTCATCGGTTGCAAGTGTCCTTGGCTCGCCGGGGCAGGCTAATTATGCCGCCGGCAATGCTTACCTCGATGCGCTTGCTCATGAACGCCGCCGCGCCGGCTTACCTGCAACCGCCGTCAATTGGGGCCCATGGGCGGGTAGCGGTATGGCTGCCGAAGCCGGCCGCGATGAATCGGTCAAATCCCGTGGCATGGCGCTGATCGAGCCGAGCCAAGGACTGGATGTGCTTGGCAAACTTTTGAAAACGCCCGCGCCGCAAGTTGCTGTCATGAACGCCCAGTGGGCCGACTTGCTCAAACTACTCGGTTCGCGTCGCCCCCAGCTCCTGGCGGACATCGCATCCGAAATCCAAGAATCCGGGGGAGACGCCGCCGGGAGTCGCCTCGATCACGATTTTCGAAAGCGGTTTTTCGCAGCCGATGTTTCAACGCGGCAAACGCTCGTCCAGGATTACATTCGGCAAGAGCTGGCGCGCATCATGGGCGTTGAACCAAGGACCCTTGAAATCCATCAGCCACTAAGCACATTCGGGCTCGATTCGCTGTTGGCGCTGGAACTGAAAAACAATCTCGAAGGCCGGCTCGACTTTAGCCTCCCCATGGCCAAACTGATGGAAGGTCCGAGCATCGAGTCACTTGCCGCGGAAACCACGCGCTTGCTGACTGCCGGAATTGACGGTTCAACAGAAGAATCAAGTGCTTCCGAAACTGGAACGCCTCCGACCTGGACTCCCCTCCTGCCCCTGCGCGAAACGGGAAGCCGATCGCCGCTCATTCTTCTTCCCGCGCTCGGCGGCGATTCACGCTACTACATGGACTTGGTGCAGCAGCTCGGAAACGATCAACCCATTTACGTTTTCCGGCCGCGCGGCCTCGATCAAGATTTGCCACCTCACCTTACCATTGCGGAAATGATCGCGGATTATCTGCCGGCCTTATATGCGTTGCAACCGGCGGGCCCCTACCATCTGGCAGGATGGTCGACTGGCGGCGCGTTTGCGTTCGCCTTGGCCGAGGCCCTTGAGCGCGATGGCAAAGAAGTCGCAATGCTCGCCCTCATGGACTCGCCGCTGCCCTCGTTCTGCGATGCCTTCGACGCGGAAGACGATGCTCGTTTCTTCTGCGATATCATCAATTTCGCCAATCGCTGCGCGGGTGCCGACGTTCGTATCGATTTCCAAAGACTCTCGACCCTGCCACCCTCTGAACGTTTTGCTGCCGCGGTGGAGGAAGCGCGGCAATCCGGAATGCTACCCGCGGAAACGCCAATCGAATTCGTTCGCAATCTAGTTGCGGTTGGCCAGGCGAATGTCCGTGTATTGCAAAGCTACCGGCCGAATCCGCTAACCATCACGGTCCAGTTCTTTACCCCGGAAACCCGCGAAGCGTTGGCCGAGCTTTCAGGCCGCACGCCCCCCGCCGACGTCGATCTCGGCTGGTCGCGTCAAATTGGCCAAGCGGTAGAAATTCACAGGTTGCCAGGCGACCATTTTACGATGATGTTTGGAGAATCTGCGGCACGAATTGGGCGTCTTCTGACACCCCTTCTAGACGCCGACCGGCCAATTTCGACCACAGCTTCCGCGGCCCTAAAATGAGCGGTCCGCCTGGCGTAATTCGTTGCGCCCGCTGAACTTATCGACTGCGACGTCCCCCAAAGAAGGACAATATAGCTCTCATTGACGGCTCTGCCTGGGTAAAAATTTACGAATGACTACAAAATTTGCACACCCAATCAATCTTTCTGATTCGACCGGCACCACTAGATTTTGGGTGCTATCGTTGCTTAATGTTATGGTCTCACCTCGCCACGGTGGGTTCTCCGATCCTTTTTAAACGAGTACTTTGAGTCCAGTTGCGGCGGTTTCGGGGGGTTCGCGGTAACGCAGTTCCTCGGTTCCGTTGGGCTTCAGGTGCTTAAGTCCCCTACCTTGCCACGATTTTCCCCGTCGCTTTTAGGCAATAACATGATTGTGCGGTATGCATACCTGGCTTGGTTGCGATCGCGATTGCGCCACTTCGTGAGCAACGCCGACCATGCGCGAGAGACTCAGCGAAATACGCTTCTGGCCAAAATTGGGCGTAACGCAAACAGCCAGTTCGGCCGCGACTACGGTTTCGCCGATATTCGCACTGTCGCCGATTTCCGGGCCCGCGTGCCCGTAATGAGCTATGAGGACCATCGCCCTTACATCGAAAAGGTGTTGAACGGCGACACCTCGGCCATGTTCGCATCCGGCACCAAGGTGCTGATGTTCGCGATGACCTCCGGCACGACCGGCGATCCTAAGCGGCTCCCGATTACCGCAGAACTTTTTCGCGAGTATAGGGAGGGCTGGCAACTGTGGGGCACCGGCGTTTACGGTGACTACCCCGAGTTGCTATTCCGCAAGAGCCTGCAGCTTTCCAGCGACTGGCAACAATACAAAGCGCCTTGCGGATTGCCGTGCGGACAGATCAGCGGTCTCGCCGCCGCGACGCGTCCGGCAATCGCCGACACGATGTTCTTGCCCCCTTCCGCGACCACGCGCATTCACGATGCCGCGGCCAAACATTACACAGCGCTGCGGTTTGCCCTTGCCTCGCGCAAGGTTGGCATGATCGTCACCGCCAACCCCAGCTCCCTGGTGGAATTTGCGCGGCGTGCAAACCACGACCGTGAGTCGCTCATCCGCGATATCCACGATGGCACACTCACTTGCGATATTCCCGCCAACGTGCGCGACCAGTTGAGCCGGAAGATCGCAAAACCGCGGCCGAAACGTGCGCAAGAGCTCGAACGATTGGTCGATCAGCACGGCACGTTGTTGCCGAAGCATGCGTGGCCAGATCTCTCGGTCGTCGCCGTTTGGACCGGCGGTTCGATTGGAATTTTCTTGCCGCGGCTAGCAGAGCTTTACGGAGACGCCGCAATTCGCGATCACGGCCTTTCCGCAAGCGAAGGCCGCATGACAATCCCGTTGGCGGACAACACCCCCGCCGGCATGCTCGATTACACGCACCACTTCTTCGAGTTCATCCCAGTCGAGGAATTTGGCACGCCCTCTCCGAACGTGCTGGAAGCGCACGAGCTGGAGGTCGATCGAGACTATTACATCCTGCTTACCACCTCGGGCGGTTTATATCGCTACAACATACACGACGTCGTCCGTTGCGTTGGTTTCCAAGGCCAAGCGCCACTCTTGGAATTCCTCAACAAAGGTAAAAACTTCGCCAGCCTGACGGGCGAAAAGTTGAGCGAATATCAGGTTGTTCGGGCGGTTGAAAGAACATTTTCCGAATTGTCGGTCCCCGTCGATTTCTTCACCGTTGCGCCGATTATGGAAGACGCCCAGCCGCGATACGTCCTGTTGATGGAACAGAACGTTCATCGGGGTCGCGAAACTGAATTGGCGTCCGGCTTCCAAAGAAACCTTTCTGAACTCAACGAAGAATACGCAGACAAGTGCGCGAGCGGACGACTGCTGCCAGCCCAGGTAAGAAACGTGCCCGCGGGCACGTGGCGCCGCATGCGTGCGGAGAAGACCAGCGTCCGCGGAAATTTCGAAGAGTACAAGCACATTTACCTCGTGCAGGATCTTGAATTCGCGGATCGCGTCATGAGCCCCGCTTCCAATTCAGCCGCGTTCTCCGCGCCCCAAGTAATGGCTGGCGGTACCGTTGGGCGATAGTGCACCGCGCGTTCGCCCTGGCGCTGGAGAAGCCCCGCTGACAAGTCTGAGTTAACCCATGCGCATCCGACGACTCACGGCGCATGTCGTCCGCTTGCCGCTGAAGCGATCCTTTGCGCACGCTTCCGCAACTCGACACGACAGCGACAACGTAATCGTTCGTTGCGAATTGAGGGACGGCACGACCGGTTGGGGCGAAGGTGTTCCACGGAGCTACGTCACTGGCGAAACTCCAGAAGGTTGTCTGGCGCAACTCGCTCAAACGCCACTCGCACAGCAGCTTTCGGCCGAGTGCAGTAATTGGTCGGAAGTCATCAAGCTGTGTGAGAACTTTCAACCCGCCACAGTCGGCGACGACCGGCGAAGCTGTCATGGCAACGCCCTCCGATGCGCGGTCGAGCTAAGCATTTTGGATGCGTACGGCCGCGTTTTCTCCGAGCCTGTGAGCGCGATCTTCGACCATTTCGACGTCGCCCGGCAGATTACGACCAAGAACGACGTGATGCGCTATGGCGTCGTCATCGACGCCGGTAACCGAAAGTTAGCACGTAAGGCGTTTATTCGCCGCGTCTATGGTTTCGCGGATTGCAAGGTAAAAGTTGGCGCCCCCGGTGATGACGACGCAACTCGCCTCCGTACGATTCGCCGTTGGATCGGCCCACGAATGGACCTGCATTTGGACGCCAATGAAGCGTGGCACGCCGATAGTCTAATCGCCAAATTCGAGCCGCTGTTGCGCTACCACATCAGCTGCATCGAACAGCCACTGCCCCACGCCGAAGTCGCGCGGCTTGCCGATTTGCGCAGCCAGATCGCAGTCCCAATCATGCTCGATGAATCGCTTACCAGCATCGTGGATGCCAACGCCGCCATCGCCAATAAAACGTGCGATCTATTCAACATCCGCCTTTCGAAGTGCGGCGGGCTCCTGAACAGCGCCCGCTTGGCGGCCACGGCACAAGCGGCCGGCCTCGGATATCAACTCGGATGTCACCCCGGCGAGTCGGGAATCTTGTCGGCCGCGGGCCGGCATTGGGCCCATCGCATCGCCAATATCCGCTATCTCGAAGGTTCCTACGATCGGTATCTTTTCAGCCGCTTGCTGACGAACGAGGATTTGACGTTCGGCTACGGCGGTCGCGCTCGTCCCATCACGAAGCCGGGACTAGGGATTACCGTGAACGAATCGGTGCTCCGCGAGCAAACTCGGGCAACGCAGGAATTCAGGCTCGGCTAAACGGCGCCACCGCACGTTTCCCCCGCTTATAGCCAATACCGCCTATTGCCAAGCAAGTGGTCGTTTCCGGTGCTAAAATTGATATAGCCCGCCTCGCTTCACTCGCCGCTATCCCCGCCGCGCCTACTCCGTGTCTGTTTCCCCTCCCCGTATCGAGTTCTATTCCGCCAGTGGCGGCCAGCGTTTGGCTGTGCGCAAATGGAAAGCGCCAGCAAAACCCGCCGCACGTGTCGTGTTTTTGCATGGCATCACCAGCCACGGTGGTTGGTACGATCAGTCGGCCGAGTTCCTGGCCGCTGCCGGTTTCGACGTCGCGTTCCTCGACCGCCGCGGCTCCGGCCTCAACGGCGATCAAGTTGCTGACGTCGACAACTGGCGCACTTGGATCGACGACGTCGCCGCGTTCATCGACCCCACGCTCCCCACGATCCTCTGCGGAATTAGCTGGGGCGGAAAACTGGCCGCCGCCATCGCGCGGACTTACCCAGGCCTGCTCGCAGGTGTCGCGCTCATCTGCCCCGGCATTTACTCCCCCTACATGCCCGGGCCACTGAAGAGACTGTTACTCGCAGCTCCCGCACCCGCACGACTCCAACAGCGCCGCGTGACAATCCCGCTCCAGCGCCCCGAATTGTTCACCGATTCGCCCAAATGGCGCGATTTCATCGCCACCGATCCACTCGCGCTCCGCAAAGTCACTTGGCGGTTCGCCCAGGAGGATCGCAAACTCACGCGCTATGCTCGCGACTCGGCCACGTTCCTTCACCTGCCAACACTTCTCGTTCTTGCCGGCCAGGATCGAATCGTGGACAATCCGCCCACGCGAGACTATTTCGCCCGCATCCCAAGCCGCCACAAGATGCTGATCGAATACGGCAACGCGGCCCACACGCTTGAGTTCGAACGCGATCCCAGCCGCTATTTCGACGATTTGACTGCTTGGGTTGACCAGACCGTTGCGTCCCAAATTTAAGACACCGTCCGGCCCTAATCCTTAGCGTTCGTTAGCGCCCTGACGACGCTCGCCAAGTGGTTCGTGACTGCCCTCGTGATGTCGATACCGAGTACGCCAAGCACAATCAGCGCGGCCCCCATGGATCGAAAGACGGTTTCTGCGGCGGCGTTGTCGGCTGCGTTCGCAGTCCCAACGTGCATCTTGCCAAGCATCAGAAATACGATCGCACCGACCAGCGGCACCAAGACCGCCAGCAGCTCGATGCGGTTCAACTGCTTGTATACCGGTCGAAGCTCTTGCTGCGCAATTTCGGAGAAGTTCTTCGTATCCCGCCACAATGCAGGGTACAAGCATCGAAGCACGATGAACTCCACTCCGCACATCGAGTACGCCAGGGCGATAAGACCAGACAACAGAAATGAAACCAGAAAGTGCGCCGCAGCATCCAGTTGAATGACGGGCGCCATAACTGCAATCGCGAGCGGAAAGAGAAATCCACCCGGAAACCAGCCGAACGCCGAAAGTCCCGCAATCCAGCGCGGCAGACGCAATACTTTACGCCGCACTACTTCGATCTCGCCGGGCGGCAGCGGCTCTCCCGTTTTAAGCGATTTCCAACTGCCGACTACGCGTCGCACGACGATCACGAATACAATCACCGCGATCGGATAAACGATGGCGTTGTAGATATTGACCAGTTTCCAAAACGCCGCTTGTTGCTGATCGTCTAGCTCTTTGACGATCTGGGTCATGTTGTACGTGATATTGAAAATACTTCCCGCAATCTGGGGAAGAATTACGAGGATCACGAGCCACAAAAAAGGATGTTTCACCAGCGGGGCAAACGTTGCCGACAACTTGGGTAGTCGCAATTCCGCTTCGCGCAGATGGCGGCAACCGTCCAACTGTGCCGCCAATTCAGCACCACTTTCAAATCGGTCGTCCGGATTCGGTTCTAAGCACCGGCAAAGAGTACGCTCCAATGTCATCCGCGCGCTAGGAATCTGCGTCTTGCACACCGGTGCCGCGCGACGGCGCTCGTCCGCCATCGTCCGCAGCGTGTCAGACATCTTCGCCTTCCGATCGAACTTCGGAAAACTTACTCGTCCTTCGAGCAGCTGCTGAAGCACCAGTCCCAATGAATACATGTCGGATTTCGCCGTCACCGCTTCATGCCCCGTCGGGTCGCCCGGATTAAATGCGTCCAAATGTTCCGGCGACATGTAAGCAAACGTGCCGCCGAACATCTCTTCGCCGCTCACCTCACTCCCCACCGGCTGCGACGAAATGTTGAAATCCGCCAGCATCGGGCGACCGTAAGGATTCACCAAAATATTGGCCGGCTTGATATCGCGATGCAGTACGCCGTGCCCATGCGCGAAATCCAGTGCCTCGGCCAACCGCGCGCCGAACCAGGCGGTCGCTTCGATCGCATCCATCTTGCTGAGCGCTTCGCGATCATGCAGCGCCGAGGGATCGAGCGCCGTCGGCAACGGCCCCGATTGGTCGATAATCTCCAGAAGCTCAGCGCCAGTCCATGGTGCCGGCGCCGACGGCGCGGCGGTCGTATCTGCTGATTCCGATTTCGCCGGCTCTTGGTCCTTACTAATGGCACCCACCGCCTGCCTGGTGTGCAGCATGCCGATGAGCTTGTCCAAGCCCATGCCGGGCACCAACTGCATGCACAGCAAACGCTGATCGAAATCCGGGTCGACCGTCTCCGAAAACACCTGCACGATGTGCTGGTGTTCGAGCCGGGCCATCGTCCGCCCTTCGCTGCCGCGATTGGCCGATATCTTCAGCGCTACGAGCCGATCGAGCGTGATCTGCCGTGCCAAGTACACCTGCCCAAACGCACCCCGGCCAAGCAGCCGCACGATCTCGAAATCGTTAGTCTTAGCGCCCGGCAACAGTGCCAGCGGCCCTTGCTCCCGCTTGGCTGCGGGAGGCGCGGCCTTCGGCGGTCCGCCCGGCGAGATCGGCGGTGGCGCCGGCATGCGAAAACTGGGAGCAGCCCCAGTTTGCGACGCCGCAAGCTCGACGTCAGACACATCCGCCGAGTCGGCCAACTGCACGTCGGAAACCGAGTCCGACAGCCGCACATCTGAAAACGAACCGCCCGGCACGACGTCGGATGCGCGCTCCGTCACGGCCGACGTCCTGAATTCCGTATCCGACGCTTCCGCCTTGCCCGGCTCCGCATTCGGTTCTCGGATCGTCGACTCTTTTCGTGAAGTCTTTTCGTCTGGCATAACTCGTCAATCACCGAGTAAACAGATCACGAAAAGATCGATAGCCAAGAACGCACCGAACGCCCCTCAGTGTGCTCTGTGATCTCTGACAAACAATTTCGAAAGGCGTCTACTTTTCCTTCTCGCGCCGCTTGTCGAGGGCCGGCCGACAATACTCGTGCAGTTCTAAATCGATCAGTTCTTGCTCCGCCTCGTCCAGCGAGCTGTCGGAAAGTGACTCGCTGACTTCATCCAGCAACATTTCAGCGAATAAATCGCGCGAACGATGCAGCAGCACGCGTACCGCACCCGCGTTGATAGGCTTCCCCAACTCCTTCGTCAAACCCTCCGCCAGCTCGGGGGATCGCAAATCGGGGTGCGCCACCCGGTATCGCAAAACGGTGTAATACGGCTTGCCCGACTTCCGTTCATCCGCCTCCAATCGCTGCCAGCACCGGGCGAGCAGTTCGTCGCGCCAACTGGTGCGAAAGGCTTCGTCGTCGTTCTTTGTGTCTTCGGAATCGGCGGGCTCTGCGATGTTCGAGTGCATCGCCCCTTCTCGCCCCAGCTTTTTCACTCGCCGCTGATAGTCGACGATCAGCCGGTAAACGACCGTCTTCACAAACGCCCGAAAACGCCCCCGCTCGGGGTCTGCGTTCCCAAAATCCCCGCGCACGAACTTCAGGGCGAACTCTTGGAACACATCCTCCGCGGCGTCTTCGTTCCGTAACGCCGACAGCGCGTATTTGCGCACCGCGCCGCCATACCGCTCCAACAGCCGCTGCTGGGCCGATTGAACTGCCGTGTGGTCGCCGTGGGCCTCGCGGACCATCGACCAGGCAGTATTTATGCGGCTAATGTGCAAATCGTCTTCTTCCATTGCGCCGTTTCCCTTTTCGCCTAAAGCGATTCACGTTTTTGTCGCTGGACGGAACCGCCCCCTTCTCGAGCCTATTCTAACCTCGCGCCCACTCAGCCCGGCATGGGGGATCCAGGCTATTTGCGGCCATTTCCTTTGGGTCGATAGATAACCACGAATTTCTGGCCGTCTCCCCAAATGCCCCATTCTTTTCCCTCAACCTCGTAACGTTGCTGATGCCCAGTCTGCCAATTTGTTCCCCCACCGAAACAGCTCGCCGTATCGCCGTAGGAGACAAGAGATGGTGGGCGCTGTGCCCAATTTTTTAATTGCATGTAGGAGACAATTTGTGAAATTCTTTAACCTCACATGGTCTGCCGCCTTCGCAGCAACCATTTTATTTGCCGGCGTTGCAGCCGCTAAAAACGACAATACCGATAATCTCAAAAACGCCGGCAACGGCCGGCTGAAGGTGCTGAACTCAGGCGGCAAGTCACGCGATCAGCGTCGCTTCGAACCCTTCCACAGCACTTACGTCGTGCTCCCCGGCGATTCGCTCCCCGTTATTTCGCTCAAGGAATACGGTACGAGCGACAACGCCAAATTCATTGCCCGCTTCAATCGCTTCCCCGAATCTCAAGCCCTCCGTTTGAATCAGGTCTTGGCGTTGCCCTCGATCGGCGCGCATGGCCAGCTTTCTCAATCGCGAGCCCCAGCGGCCGACTCGCCGCAGCAATCCACTACCGCTAGCGGCTCTCCCGGCTGCTCGAACAACGGAACGTCGACTTTCCCGACAACGAGTACCTCGGGCTTCCCCACCGCGTCTGGAAGCGATTTTCCGGGCCAGCTCGCAGGCACGACCAACACTTTGGCCAAGACGGCGCCGGCTCCGATTGTAAACCCGACCCCCGCAGCCTCGTTATCAAGGATTGCCGTGGGAAGCACGCTACTTGTTGACGCCGCACAATTCGGCGACCAGGCCGGAACCGCCCAGCTGCGCATTGGCAACGCCCCAGTGACGGTGGACGTCCTGGAATGGACCGCTAGTGCCATCAAGGTTCGCCTCCCGCAGCTCCAGCTTGCCGCAGCCTCCACGGCCGACCTCCTGATCATGCGAGCGGATGGCACGGCCGCCTCGAAAACCAGCATCGAGCTGATCGCGGCTCCCCGGGTGGCGTTGGCAAAATAAGCCGTTTCCGCGGCCTCCCCTTCCCTCCACGCGAACGCCGAAACCGCCACGAAAGCCGCCCGGCCGGGTTCATATCCGCCAGGCGGCTTCTTTTTTCAAGCCTGCAGCCGGAAAACCTGCATTTCCCGGCGATTATCGCAGAAATCCGGAAAAACCCGCGGCCGGCTGTAACGGTTCCTCCGCCGCCCGTAAGAGAGGGTGGAAAAGGGCAAAATCGCCCCCTCAAAACGCATTAAAACACTTTTTCCGGGAGTAAGAACGATGAAAACCTCAACCCTCAACACGATTGCGATCCTCGCAACAGTCGCCAGCCTCGTTGTTGGCGATTCCGCTTTTGCCAAAGGCTTCGGTGGCGGCGGTAGCCATTCCAGCGGTGGCGGCAGCCATTCGTCCGGCAGCATCAGCAGCCACTCCAGCGGCGGCTCGAAGATGAGCTCTGGTAGCGGCCACTCCAGCTCCAGCGGCAGCAAATTGAGCAGCCACTCGAGCTCCGGCAACGGAAGCAAGACTAGCTCGAGTCACAAGACCGGCTCAACCACAGCCAAGACCGCCGGCACCAGCAAGCCTGGCAGCAACGGTGCCAAGAAGACCTCCGGCACGCTGACCGGCACCTCTGGCAGCAATCACACTGGCACGACCTCGTCGGCTGGAAATAAGACTGGTAACAAGACCGCGAGCACGAACGGAAGCAAGCAGTCGGGTTCAAACAAAGGCAACAAGCAATCCAACAACACCGCGAGCAATAACAAGAATGGCAACGGCTCCAAGAACAGCAACAGCTCGAACGGTAACAAGCAATCCAACAAGATGGCGAGCAACAACGGTGGCAAGAACGGCAAGCACGACAGCAGCGGTAAGCACGGTCATCACGATCACGGTTGCTTCTCCGACTTCTTCTGCTCGACCTTCTGCTGCCCAAGTGATTGCTGCTACTCCGATTACGGTTGCTACAGCCCCTCGTACTGCGAATCGTACTGCGAGCCCTGCTACTGCGAATACTCCTGCGGCGACCAATCGGCTCCTTACGCTGATTCGGTAGCTCCGGTCTACGGCGATCAAGGTGCCCCGGTTGCCGACGGCCAAGGTGCTCCGGTTGCTGATGGCGGTGCCCCGGTTGCTGGCGGCCAAGGCCCAATCGCGGGCGGCGACGGTGCTCCTGTGACCGACCAAACCTCAAACGCTGGCCAGGCTTTCGAACCCTTCCACAGCAGCTACAACACCCTCCCCGGCGACTCGTTCTACACGGTCTCGCTGAAGGAATACGGTACCAGTGCGAAGGCCAATGCGATCGCCCAGTTCAACGGCATGTCTGATGACGCAGCCCTGACCCCAGGCCAGCAGTTGACCCTGCCCTCGATCGCAGCCGACGGCACGCTCAGCCAATCGAGTGCACCGGCTGCCGACTCGCTCGCTGGCCCTGCAACGAGCACGACTTCAGTTCCTGCCGACACCGACAGCACTGCAGCGACCAGCACGGTCTCGATCAAGCCCGCCTCGTTCACCACGCCGGCTGGCAACGATGACCAAGAAGTGGCTCGCACCAAGGTGCCCGCTGGCAGCACGCTGCTCGTCGACGGCCAGAACTTCGGTGGTAAGCCAGGTTCGGCTCGCCTGCGAATCGGTCAAGGCGTCCTGAAGATCGCGATTGCCCAGTGGACCGCGAACGCGGTGAAGGTCAGCCTGCCAAAGGCCGACCAAGCCGGCTCGACAGACGCCGACTTGGAAATCGTCCGGGCTGATGGCTCGGTCGCTTCCCGCACCGCCGTGGAAATCAGCTCGACCGAGCAAGTTGCCTCGAACAACTAACTTGAGACGAGAGACCAACAATCAAGAGACGATGCCTATGAAACAAATTCCCTTAAATCTCTAACTCTCAATGCCTCCGCGAAACGCCGCCTGACTGAGCCCTCTCAGTCAGGCGGCTTCTTTTTTGTACTCGTCTCGATCCGCGAGACGAAACTGCGGGGGGCGAAGATCAATCGCGATTAAGTCACAGCGATCAACCGATCTTGCAAGTTCTGCAACGTGACCGAATCAACCGCACCATCCCACGGGTTAGTATCGGCGAAGTACAAATCGCGACCCGCATTACCCACCAGCGTATCGTTATCGTGGTCATCAAACACCGCGATGCCCGGCTGCAATAACCCGCCGGAGCCCGTCAGCGTGGAAACCCGCGAATCAAACGACGCGGACGAACCCCAAATCGTCATGATCGCATCCAGCGCGGCCACGTCATTGTCGTGAATCGTGACGCCGCCAATCAGAACGTCGTCGTCGTTGCCGCCGTCGAGGCAATCGTCATCCTGGCTGCCGATGAGCACATCGCGGCCGTTGCCGCCGTCCAGAATGTCGTTTCCATCGCCGCCGACTAGAACGTCGTTCCCATCGCCGCCGAGCAGATCATCATTCCCAGCGCCGCCGAGCAGAATATCATCGCCCGCTGCCCCATAAAGAATGTCATTCCCATTGCCGCCGAGGATGACGTTCCGCCCGCCGCCGCCGGTGAGCAGGTCATTGCCATCGCCGCCATCAATCGTCATCGTCTTCGTGACGTTCGACGTGGTGACCACAATGTCGCTGCCGCCGCGCATCTTGACTTGGATGTCCGTAATCGTCGACGCATTGAAGTACATCGGGTTATTGGAATTGAACGTCGCCAGTACCATGATTTGGTTGCCAGACATCGTAATGGCCACGATGTCGCTCGAATTCGAGCCGACGATGTACAGCGTGCCGCCGATTTGCAGCGTGCCCGTGCCCAGCACTTGGACCGTGGTGTTCGCGGTGGTTATACCGCCATCGCCGTCGTTCGCCTTTACCTTGACGGTCTGCGTCGTGTTACCCTGCCCACTTGGATTGTAAGTGACACTCGACCCGACCTCATTGCCGCGCGTGGCGGCCGTGCCGGTTTCGCCATAGATACCGTCGCCGTCCAAGTCCCACTGGTAAGTGAGCGGATCGGCCGCGCCAGCCGGATCAGTTGCCGTCGCCGTGAGCACAATCGGCGTATCGTCGAACGTCTGGTAAGGCCCGCCGGGGTTAACCGTCGGCGCGACATTGTTAACGTTCACTGCCACCGTATTCCCGGCCGCATACGTGCCATCTTCGTCCGTGGCGGTCGCACTAATCGTATAGTGCGACGTCGAGTTCCCGTCGGCATACACGTGCGTAACAGTGCTTGGGTGTCCGCTAACGACTTGCGTGCCGTCGCCCCAGTTGATCGTCCACTGGCTAATCGTGTCGGCCCCTGGATCACTCGATGAAAGGTTCAATGTATACGTCGAACCTTCATTCACGCTCGCCGACCCACTGGTTGCCAACGTCGGAGCGACGTTATTGACCGTCACCGCAACGGTGTTACCAGCCGCATACGTGCCGTCCTCGTCCGTCGCAGTGGCGCTGATCGTGTAGTGATTGATGCCATCCGCATACACGTGTGTAACGCTGCTCGGATGACCGCTGACAACCTGCGTGCCATCGCCCCAGTTGATAGTCCACTGGCTGATCGTATCGGCGCCCGGATCCGACGACGATAAGCTCAAAGTGTAACTCGAACCCTCGTTAACACTCGCTCCGCCGCTGATCGCCAACGTCGGCGCGACGTTGTTAACCGTCACGGCCACCGTGTTACCGGCCGCATACGTACCGTCTTCATCGGTCGCCGTGGCACTAATCATGTAGTGATTGATGCCGTCGGCATACACGTGCGTAACGCTGCTTGGATGGCCGCTGACGATCTGGGTGCCGTCGCCCCAGTTAATCGTCCACTGGCTGATGGTGTCGGCACCCGGATCGCTCGACGACAGATTGAGCGTGTAGCTCGACCCCTCGTTAACACTCGCCCCACCACTGATTGCCAGCGTCGGCGCGACGTTGTTCACCGTTACTGCCACCGTATTTCCCGCGGCGTACGTGCCATCTTCATCCGTAGCCGTAGCACTAATCGTGTAATTCGTCGTGCCATCCGCGTACGTGTGGGAAACACTTGCAGGATGCCCGCTTACGACCTGCGTCGAGTCACCCCAATTAATCGTCCACTGGCTAATCGTGTCCGCGCCAGGATCGCTCGACGAAAGGCTCAAGGTATAGCTCGACCCTTCGTTAACACTCGCAGCACCGATGATCGCAAGCGTCGGTGCGACGTTGTTGACCGTCACCGCCACGGTATTCCCAGCGGCGTACGAACCGTCCTCATCCGTGGCCGTAGCACTGATCGTGTAGTTCGCGGTGCCGTCGGCATACGTGTGCGAAACACTCGCAGGGTGGCCGCTGACAACCTGTGTGCTATCGCCCCAGTTAATCGTCCACCGCGAAATCGTATCCGCACCCGGATCGCTCGAGGAAAGGCCCAACGTGTACGTCGACCCTTCGTTCACACTCGCCGCGCCGCTGATCGCCAGCGACGGCGCGACGTTGTTAACAGTCACCGCCACCGTATTGCCGGCCGCATACGTGCCGTCTTCATCCGTCGCCGTCGCGCTGATCGTGTAATTCGCGGTACCATCTGCATACGTGTGGGAAACGCTCGCAGGATGCCCGCTGACAATCTGTGTGCTATCGCCCCAGTTAATCGTCCACTGGCTGATCGTATCCGCGCCGGGATCATTCGACGAAAGAGCGAGTGTGTAGCTCGAACCCTCGTTTACGCTCGCAGCACCACTGATCGCCACCGTGGGAGCCACATTGTTAACGGTCACCGCCACCGTATTTCCGGCGGCGTACGTGCCATCCTCATCCGTGGCTGTCGCGCTTATCGTGTAATTCGCCGTCCCATCTGCATACGTATGCGTAACGCTCGCCGGGTTGCCGCTCACGATCTGAGTCGCATCGCCCCAGTTGATCGTCCACTGGCTAATCGTGTCCGCACCTGGATCCGACGACGAAAGACTCAGCGTATACGCCGACCCTTCATTGACGCTCGAACCGCCACTGACTGCCAACGACGGCGCGACGTTACTAACCGTCACCGCCACCGTATTCCCGGCTGAATACGTTCCGTCTTCATCCGTCGCCGTAGCGCTGATCGTGTAATTCGCCGTGCCGTCCGCGTAAGTGTGCGAAACGCTCGACGGATTACCGCTCACGGTTTCTGTGGCATCGCCCCAGTTGACGGTCCACTGGCTAATCGTGTCGGCGCCTGGATCCGACGACGACAGGCTCAACGTATACGCCGACCCTTCGTTGACGCTCGAACCGCCACTGACTGCCAACGACGGCGCGACGTTACTAACCGTCACCGCCACCGTATTCCCGGCTGAATACGTTCCGTCTTCATCCGTGGCCGTGGCGTTAATCGTGTAATTCGACGTGCCGTCCGCGTACGTGTGAGAAACACTCGCCGGATTGCCGCTCACGGTTTCTGTGGCATCGCCCCAGTTGATCGTCCACTGGCTGATCGAATCGGCACCCGGATCGCTCGACGACAGATTGAGCGTGTAGCCGGATCCTTCATTTACGCTCGCTGCTCCGCTGATCGCTAGCGTTGGCGCGACATTGTTTACCGTCACCGCTACCGTATTGCCAGCGGCGTACGAGCCGTCCTCATCCGTCGCCGTCGCGCTGATCGTGTAATTCGCCGTGCCGTCCGCATAAGTGTGCGAAACACTCGCCGGGTTGCCGCTCACGGTCTCGGTCGCATCGCCCCAGTTAATCGTCCACTGCGAGATCGTGTCGGCACCTGGATCCGACGACGAGAGGTTAAGCGTATAGCTCGACCCTTCACTGACGCTCGCAGCACCGCTAATCGCCAACGTGGGCGCGACATTGTTGACAGTCACCGCCACGGTATTGCCAACCGTATAGCTGCCATCTTCATCCGTCGCAGTGGCGCTGATCGTGTAATTCGCGCTTCCGTCGGCATACGTGTGCGAAACGCTGCTCGGATTACCCGACACCGTTTCGATCCCGTCGCCCCAATTGATCGTCCATTGCGAAATGGTATCGGCACCCGGATCCGTCGAGCTGAGGCCCAGCGTGTACACCGAACCTTCGTTTGTGCTTGCCGCCCCGCTGATCGCCAGCGTTGGCGCAACATTGTGAACGCTTACCCCAACCGAATTCCCGGCCGCGAACGTTCCGTCCTCGTTCGTCGCCGTCGCGCTAATCGTATGGCTGGCGTCGCCATCCGCGTAAGTGTGCGTGATGCTCGCCGGATTGCCGGTCACGGTTTCGGTCGCATCGCCCCAGTTAATCGTCCACTGGCTAATCGTATCCGAGCCCGGGTCGGACGAACTCAGGCCGAGCGTGTAGCTCGACCCTTCATTCACATCCGCCGCCCCGCTGATGGCGAGCGTCGGCGCGACGTCGTTCACCGTCACCGCCACCGTATTGCCTGCCGCAAACGTGCCATCCTCATCGGTCGCCGTAGCGCTAATAGCGTAGTTCGCCGTCCCGTCGGCGTACGTGTGCGTGACGCTCGCCGGATTACCGGTCACCGTCTCGGTCGCATCGCCCCAGTTGATGATCCACTGGCTGATCGTGTCCGCCCCTGGATCCGACGACGTCAAACTCAACGTGTAGGCGGACCCTTCGTCGACGCTCGCCGCGCCGCTAATCGCGAGCGTGGGCGCGACGTTATGAACGGTCACGGCTACCGTGTTGCCTGCCGCAAACGTGCCGTCTTCATCGGTCGCCGTCGCGCTAATCGTGTAGCTCGCATCACCATCGGCGTAGGTGTGCGTCACACTCGCCGGATTGCCGGTCACCGTCTCGGTCGTATCGCCCCAGTTAATCGTCCATTGTGTGATGGTATCCGCACCCGGGTCGCTCGAAGACAAACCGAGCGTGTAGACCGAACCTTCATTCGTGTCCGCTGCCCCGCTCAGCGCGAGTGTGGGCGCAACATTGTGCACCGCGACAGCGACGCTGTTTGCCGAGTATGTGCCGTCTTCATCGGTTGCCGTCGCACTGATCGTGTAGCTGGCGTCGCCATCCGCGTACGTATGCGTCACGCCAGCTGGATTGCCGGCGATGATTTGTGGCGCGCCATCGCCCCAGTTAATAGTCCACTTCGAAATCGTATCCGCACCGGGATCACTCGATGACAAGCTCAGCGTGTATACCGATCCCTCATCGACGTCGGCCGCCCCGCCAATCACCAGCGTCGGTGCCACGTTATTGACTGCCACAGCGACGGTATTACCAGCCGAGTAAGTACCGTCCTCGTCGGTCGCCGTTGCACTAATCGTGAAACTGTTTGGCCCATCCGCGTATACGTGGGTAATACTGCTGGGATTGCCACTAACGGTTTGCGGCGCGCCATCGCCCCAGTTGATCGTCCACTGCGAAATCGTATCGGCACCCGGGTCGCTCGATGACAAGCTCAGCGTATAAACCGAGCCTTCATTAGCCGTTGTCGCTCCACTAATCGCCAACGTAGGCGCCACGTTCAGAACCGAAACGGCGACCGTGTTGCCAGCCGAATAGGTCCCGTCCTCGTCGGTCGCCGTAGCGCTGATCGTGTAATTCGCCGTACCGTCCGCATAAGTGTGCGTAACGCTGGAAGGATTACCGCTTACCGTCTCGGTCGCATCGCCCCAGTTGATCATCCATTGGCTGATCGTGTCCGCACCCGGATCGCTCGACGAAAGATTGAGCGTATAGCTCGATCCTTCATTCACGCTCGAACCGCCACTGATGGCCAGCGTCGGCGCCACGTTATGAACCGCTACCGCCACCGTATTGCCGGCGGCGTAGGTACCATCTTCGTCGGTCGCTGTAGCACTAATCGCGTAGCTCGCATCGCCGTCGGCATATGTGTGCGTGACGCTCGACGGATTCCCACTTACGGTCTCGGTCGTATCGCCCCAGTTGATCGTCCAATGGTTGATCGTGTCCTGTCCCGGATCTCCCGTTGCGGACAAGTTCAAAGTGTAAGACGAGCCTTCATTCACATCTGCTGTGCCGCTAATCGCCAGCGTTGGCGCCACGTTCAGCACCGCAACCGCCTGCGTGTTGTTCGCTACGTACGTGCCATCCTCATCCGTTGCGGTCGCGCTGATCGTGTAATTATTCGGACCATCGGCATAAACGTGCGTTACGCTGCTCGGGTTGCCAGGCACAATTTGCGCCGGGCCATCGCCCCAGTTGATGGTCCACTGAGTAATCGTGTCTGTCCCCGGATCGCTCGACGACAGATTGAGCGTATAGGTCGACCCCTCATTCACGCTTGAAGCACCGCTCAGCGGCAGCGATGGCGCGACGTTTGCA
This sequence comes from Planctomycetota bacterium, assembly GCA_013286045.1. Lineage (GTDB taxonomy): Bacteria > Planctomycetota > Planctomycetia > Pirellulales > Lacipirellulaceae > JABDGM01. The sequence continues at coordinate 306 of JABDGM010000001.1, read as the reverse complement.
ACGTTCAGCGTGGTCGTCTTCGTGTCGCTCCCGCCATGGCTGTCCGTGACCGTGATCGTCACCGTGTACGCGCCGTTATCCGCATACGTGTGCGAGCCGTCGAACGAACCGCGCACGATGTCGCCGATATTCACCCCCGGCGTATCAATCGTCGCCGCGCCGGTTTGAATCGACGAGCTGTCGCCCCAACTAATCGAATAGGTGAACGTTTCAAGCACAGGCGAAGCAGATTGGCCGGCTACTACGTGCGCAACGTCTCCGTCCTCGCCGGGTTGCGCTGCCACGCCGCCACCCGCGCCGCCGTTT